>NZ_JBITEO010000015.1:0-171527 GCF_044455245.1 Streptomyces sp. NPDC051310
GGACGCTTCCTTTGTACTCACCCTCTCGGGCTTTCCTCCGGGCGCTTCCCTTCGGTCTTTCGTGTTTCCAGCTTAGCAGATCCGTTTTCCGTTTCTGCCACCCGCTGGAGCGGGCTGCCGGGCCGTTCTTCGCTTTCGCGTTTCCCTTTCCGGCGGTTCCGACTCTATCAGATCCTTTCGGGCCTGATTCCCAGTCAGCGGGTTTGTCCTCCCGACCCGTTGGGCCGTTCCGACGTTTCAAACTCTAGCGGATTTCCCGGGAGGCTCATAATCGAGCCTTCGAAATGAATTTCGGCATGCCGAAATTCGTCCCGGTCGGGAGATCGTGCAGGGTTTGGGTGCCGCGTTCGCGGCGGGATGGCTGTCGCAGAACCGTTCCGGCTCCGTGACAACTCGAAGAACCTTACGGATCCCCGGGGGCCGTGTCAAGGCCCTTGGTGACGGGCCGTTCGGCTCGCTAGTCGAGGTCCGTCAGGCGGCCGCCCGCGTCCGGCTGGGCGTGTTCCACCCGGCGCAGGAGGCGGATCAGGAGTTCGCCGAGGACGGCGCGCTCCTCGCTCGACAGGTCCTGGAGGAGGTCCTCCTCGAAGGCGGTCGCCATGCGCATCGCTTCGAGCCACTTGGCGCGGCCCTCGTCCGTCAGCTCCACGATGACCCGTACCCGGTTGTTCTCGTCGCGGTCGCGGGTGACCAGCCCCTCGCCCGCCATGCGGTCGATGCGGTGGGTCATGGCCGCAGGGGTCAGCCCGAGGCGCTTGGCGAGTTCGCCGGGGCCCAGGCGGTACGGGGCGCCGGAGAGGACGAGGTGCTTGAGGACCTCCCACTCGGCGTTGCTGATGCCGAGCTCGGCGACCTGGCGGCCGTACGCCACGTTCATGCGGCGGTTCAGCCGGCCGAGCGCCGAGACGACCTTCTCGACCTGGGGGTCGAGGTCGCGGAACTCGCGCTGGTAGGCGGCGATCTGCTCGTCGAGGCTCGGCTCCTGCGTTGCGGACATGCGCAGGAGTATCCCACGGAAGCCGCTTGGCGTTGAAGTCCTTCGGTGTGTAGAGTTAAGTATCGAACTTTAGGATTGAAGTCTTCTGAGGTAAGACCTCCGAACCGAAGCAGGTGAGTGTGACCGAGGCGATGGGCGCGGCGATGCGCCGGATCCAGGCGGGGAACGTGCTGAGCGCGTTCGGGCTGGGGTTCACCGTTCCGTATCTCTATGTGTACGTGGCTCAGGTGCGGGACCTGGGCGCCGGCACGGCGGGGGCCGTGCTGGCGGTCTTCGCCATGGCCGCTCTCGTGGTCCTGCCCTTCACGGGACGGGCGATCGACCGGCGGGGGCCCCTCCCGGTGCTGGTCGTGGCCGCGCTGCTGGCCTCCGCCGGGGCGCTGGGCATGGGCCTGGCGGACAGCGTGCCCACCGTCGTGCTGGCCGCGGCCCTGCTGGGCGCCGGTACGGCCGTGATGCAGCCCGCGCTCGCGACCATGATCGTCTGGTGCTCGTCCACGGCCACCCGTACGCGTGCCTTCGCCCTCCAGTTCTTCCTGCAGAACCTGGGGCTCGGCATCGGCGGACTCATCGGCGGGCAGCTCGTCGACGAGAGCCGGCCCGGCAGCTTCCTGCTGCTGTTCTCCATCGAAGCCGCGATGTTCCTCGTGCTGGCCGCCATCGCTGCCACCGTGCGCATGCCGCGCACGCCGTCGATCACCGATCCGCGCCCGGAGAGCAAGGGGAGCGTGCGGGCGCTGCTCGGGCACCGGGCGATGGTGCAGCTGTGCGTGCTGGGCTTTGTGCTGTTCTTCGCCTGCTACGGCCAGTTCGAGTCGGGGCTCGCGGCGTACGGCACCGAGGCCGCCGGGATCGAGCCGTCGACTCTCGGCATCGCGCTGGCGGCCAACACGGCGGTCATCGTGGTCGCCCAGTTCCTGGTGCTGCGCTTCGTGGAGCGGCGCCGGCGGAGCCGGGTCATCGCGAGTGTCGGGCTGATCTGGGCCGTGGCGTGGCTCTTCGCGGGGTACGCCGGGCTCGGGCACGGCAGCCAGGCGATGGCCACGGCGGCGTTCGTCACCACGTACGGCCTGTTCGGGCTGGGCGAGGCGATGCTGTCGCCGACCGTGGCGCCGCTGGTCGCCGATCTGGCGCCGGAGTCGATGGTCGGGCAGTACAACTCGGCGTTCGCCCTGGTCAAGCAGCTCGCCCTGGCGGTCGGGCCGGCCGTGGGCGGGCCCATGGGGGCCGCGCTCCACGGGCCGTACATCGTGACCTTCGTGCTGTTCTCGCTGGGCATCACGCTGCTGGCCCTGCGGCTCGGCGCGAAGCTCACGCCGGCGCAGGACCACCCGTACCCGGTGGCGACGTCCCGGGTCGTCGCCCGGCACCGGCCGGAGCAGCCGGTCGAGGCGGCCGCCTAACCGGGCAGGGCGAACTCGCACCAGACCGCTTTGCCGCCGCCCGGCGTGCGGCGGCTGCCCCAGGACGAGGCGATCGTGGCGATGATCGAGATGCCACGACCCGCCTCGTCCTCCGTTTCGGCGCGGCGGCGGCGCGGCAGGTGGTCGTCCCCGTCGGTCACCTCGATGATCAGGCGCCGGTCCGTGCGGCGGAGCCGCAGGCGCATCGGCGGGGTGCCGTGCTGGAGGGAGTTCGCCACGAGTTCGCTGGTGGCCAGCACCCCCAGGTCGCGCAGCTCCACCGGGAAGCGCCAGCTGGACAGGACACCGGAGGCGAAGGCACGCGCGCGGGGCGCCGCCTCCACGCCGCCGAGCAGGTCGAGCGCGGCGTTGTGGAACAGCTCCGCGTCCGGGCCCGTACGGGTGGGGTGCTGCAGGACCAGGACGGCGACGTCGTCGTCGTGCTCGGCGGTGACGCCCAGAGAACGCAGCAGCCGGCCGCAGACGACCTGGGGGCTGCCGGTCGCGCCGGACAGGGCGCGCTCCAGGGCGGCGACGCCTTCGTCGATGTCCTCCCGGCGCCGCTCGACCAGCCCGTCGGTGTAGAGGACGGCGGTCGAGCCGGGCGGCAGGGCGATGGTGCCGGAGGTGTGCAGCCAGCCGCCGGTGCCCAGGGGCGGGCCGGTCGGCTCCTCGGCGCGGCGGACCGTGCCGTCCTCGTCCCTGACGAGGATCGGCAGGTGGCCCGCCGACGCGTAGACGAGACGGCCCTCGTTCGGGTCGTGGACGGCGTAGACGCAGGTGGCGATCTGGCTGGCGTCGATCTCGGCGGCGAGGCCGTCGAGGAGCTGGAGCACCTCGTGGGGCGGCAGGTCCAGGCGGGCGTAGGCCCGTACGGCGGTGCGCAGCTGGCCCATGACGGCCGCCGCCCGCACGCCGCGGCCCATGACGTCGCCGATGACGAGGGCGGTGCGTCCGGCGCCCAGCGTGATCACGTCGTACCAGTCGCCGCCGACGGCCGCGTCCGTGCCGCCCGGCTGGTAGGTGGCGGCTACCCGCAGGTCGTCGGGCTGTTCGAGCTCCTGGGGGAGGAGGGACCGCTGGAGGGTGACGGCGGTCTCGCGGTGGCGGCGCTCGCTGGCGCGCAGCCGCTCGGCGGCGTCGGCGTGGTCGGTGACGTCGGCGGCGTGGACGAGCACCCCGCCGCCCTCGTGCCCGGGCGTGTCGACGGGGAGGCAGGTGACCGTGTACGAGCCGCCGTGCGTGCGCCGGGACTTGACCGTACGGGGCTTCCCGCTGCGCAGCACCTGGTCCATGAGCGGCAGCAGGCCCAGCTCGGAGAGCTCGGGGCAGCCCGCCGCGAGGGCACCGGGCGGGCGGTGACCGAAGGCGGCGGCGTAGGCGTCGTTGACGTACGCGATGCGGTGCTCGGAGCCGTACGTCAGGGCGACCAGCCCGGGGAGGCGGCCGATGATCTCCCGTACGGAGAAGTCCTCCAGGGCGGGGACGTCCTGGGGGACGCCGGCGGGGGCGTCGCCGGGCCGGGGGTCTGGCTGCTGACCGGGCTCACCCCGGCCGGACTCACCTCGCGCCGCGGGGACGGAGCCGTCCCCGCGCTGCGCCGGCGAAGCCCCAGGGTCGGTTCCGCGCGCGGCGGCGCGGCGCTGCGTACCGGGGAGCCGGGCGCTCCAACGCGTGAAGTTCACGGATCTGTATGCCTCGTGGTGTCGTAGCCGTGCGGAGTCGCAGGGTGCTGAGTCGCTGGTTCGCTGGGTCACTCTGTGCAGGTGTGAGCCCACCTATGGTCACACGTCCAGTGTGACCGAGCGCACTGACAAGGGCGTCGGCCGATGCGTCATCCCATACGTCAGTCGGACTTCGGGGCGCCGTCCGCGGTTCCGCCTTCGGCCATGTCCTTGGGGTCGGACGAGGGCGGTGGCCCCGCGGCGAGTTCGAACTCGGCGCGCGGATGCTCCAGCGACCCCAGCGAGACGATCTCGCGTTTGAAGAGCCCGGCCAGCGTCCACTCGGCGAGGACGCGTGCCTTGCGGTTGAACGTCGGCACGCGGCTGAGATGGTACGCGCGGTGCATGAACCAGGCGGGGTAGCCCTTGAGTTTCCGGCCGTAGACGTGGGCGACGCCCTTGTGCAGGCCGAGCGAGGCGACGGACCCCGCGTACCGGTGGGCGTACTGCTCCAGTGGCCTGCCCTCGAGGGCGGCGACGAGGTTCTCGGCGAGGACCTTGGCCTGACGCACGGCGTGCTGGGCGTTGGGGGCGCACTCCTTGCCGCTCTCCGCAGCGGTGACGTCGGGGACGGCTGCCGCGTCCCCGGCCGCCCAGGCGTGTTCGACGCCGTCGACGGTGAGGTACGGGGTGCACACGAGGCGGCCGCGTGCGTTGCGGGGGAGGTCGGTGGAGGCGAGGACGGGCGCCGGTTTGACGCCGGCCGTCCACACGACCGTACGGGTGGGCAGGCGGGTGCCGTCGCTGAGGACGGCGACGCGGTCCTCGCAGGATTCGAGGCGCGTCTCCAGGCGTACGTCGATGTTCCGGGAGCGCAGTTCGCGGACGGTGTACCGGCCCATGTCCTCGCCCACTTCGGGGAGGATCCGGTCGGTGGCCTCCACGAGCACCCACTTGAGGTCCTCGGGCTTGATGTTGCGGTAGTACCGGGCGGTGTAGCGGGCCATGTCCTCCAGCTCGCCGAGGGCCTCCACGCCGGCGTAGCCGCCGCCGACGAAGACGAAGGTGAGGGCGGCGTCGCGGATCGCCGGGTCACGGGTCGAGGAGGCGATGTCCATCTGCTCGATGACGTGGTTGCGCAGCCCGATGGCCTCCTCGACGGTCTTGAAGCCGATGCCGTAGTCGGCGAGCCCGGGCACCGGGAGGGTGCGGGAGATGGATCCGGGCGCGATGACCAGCTCGTCGTAGCGGATCTCCACGGGGACGGCGTCCGTCTCCTCGGTGGCGAGGGTGGCGACGGTCGCGGTGCGCTTGGAGTGGTCGACGGCCTTGGCCTCGCCGATGAGGATGTGGCACTGGTCCAGGACGCGGCGCAGCGGCACGACGACATGGCGGGGCGAGATGTTGCCGGCCGCCGCCTCGGGGAGGAAGGGCTGGTACGTCATGTACGGGTCGGGTGTGACCACGGTGATCTCGGCGGTTCCGCTTCTCAGCCGGTCCTTGAGGCGCCGCTGGAGGTGCAGGGCGGTGTACATCCCGACGTAGCCACCGCCGACAACGAGAATGCGCACAGGTTCGGTCACCCTCCCATGACGCAACGCCCTTCGGGGTTTGTCCACAGGCCCGGCAATTCGTGTGACGGGCGAGTGCAGGGGGCACGGGGTGGCGGTGATGGCGGGGAAGTCAAAAGGTGCGCAGGTCAGGCGGCGGAGAAGGGGTGGCGGGAGGGGTCGGAATCGGGAGTGTTCCGGTCCTTGCTCCGATCGGGGGGCGCACCGTACGGAACTGCCCCTTCTGAATTGACTCCGACTCAACTATGTTCGTATGTCGTCGGGGAGTCCGGGCGTCGCGCATGACCTGAGCGCGGCGGAGCCGGCCCCTGATCGTCAGGGCGGGGAGTCTCCGGGGGGAGACGTCATTACCGGGGGAACACATGCATGTTCAGGATTCGCATTGGCAGACCGTCGTCACGCCGCCGGCCGGCGGGACGGGCGGTAACGGGGTCGGCACGGTGAGCGGCACGGGCACCGGGCTCGCCGGGGCTCACGGCACCATGAGGCCCGTGGCCGGCGCTGCCGGGCGCACCTCGCCGCTGCGCGTGGACGCGCAGCGCAATCTGGAGCACGTCCTGCGGGCGGCCCGTGAGGTGTTCGGCGAGCTGGGGTACGGCGCGCCGATGGAGGACGTGGCGCGCCGGGCGCGCGTCGGCGTCGGCACGGTGTACCGGCGCTTCCCGAGCAAGGACGTACTGGTGCGGCGCATAGCCGAGGAGGAGACCTCCCGGCTGACGGAGCAGGCCCGTACGGCGCTGGGCCAGGAGGAGGAGCCGTGGTCGGCGCTCTCCCGGTTCCTGCGCACCTCGGTGGCCTCGGGTGCGGGGCGGCTGCTGCCGCCGCAGGTGCTGCGGGTCGGCGTGGACGGGGACGACGCTTCCCCGGCCGACGTGCTCGACGCCTCGCGCGTGCCGCAGCAGCGCGGGGTCGCGGCCGCCGCCGAGGGCCTGGCCGCGGGCGAGGCCGGGGCGCGCATGGTCGCGCCGCGGGCGGTGCCGGTGGCCGAGCAGGACGACGCGGGCGCGTCGGAGCTGCTGGAGGTCGTGGGCCGGCTCGTGGACCGGGCCCGGGAGGCGGGCGAGCTGCGCGGTGACGTGACGGTGGCGGACGTGCTGCTGGTCATCGCGACGGCGGCGCCCTCGCTGCCGGACGCGGCGCAGCAGAGTGCGGCGTCGGCACGGCTGCTGGACATCCTCCTGGAGGGCCTCCGCTCCCGTCCCGCGTGACCGCGCCGGCGCGTGAAGGCGTGTGAAGGCGCGTGAAGGCGCGTCGGAGACGCGGAACGACACTCGGCCGGGCCGCCGCCGTCTAACCCGAAAGGGTGATGCGGCGCGCCCGGATCCGGGAAACCTCCCCGGATGAGTGGTTGACGGGCCAACAACCCCGGGCGGACCGGGCCGCTGTGGCACGCTTGCCCGGTGTTCCGGTCCGAGCAGCGATACGGGGGCTTCCGCCATGAGCGGTGAGGGTCGCGACGAGCCGCTCGGCGGTGCCGGGACCGGCGAGACGCGTGGGCTGTCGTCCCGCAGGGTGCCGAGCCAGGGCGGACCCGCCGCGAGCGGCACCGCCCCGGCGGGCAGCCCGTGCGGGGCCCGGGACGCGGGGCCTCCGGAGACAGGAGCCTTGGACCCGAGGGCCTCGGAAGCAGGGGCACGGGACGCGGAGGCTCGGAACGCGGGGGCCCCGTCGGCACGAGCCCCGGGCGCGGCTGCCCAGGACGCAGGAGCCTGGGACGCGGAGATTCAGGGGACAGGAGCCTCAGACCCGGGGGCCTCGGAAGCAGGGGCACGGGACGCGGAGGCCCCGGAAGCAAGGGCGCGGGCCGCAGGAGCCTGGGACGCGGAGGCTCCGGCCGCAGGAGCCCCGGATACGGACGCCCAGGACGCAGGAGCCTGGGGTGCGGGGGCCTGGGGCACAGGGGTTCAGCAGGTCGGGGGCGAGGCCGACGCGGGCGTGCCGGCGCAGCGCACGGGGGGGTCCTCCGGGTCCGTACTGCCCCCGCCGGTCGAGCTGCCGCCCCCGGACGCCGTCCTGGTGCGGCGGATGCGGGACGGCGACGACGACGCCTACGAGGAGCTGTTCCGGCGGCACGCGGAGGCGGTGCGGCGGTACGCGCGCACGTGCTGCCGGGACGGGCACACGGCGGACGACCTGACCGCCGAGGTGTTCGCGCGGACGCTGCAGGCGGTGCGCGGCGGCGCGGGGCCCGAGCACGCCGTACGGGCCTACCTGCTCACCACCGTGCGGCGCGTGGCGGCGGCCTGGGCGCGGACCGCCCGGCGGGAGCATCTGGTCGAGGACTTCGCGGTGTTCGCCGCCCAGGCGACGCGTCCCCCGGAGGTGTCCGGCGAGGGCACGGTCGAGGTGGGCGCCGACGTGCGCGCGATGCACTCGGCCGAGCGGTCGCTGGCCATGCAGGCGTTCCGGTCGCTCCCCGAGCGGTGGCAGGCGGTGCTGTGGCACACGACCGTCGAGGAGGAGTCGCCCAGTGAGGTGGCGCCGCTCTTCGGGCTGACGGCCAACGCCACCGCCGTACTGGCCAGCCGGGCCCGGGAGGGCCTCAAGCAGGCGTACCTGCAGGCGCACGTGAGCCGGGCCCTCACCTCCGGGGGCGATTGCGCGCGGTACGCCGACCGGCTGGGCGCGTACGCCCGGGGCGGGTTGCGCACACGTGCCGAGCGGGGGCTGCGCAAGCACCTGGAGGAGTGCGCCGCGTGCCGGCTGGCGGCGGGCGAGCTGCAGCAGGTCAACGCCGGGATCCCGGCGCTGCTGCCGGTCGCCGTCATCGGCTGGTTCGCGGCCGGGGCCTCGCTCAAGGCGGCCGGCACGGTGGCCGCCGGCGGTGCGGCGGGCGCTGTGGGAGCCGCGGGTGCGGCCGCCGCCGGTTCCGCGGGTGCCGCGGGTGCCGGGGGCGTCGGAGGGTCCGCCGGGGCGGGAGCGGGTTCCGCGGGCGTCGGAGGGTCCGCCGGGGCGGGAGCGGGTTCCGCGGGCGTCGGAGGGTCCGCCGGGGCGGGGGCCGGCGGTGCCGTCACCGAAGGGCTGGGCGTACCGGCGAAGGCCGGGATCGCGGCGGCGGTGGCCGTGGCGGCGACCGCGGGGCTGGTGTGGGCGCTCGCGGGCGACCCCCGGCCCGCATCGCCCGAGCCACAGGCGAGGCCGCCGCGGGCCGAGCCTGCCGTACCGCGGGAGGAGCCGCCCCGGCCCGGCCCGTCCGAGGCGGCCCCGGCCCCGTCGGCCTCCCCGTCACCGACCGCCGCACCGGCCGCCCCGCCGCCCGCCGCAAGCCGCAGCACGGCCCCGTCCCGGACACCGGCGCCCGCGACCACCCCCGCGGATCCGGCGCCTCCGCCCGCGCCCGCCCCCACCCGGAGGCCGGCGCCGCCCCCCGCACCGGCATCCCCCTCCACGCCGGCTCCGCCGCCCCCGGCCAGCACCTACCAGGTCAACACCTTGCGGTACGGGCTGTTCGGCGACCACACCGCTCCGGAGGTGCGGCTGCACGAGTCCGGCTGGCTGTGGCAGCGCTGGGGCATGTCGATCGGCGGCGAGCGGTACGGGCACGGCGTGACCGTGCACGCGAGGTCCTCCGTCACCATCGACCTCAACCGCCGCTGCTCCACGTACGACGCGTTCGTCGGCGTCGACGACATGGCGCTGGGGCTGGGCGGGGCGCGGTTCTCCGTGTACGGGGACGGGGGCGTGCGGCTGTGGCGGTCGCCGGTGGTGCGCGGCGGTGAGGCGGCGGTGCCGGCACACGTGGGGATCGCCGGTCACCGGACGATCCGCCTGGTCGCCGAGCCGCACACGGCGGCGCCCCTCGGACGGGCGGCCCCGGTCGGCTGGGCCGAGTCACGGATCGGCTGCGGCTGAACCGCCGCTCCAGGAGCGCGCAGGTCGCGGGTCGGGGCAGGCCGGGCGCAAGCCGGCAGACCGGGAAGCGCAAGCGGGACCCAGGCTTGCGGCCGCGGAGGCGCCAACCGGGCGCGGGCCGACGGACGGGAAGCGCAGGCGGGCGCAGGTCGCCGGTCCGGGAAGCGCAAGCCGGACCCGGACCAGCAGCCGGGAAGCGCAAGCCGGACCCAGGCCCGGCAGACCCGCAAGCGCAAGCCGGACCCGGACCACCAGACCCGCAAGCGCAAGCCGGACCCGGACCACCAGACCCGCAAGCGCAAGCCGGACCCGGACCACCAGACCCGCAAGCGCAAGCCGAACCCCGACCACCAGACCCGCAAGCGCAAGCCGAACCCCGACCACCAGACCCGCAAGCGCAAGCCGAGCCCCGACCACCAGACCCGCAAGCGCAAGCCGAGCCCCGACCGCCGGACCCGCAAGCGCAAGCCGAGCCCCGACCGCCGGACCCGGACCGCCGGGACCGGGAGCCCAGGCGCCGCCTATGAGGAGCGCAGTGTCGGGCGTGGCGGGACGCCCGCGGCGACCGCGCGCTGGCGCGGGGCCGCGGTGCCGGTCCAGCAGGTGCCCCGGCGGGCGAGCAGGCGCCGCAGCCACAGCTCGGTGGAGACGAGGTCGGCCAGGCCGTCCAGCGGCAGCGGCTCGCCCTCGGACGCGGCGCGCAGGGCCTTGCGGACGACCCGCGCCTCGATCAGCCCGGCGTCGGCGAGGAGCGGCGCGTCGAAAAGGGCCATCAGCTCCGGCAGTGCAAGGCGGAGGCCCGCGCGGGTGGCGGCGGCCGACGACGCGTGGGAGGGCGCGCCCCAGCCGGGCGGGAGGTCGTGGATGCCGGCGCCCGCGAGGACGGCGCGCAGGATCGCGGCCCGAGCCCCGGGCTGGACCCGCAGCGACTCGGGCAGGTCCCGGCAGGCCCGTACGACCTGGTTGTCGAGGAAGGGGGCGTGCAGCCGCTGGCTGCGGATCTCGGCGGCCTGTTCCCGGATGCGGTGGTCCGCCGCGTGCCGGGCCAGGGCGGCACGCGCGCGTGCCTCGCCCGGGCGCTGGACGGACGTCGGGCGGGTCGCCGCCTGGCCCAGGCGAACCGATACTTCGACGAGCGCCTCGCCGGTCAGCCAGCGGGCGGCGGGGCCAGGCCGGGACCAGGTGAGCGCGGAGAGGGAAGCGTCCAGGGGCCCCGGCACCGGCGGGTCCGTGCGGTTGGCCGCCAGCAGCCGGTCGGCGGCCGTCTCCAGGCCGGTCCGGTACGGCGTGCGCGCCAGTCTGCGGGCCGCCCGGTAGACGGTCAGCGGCACCAGCAGGGAGCCCGCCGAGGGGCCGGTGGCCTTGGCGAGGGCGGTGACCGGGCGCAGCAGGTGGCGGCGCCGGCGGTCCATCAGGAGGTCGGCGAGGCGGGCGGGGTGGGCGTCCAGGACCTGCCGGGCGCCGTGCCCGGTGAAGTGGTCGGCGCTGCCCGCGGCGAGGCGCCGCCGGTGGCGCTCGGCGGCCACCAGCGAGGGGCCGGGTTCGTCGGTGAGCGGGCCTTCGAGCGTGGCGTACGGGAGGGCTTCCTCGCCCGCGGCGACCACGACGTGGTGCAGCCGGGGATCCTCGGCGAGGAGCCGCGCCCGCTCCAGTTCGTCGTCCCGGCCGCCGGTGGCCAGGTCGTTGAAGGTGACGGCGAGGAGCCGCTCGCCCGCGCCGGTGCCGTGGCCCAGGACGGTGCCGGGCGCGCCGGGCAGCCCCGCCGCGAGCAGCGCGAGCGTGCTGGACGCGCTGCCGCCGGACAGGTCGGCGCCGATCCCGGGGGCGGGCGCCCCGCGGGCGGCACGGCGTTCGGCAGGGCCCATCCCGGGGACGGGGCCCGGGTCGGGCGGCAGGGTGTCGGGGGCGTGGCGGGGCGCGGTGAGCCGGGCCCGTACCGCCTCGACGAGCGCGTCGCGGACGCCCTCCACCGCCCGGTCCGGGTCGATCTGCGGTCCGGCGACGGCGAGCGAGGCGACCGGTTCGTACCCGGTGATCTCGCGGGAGCCCTCGCGCAGTACGAGAGCGTGCCCGGGCGGGACGCGTTTGACGCCGACGTACGGGGTGGAGTCGCGCAGCGCCTCCGGGGTCTCGGGGCAGGCGAGGAGCGCCGCGAGGTGGCCGATGTCGAGCTGGGCCTCGATGAGGTCGGCGAGCGGCAGGGCGGCGGTCGCGTACGCCGTGCCGTTCGCCCACGGGGTGTGGAAAACCGGCCGCGCCCCGGCCAGGTCACCGGCGACGATGATGCGCCGCCCGGTCTGCACGACGGCGGTGTAACTGCCCGGCCAGGCGGTGAGGTGCCGCATCGCGCCACCGCGCGCCGCGAACAGGCCGACCCTCAGCTCCTCGTCGCTCGCTGCGCAGCAGCCGAGGACCGCGAGGCGGGTGAAGGAGTCCACGGTGACGACGCGCACCTCGTCGGGACGCCAGTCGCCCACCGCCCACAGCGGATCCGGGTCACCCCACAGGAGTTGGGCGCCGACCGGGTGCACGGTGCGTCCGTCGTCGTCGGAACCGACCGCCCCCGCCGTACCGAAGCTCGCGGCGATACTGCTCCATCCCACCAGCCACCGCATCGCCGCCTCCACCGCCTGTGGACAACCTCAGCCTTCGATGAAGGACATGCTGCCACGACAACGGCGCGCAGGAGGGCTCCCGGGACGCGCGCACGAAAGAGGAACGCGCCCCTGGCATTGGCCATATGACGACGGTTCGGCCGGCCGAACGATGGGCATCATTCAGCCAATCTGAACCGTCCGACAGACGTGCACGACCTCCAGCCCGGGAGGCGCCCTTCGCCTCCCGGACCGGTCCGCCGCCCGCGGGGATTGAGGCGGCGGTGTCCCCCAGCCCACTGGTTCCAGTACGCAGTGGGCCGACCCACGCAGGACTCATGGAAGCGCTCCCCCACCGGCCGGGCCAGAGCGCACGGACAGGCGCACGGCCACACGGCCGGAGCACGGGGGCGGGGTGGCGGGCGCGCGCCCGTGGCGCGACATCCACCCGTACGGGCAACAATCTCGCCATACGGAACACCGCCTCTTAACGGTCGGGATCCGGCGAACTACGCTGGGTTTACGAATGCCGCGCGCCTATGCCTGGCGTCGTGGCGGCCGTCTGGGTGTCGAGGGGTGGCGCATGTCCAGGGAGCAACGCGGGCCGAACGAGAAGCTCGGCACCGTTCTCGCCCTCGCGGGAATAAGCAACGCCGGCCTCGCCCGGCGGGTCAACGACCTCGGAGCGCAGCGGGGACTGACGCTCAGGTACGACAAGACGTCGGTGGCCAGGTGGGTTTCGAAGGGCATGGTGCCGCAGGGCGCCGCGCCGCACCTGATCGCGGCCGCCATCGCGCAGAAGCTCGGCCGCCCGGTGCCGCTGCACGAGATCGGCCTGGCGGACGCGGACCCGGCACCGGAGGTGGGACTGGCCTTCCCGCGCGACGTCGGCGAGGCGGTGAAGTCGGCGACGGAGCTGTACCGGCTGGATCTGGCCGGGCGACGGGCGGGCGGCGGCGGGATCTGGCAGTCCCTGGCCGGTTCGTTCGCCGTCAGCGCGTACGCGACGCCCGCGTCCCGCTGGCTCATCACCCCGGCCGACTCGTCGGTGGAGCGCTCGGTGCCCCCCGGGGAGGGGCAGGACGGGGCGGCGCCCGCCCGTGTCGGCCACAGCGACGTGGCGAAGCTGCGCGAGGCCGCCGAGGACGCGCGGCGCTGGGACTCCAAGTACGGCGGCGGCGACTGGCGTTCGTCGATGGTGCCGGAGTGCCTCCGGGTCGACGCGGCGCCGCTGCTGCTGGCGTCGTACTCGGACGAGGTGGGCCGGGCGCTGTTCGGGGCGACCGCCGAACTGACCCGGCTGGCCGGCTGGATGGCGTTCGACACGGGTCAGCAGGAGGCGGCGCAGCGGTACTACATCCAGGCGCTGCGGCTCGCGCGGGCCGCAGCCGACGTGCCGCTCGGCGGGTACGTGCTGGCGTCGATGTCGCTCCAGGCCACCTACCGGGGTTTCGCCGACGAGGGCGTGGACCTGGCGCAGGCGGCGCTGGAGCGCAACCGGGGGCTGGCCACGGCGCGCACCATGTCGTTCTTCCGCCTGGTGGAGGCGCGCGCGCACGCCAAGGCGGGTGACGCGGCGGCCGCCGGGGCGGCGCTCAAGGCGGCGGAGGGGTGGCTGGAGCGGTCGCGGGAGGGCGACGCCGACCCCACCTGGCTGGGCTTCTACTCGTACGACCGGTTCTGCGCGGACGCCGCCGAGTGCTACCGGGACCTGAAGGCGCCGCGGCAGGTGCGCAGATTCACCGAGCAGGCGCTGTCACGGCCGACGGAGGAGTACGTGCGCTCGCACGGCCTGCGGCTGGTGGTGAGCGCCGTGGCCGAGCTGGAGTCCGGGAACCTGGACGCGGCCTGCGCGGCGGGCACGCGCGCGGTGGAGGTGGCCGGGCGCATATCGTCGGCGCGTACGACGGAGTACGTCCGGGACCTGCTGCACCGGCTGGAGGCGTACGGCGACGAGCCGCGCGTGGTGGAGCTGCGCGAGCGCGCGCGACCGCTGCTCATGGCTCCGGCGTGAGCACCGGTGGCGGCGCGGCCCCCGGCGCCCGCGGGGCGTCCGGCGGACGCGCCGGCGCGTCCGCCCGCGGCGGCGTGACCGCCGCGCGCGACGTGACGTTCGCCTCCTCAGGTTTGCGCGCATTGTCAGTGGGCCAGTGCACTATCTGGGGTGGGAGGTGGCACGGTGTCCGCGTACGGCGTTGAGGGTTCGGCCCGGTTCGACTGTGACGTGCTCGTGATCGGCGGCGGGATCGTCGGGCTGTCGACGGCGTACGCGATCACGCGCGCCGCGCCCGGGACGCGGGTGGTGGTGCTGGAGAAGGAGACCGGCCCCGCGCGCCACCAGACCGGGCGGAACAGCGGCGTGATCCACAGCGGCATCTACTACCGCCCCGGCTCGCTCAAGGCGCGGTACGCCGTCCGCGGGGCGGCCGAGATGGTCAAGTTCTGCGCCGAGTACGGCCTGCCGTACGAGGTCACGGGCAAGCTCATCGTCGCCACCGAGCGGGACGAGCTGCCCCGGCTGCACGCCCTGGTCCAGCGCGGCCGGGAGAACGGCATCCCGGTGCGGGAACTGGGCCCGGCACAGATCACCGAGTACGAGCCGCAGGTGCGGGGCCTCGCCGCGATCCACGTCGGCACCACCGGCGTGTGCGACTACGGGGCGGTGGCGGCACAGCTCGCGGAGTCCTCCGGAGCGGAGATCCGTTACGGCGCGGAGGTCGCCGCCGTGGACCGGCGCCCGTGGGGCGTCGCCGTGCGGACGGCGGCCGGGGCGGTCGTCCGCGCCCGGGCGATGGTGAACTGCGCGGGGCTGCACTGCGACCGGGTCGCCCGGCTGGCGGGCGACGAGCCGGGCGTACGGATCGTGCCCTTCCGGGGCGAGTACTACGAGCTGGAGCGCCCGGAGCTGGTGCGGGGCCTGGTGTATCCGGTGCCGGATCCGGCCTTCCCCTTCCTCGGGGTGCACCTGACCCGGGGCATCGACGGCGGCGTCCACGTCGGGCCGAACGCGGTCCCGGCGCTGGCCCGCGAGGGGTACGGCTGGTCCACGGTCCACCCGCGCGAGCTGGCCGGCACCCTGACGTGGCCGGGGTCCTGGCGGATCGCCCGCCGCCACTGGCGCTACGGGGCCGGCGAGCTGCACCGGTCCGCCTCCAAGCGCGCCTTCACGGAGGCGGTGCGGCGCCTGCTCCCCGCCGTCGAGGCGCGCGACCTGCACCGCGCCCCGGCGGGCGTGCGCGCCCAGGCCGTCCTGCGCGACGGCACGCTGGTCGACGACTTCCTGATCCACGAGGCGCCGCGCACCGTCCACGTCCTGAACGCCCCGTCCCCGGCGGCGACCGCCTCCCTGCCGATCGGCCGCGAGGTGGCCCGGCGGGCGCTGGCGCACCTGGAGTAGAGCGGCCGGGCGGGACACCGCCGCGGCGGTCCTGACGGCCGCCCGCCGCGCGGGCCTGGAACCTGCCGCCGCGGCTCTCGAACCCGCCGCCGTGCGGTCCTCGAACCCGCCGCTGCGCGGGCTTGGCCCTGCCGGTGCGCGGGCCTGGCACCGCCCCCGGAGCGCTCGGCTCCGCCCCCGGAGCAGTTTTCGGCTCCGCCGTCGGGCCTGCCGCCGCGCGGGCCGGGGGCCGTAGAATCGGGGCATTGTGTCTGAGATCCGAGAAACCGCCGCGTCCCACCGGCCCAAGGGTGCGCCCCGCTTCCCCGAGGGCCCCGCGCCCGACCCCGCCGGGTCGCACTTCGAGCGGCGGATCCGCAGCTTCCAGCCCCGGCGCAGCCGCGTCACCCCCGGGCAGGCCGACGCCCTGCGGCGGCTGTGGGGCAGCTGGGGGCTGGACATCGACGGGCAGCGCGTCCTCGACACGGACGAGATGTTCGGCGGGCTTCCGGTCGTGCTGGAGATCGGCTTCGGGATGGGCGAGGCCACCGCGCAGATGGCCGCCGACGACCCGGGGACCGGCATCCTCGCGGTCGACGTGCACACGCCGGGCCAGGGCAACCTCCTGGCGCTCGCGGACAAAACCGGCCTGACGAACGTACGGGTGGCCAACGGTGACGCGATCATCCTGCTGCGCGAGATGCTGGCGCCCGACGCCCTCGACGGCGTCCGCGTCTACTTCCCGGACCCCTGGCCCAAGAAGCGGCACCACAAGCGGCGGCTGATCCAGCCCGAGTTCCTGACCCTGGTCGCGTCCCGCATGAAGCCCGGGGCGGTCCTGCACTGCGCGACCGACTGGGAGCCGTACGCCGAGCAGATGCTGGACGTGCTGAGCGCCCACCCCGACTTCGAGAACACCCAGCCCGACGGCGGATACGCGCCACGGCCCGCGTTCCGGCCGCTGACCCGGTTCGAGGGCCAGGGCCTGGACAAGGGGCACGTGGTGCACGACCTGCTGTTCCGGCGCCTGTCCCGAGCGTGACCATCCCGTCGCGTGCTGTCAGTGGTCCTCGTTAGTGTCATGGTGTGACCCACTCGTTCCCGCGCCCCGCACCGCAGCCGCCCGTCCCGGCGTACCGCAGCGACCCGGCGTTCGATGCCGTGCCGGAGCGCGCCCGGCACCGCTACCGGCCCCGGCGGCTGTGGCGCAGCCGGGTGGTGCGGCTGGGCACGGTGTCCACCCTGCTCGCGCTGTGCGGGCTGGTGATCCTCGCACTGGTGCGGGAGCAGACCGGCACCGAGGGGTTCCTCGTGGGCCTCGGGCTCGCCATGCTGCCCGTGCCGCTGCTGCTGGGGGCGTTCCGCTGGCTGGACCGGGTGGACCCGGGCCCATGGCGGAACCTGATCTTCGCCTTCTCCTGGGGCGCCTGCGCCGCCGCGCTCGTCGCGATCATCGCGAACACCTTCGCGCACCGGTGGATAGCCACCGCCACCGCCGACCCCTCGGCGGCGGACACGCTCGGGGCGACCGTCATAGCCCCGGTCGTGGAGGAGAGCGCCAAGGCGGCGGGCGTGCTGCTGCTCTTCCTCTTCCGCCGGCGGGACTTCGGCGGGATCGTCGACGGGGTGGTCGTCGCCGGCTTCACCGCGACCGGCTTCGCCTTCACCGAGAACATCCTGTACCTGGGCAACGCCTTCGGTGAGGACCAGGAGATCGGGACGTCGGGCTTCGCGTCCGTCACCGCGGCGACCTTCTTCGTACGGATCGTGATGTCGCCCTTCGCGCATCCGCTGTTCACCGTCCTGACGGGGATCGGGTGCGGCATCGCGGCGCTCACCGCGCGCCGCAAGCGTGTCCGCCGCGCCGTGCTGCCGCTGCTCGGGCTGGTGCTGGCGATGGGCGTGCACGCGCTGTGGAACGGCTCGGCGGCCCTGGGCCCGTGGGGGTTCTACGCGGTGTACGGGGCGTTCATGGTGCCCGCGTTCGGGCTGCTGACCTGGCTGGCGATCTGGACGCGCCAGCGGGAGCTGCGCACCATATCCGGCGAGCTGCCCGCGTACGCGGCGGCGGGCTGGATCTCGCCCGCCGAGCCGCTCGCGCTGTCCTCGATGCGGGCGCGCGGCCTGGCCCGGTCGTACGCGGCACGCTCCTTCGGCTCGCCGGCGGCCCGCGCGGTGGGCGAGTACGAGTCGTTCGCGACGTCGCTGGCGTTCCTGCGGCACCGGGCCCGCCGGGGGGCGGCCGACCCGGACTTCGCGGCCCGTGAGCAGGAACTGCTGTACCACCTGTGGCAGCGCAAGGAGGTGGCCGGCCCGGCCCTCACGTACGCGGCGCGGGCGACGGGCCGGGTGTGGACACCGCCTCCGCACCGGGACTACGCGGGCTACAACCCGTACCGGTCGTAGCCGGTCCCGGTCCCGGTCCCTAAAGGCTGCCGGCGGGCTCCTCCGTGGCGGAGGCGTCGGTGAGCGCGGCCAGCTCCTCCTGCGTCAGCTCCACGCCGGCGACCGCGAGCAGCGGGGGCAGCTGCTCGGCGGTGCGCGCGGAGGCGAGCGGCGCGGCGACGGTCGGCCGTGCGAGCAGCCACGCCAGGGCCACCGTCGCGACCTCGACGCCGCGCCCCTCGGCGACGGCGTCCAGGGCGGCGAGCACCGCACGGCCGCGTGCGGTCTCCAGGTGCTTGCCCGCGCCCGCGGCCCGGGCGCTGTCGACGTCCGCGCCCGGACGGTACTTGCCGGTGAGGAACCCGGAGGCGAGCGCCCAGTAGGGCACGGCGGACAGACCCGCCCGCTCGGCGGTGTCCCTCAGCGGTCCCTCGTAGGTGTCGCGGGAGACGAGGCTGTAGTGCGGCTGGAGCGCGACGTACGAGGCGAGGCCCTCGCGGGCGGAGAAGTCCAGGGCCTCCTGGAGCCGCTCGGCGGAGATGTTGGACGCGGCGATGGCACGGACCTTGCCGTCCCTGACGAGCTGGTCCAGCGCGGGGACGAACTCCTCGACCGGCACGCTCGGGTCGTCGTAGTGCGTGTAGTAGAGGTCGATGTAGTCGGTGCGCAGCCGGCGCAGGGACTCCTCGGCCGCCGCCTTGATGTTCGACGCGGCGAGACCCTTGTACCGAGGGTGGGAGCCGACCTTGGTGGCGATGAGGACGTCGGACCGGTTCGCGCGGGCGGCCAGCCAGTCGCCGATGACCGTTTCGGACTCGCCGCCCTGGTGGCCCGGGGCCCAGGACGAGTACGTGTCGGCGGTGTCGATGAAGTTGCCGCCGGCGGCCGTGTAGGCGTCGAGGACGGCGAAGGACTGCGCGGCGTCCGCGGTCCAGCCGAAGACGTTACCTCCGAGCCCGAGGGGGAAGACGTGGAGGTCGGAGGTGCCCAGCGTGCGGAGTGAGGTCATGCGTGGCTCAACGCCCCTCGAGGAGGCGGCTATTCCGGCCGTCGCACGCCCGGACGCGGGCAGTCTGCCGCAGCGGCACAGGGGCAGCCGGCAGCCCTGGCGTCGGGGGGTGCACCGCCAGGACTGCCGGGGTCTTCGCGGACGGCCGGCTCCACGGAGCCTCGGCCTCCCGATGCCCGCGCGGACGGCGCCTCTGCGGACGGCGCCCGCGGGGAAGGTGTCCGCGGGCAGGGTGTCCGCGCGGAAGCTCCCCGGCCGGACAGCGCCCGGCCGGGCCGTTCCCGCGCCACGAGCTCCCTGGCAGCTGGGCCCCGCGCAACGAGCTGCCGCGCCGACGCGGTCGGCATCAGACGGTCAGGCCCTTGCCGCGCAGCCATGCCAGCGGGTCGATGCCTTCGCCGCTCGCGGTGTGCACTTCCAGGTGCAGGTGCGGACCGGTCACGTTGCCGGTGGCGCCGACACGGCCGATCGTCTCGCCGGTGGCGACCTTCTGGCCGGCGCCGACCGTCATGGAGGAGAGGTGGCAGTACCAGACCTCGGTGCCGTCCTCGAGCTCCAGGACGATCCGGTAGCCGTACGAACCGGACCAGCCGGCCGACTTGACGGTGCCGCCGTGCACGGCCTTGGCCGGCGTACCCGTCGGGGCCGCGAGGTCGAGCCCGGTGTGGTAGCCGGAGGACCACATCGAGCCGGCCTGGCCGTAGGTCGAGGTGATCGTGTACGAGGAGGTCGGCAGCGCGTAGCTCGCGGCGAGCTTCGCCAGCCGCTCGGCCTCCGCCTTGGCGGCGGCTTCGGCCTCGGCCTTCGCCTGCGCTTCGGCGGCTTCCTTCTCCGCGGCGGTCTGCTGGGCCTTGGCCGCGGTGGCGGCCTGCTCGGCGGCTGCCTTCTCGGCCGCGGCCTTCGCCGCGGCGTCGGCGGACGCCTGCTGCTGCTCGGCCTGCTGGAGGATGCGGGCGCGCAGCGCCTCGCCGGCGTTCGCTCCGCTGTCGGCCTGGTCACCGGTGCCGTCGCCGGCGGTGAGGGAGGCGGCGGTGAGCGGCGCCGCGTTCACGGGAGCGTCGCCCGGGGTGTCGCCGTCGTCGGACATCAGGGTGCCGATACCGGGCATGGACTCGGCGTCCGGCAGGCTGTCGGCGATCGCGCCCGGCAGGTCGGGCAGGGATATCGAGACCGGGGGCTTGTCCTGCGCGGTGGCCATGCCGCCCGCGCCGACCGCCGCGATCACGCCCACGCCGAGGACGGTGGAGCTGCGGGCCAGCCCGCCGCGCTGCTTGACGACCCGGTGGCGGCCCCGGACCGGACGGACGGTGTCCTCGGTCGGGTTCCACTCCTCCCACGGACCGTCCGCGGGAGCACCGGAACCGAACGAAGCGGCGGCGTAGGGAGCCGAGGGGGCCGAGGGAGCCGACGGCGCTTCGGGGGCAGGCCTGTTGGACGCCACGGGGGCGCACTCCTTTCCTTCCTTCTCGCCTACCGGGTTAGCTGACGGGTTCGGAGCAGGAAGGTCTCCTACGGGCCGGCGATGCGGCCCGATTCACCCCAAGTGGTGGTTCCCCGGTTCCCATGCGGAATTCGGCGCGCGCGCACGGTGCCGTCGCTCTTGCGTCGGCTGGGACGACCGCGCTGCGTTATCGAACGTTAATAGACGCGGGGCCGCGTTTCCAAGCTGTTCCTACTGATCATTAACTTCCACCGGCCGGACGTACCGCCCCACAGGCGGGCAGATGCGGCAACTTGACGGCCCCTCAGGCCCCGCGCGCCTCATCACACTTTCCGACTCCACGTCAAATGCTTTGCGGAGCGGTATGCACCGGTCACGCTCGGTGCTCGGCGGCGTGCGCCGACGGCCTGTTCACGGCCAGCAGGGCCAGGTCGTCGGTGGCCCCGCCGCCGGTGTGCCGCCGTACGTCCTCGACGAGCGCGTCCAGCAGCTCCTCCGGCCCCTCGAAGTCCCGCCCCGCCAGCCCCACGGCCGGGTCGTAGAAGGCACCGGTGGCGTCCCTCGCCTCCGACAGCCCGTCCGTGTAGAAGAGGAGCGTCGCTCCGGGCGGGTACGGCACCTGCTCCGCGCGGTCGGGCCAGGCCCCCAGGTCGGCCATGCCCAGCGGCAGCGCCGGCTCGGCCGGCTCCAGCGGCTCCAGGCTCCCGCCGGCGTACAGCAGCAGCGGGTCCGGGTGGCCGCGGTTGACCATGCGCACCACCCCCTCGCCGCGCGGCACCTCGGCCAGGACGGCGGTGGTGAACCCCTCGAAGGCGTCCAGCCCGTCCCGCCGCGTGCCCTCCCGGGCGAGCGCCCGCTCCAGCCGCTGCGTCACGCCCTCCAGGGAGCTCTCCTGCTCTGCCGCCTCCCGGAAGGCCCCCAGCACGACCGCCACCGCCTCGACCGCGCCCATGCCCTTCCCCCGTACGTCCCCGACCACCAGCCGCACCCCGTAGGGCGTGTCCTGCACGGCGAACAGGTCGCCGCCGATGAACGCGTCCGCCTGCGCCGCCTCGTACCGCGCCGCCACGCGCAGTCCGCCGATCCGCTCGGCCGGCGTGGGCAGCACCGCCCGCTGCGCGGTCTCGGCGATGCCGCGGGCGGAGGCGAGCCGCTCACCGCTGCGCCGGACGACCCGGTTGATGAGCAGCGCGAGCCCCGAGACCGTGATCAGGGTGACGGTCTCGGTGATCGCCGGGGCCTCGTGCAGCACGCCGCTGTGGAGCCGCGGCCCGACGACGGCCAGGACGGCGGCGAGCCCCGCCACCAGGGTCGTACGCGCGGTGAAGAAGGGCGCGGCGACGAGCGGGGCGGCGGCGAACAGCGGCACGGCGGTGAACGCGGGCGGCGTGGCCAGGTCGTACCCGATCCCGCCGACGATCATGAGGGCGGGGACCGCCCGGAGGAAGCGGCGCACCCGTGCCCGCCGGGGGTTGCGCACCCAGGTGGAGTCCGCGGTCGCGCCCCTCGTGCCGGTACCCCCGGTGCCGCCGTTGTCGCCCACGGCTACGGACGGTAGGCGGGGCCCGCGCACGCCGTCCGGAGCCGCGCCGCACCGCCGTACGCCATCGGCCGACCGGGCGAGCGCACTCGGCCCGGGAACGACGAAGACCCGGTGCGCAAGGCACCGGGTCTTCGTCGATCAGTAGCGGGGACAGGATTTGAACCTGCGACCTCTGGGTTATGAGCCCAGCGAGCTACCGAGCTGCTCCACCCCGCGTCGGTGAACACCACCTTACGCCATCGGAGCGGAGATCATCACCACGGACCGCCGGGCGCTACGCGGCGCCCGGGATCTTGGCCGTGCTGAGGGCGATCCGGTTCCAGGTGTTGATCGTGAGGATGAGGGCCAGGAGCCGCGCCAGCTCCTCCTGCGCGAAGTGGGCCGCAGCGCGCGCGTAGACGTCGTCCGGCACCCCGGACGACGCGACCAGCGTGACGGCCTCGGTCAGCGCGAGGGCCGCCCGCTCGCGCTCGGTGAAGAAGTGCGCGGCGTCCTCCCAGACGGCGACCATGTGCAGCCGCTCCTCGCTCTCACCGGCCTTGCGGGCGTCGCGGGTGTGCATGTGCAGGCAGTACGCACAGCCGTTGAGCTGCGAGGACCGGATCTGGACGAGCTCCACCAGGGTGGGGTCGAGGCCCTCGCGGGCGGCGGTGTCGAATCCGATCAGGGCCTTGAAGGCCTTCGGGGCGGCCTGGGCGAAGTCGAGCCGGGAAACCGTGTCCGTGTTCGTCATGCCGTCGAATCTAAGGACCGGAAAGACCGGCTGTAGGGTGCACTTCCATGCCGGAATCATGGGTCAATTCCGCCGAGCGCACCGGGTCCGACCTGCATCTGGAGCTGCCGGCGGGCGGTAGCCGCCGGGCCGCGGTGAGCGCCGCGCTGCGCGACGCCGTCCGCAGCGGCAGGCTCACCCCCGGCACGCGCCTGCCGCCGTACCGCTCGCTCGCCGCCGACCTCGGGCTCGCCCGCAACACGGTCGCGGACGCGTACGCCGAGCTCGTCGCCGAGGGGTGGCTCACCGCCCGCCAGGGGTCCGGCACCCGCGTCGCCGGACGGGCGGCCGTACCGGCGGGAACGGCCAGGACCACGGGAGCGGCCACAGCGGCCGCCGGACCGGCGGGACCCGGGCGGACGATGGGCGAGGCCGGCCCGCCCGTCCGCCACGACCTGCGCCAGGGATCCCCCGACGCCTCGTCCTTCCCCCGCACCGCCTGGCTCGCCTCCGCCCGCCGCGCCCTGAACGCCGCTCCGCACTCCGCCTACGGCCCCGGCGACCCCCGGGGCCGCATCGAGCTGCGCACGGCGCTCGCCGCCTACCTGGCCCGCGCGCGGGGCGTGCACACCTCGCCCGAGCACATCGTCATCTGCTCGGGGTTCGCCCACGCGCTGCGCCTGCTGTTCGGCGACCGGGTGCTGCGCGGCCCGCTGGCCGTCGAGTCGTACGGACTCGGCTTCCACCGCTCGCTGCTGGAGGCCGCCGGGACGCCCACCGTCCCCCTCGCGCTGGACCAGGACGGCGCCCGCACGGAGGAGCTGGCGGACCGCCCCGGCGTACGGGCCGTACTGCTCACGCCCGCCCACCAGTTCCCCACCGGCGGCCCGCTGCACGCGCGGCGCCGCGCGGCGGTGGTCGACTGGGCCCGCGCGCGCGGCGCCCTGGTCCTGGAGGACGACTACGACGGCGAGTTCCGCTACGACCGCGAACCGGTCGGCGCCGTCCAGGGCCTCGACCCGGACCACGTCCTCTACTGCGGCTCCGTCAGCAAGAGCCTCTCCCCCGCCGTGCGGCTCGGCTGGATGGTCCTGCCCCCGCACCTCGTCGGGGCCGTGCTCGCCGCCAAGGGCGAACGGGAGGCGTGGGCAAGCGTCCTGGACCAGCTCACCCTCGCGGACTTCATCGCGTCGGGCGCGTACGACCGCCACGTGCGCCGCATGCGCCAGCGGTACCGCCGCCGCCGCGACCGGCTCGTCACCGCCCTCGCCGCCCACGCGCCGCACCTCGTCCCCACCGGCATCGCGGCCGGCCTCCACGCCGTCCTGCGCCTCCCGCCGGGCACCGAGGCCTCCGCGGTACGGGCGGCCGGGCGCCGGGGCATCGCCCTCGACGGTCTCGCCGCCTTCCGCCACCCGGCCGCCACCATGCCCGCCCCGGACGGCCTGGTCGTCGGCTACGCCACCCCGCCGGACCATGCCTACGGCCCCGCCCTGGAGGCCCTGTGCGCGGCGCTGCGGCCGGCGGGTGGGCGGTGAGGCACGAAGAAGCCCCGGACCGGGGATGCCGGTCCGGGGCTGCGCGGTAGGCCGTGTGGGACTCGAACCCACAACCAACGGATTAAAAGTCCGCTGCTCTGCCAATTGAGCTAACGGCCCGCGACCCGCAGCATATCCGGGCGCCTCGCGTTGTGCCGAGCATAGCCCTCCCGGGTCCGGGAGCCGATCGAGTATCGGCCCCCGGGCCCGGGCAGGCGGTGTCAGAACAGCGTCCTGTGCGAGGTCCATCCGCTGCCGGCCAGGCGCGAACCGCCGAACGAACCCGCGCCGTTGCCGTCGTTGCGCCAGAGGTTGCCGGAGGTGTCCCGGGACAGGAGGTCCGCCTTGCCGTCACCGGACAGGTCGCCGATGCCGAGGACGGTGTCGCGGTTGGCCCCCCAGTCGCTGAAGACGAGGACCCGGCTCCTGACGGTGCCGTCGCCGCGGCCCTCGACGCGCCACAGCTCGTTGGAGGCGTCCTGGAGGAGCAGATCGCCGTGGCCGTCGCCGTTGAGGTCGCCCGCGCCGACGACCTTCTTGTACGCGGACCAGTTCGAGCTGATCCGCACGCCCGGCTGCAGCCGGCCGTCGGCCCTGCCCGCGTACAGCCAGATGTCACCGGTGGCCGCGGCCCGCCCGATCACGTCGTCCACGCCGTCACCGGTGAGGTCGCCGGGGGAGGCGATCACGTTGTGGACGTCCCAGCCGGTGCCGAGGGACACCCGGACGGTGCCCACCTGGCGGTCCGGCAGCCGGCAGGCCCCGTCGAACGAGCCCTCCGCGCGGTACAGCACGCCCGAGGAGTGACGCAGCAGCAGGTCGTTGCAGCCGTCGCCCAGCGGGTCGCCGATGGCCACGGCGGCGTCCACGTCGTCCCACGGCAACGGCGACGTCTCGGCGGGCTTGTCGGAGAGCGTGCCGTCCGGCCTGCCCTTGATCAGCTCCATCCCGGCGTACTTGTTGATCGCCAGCAGGTCCGGGGTGCCGTCCAGCCCGAAGTCGTGCCGCGGCGCCCTGCCGTGGTACAGCGCGACCGTCCCGGACCGGACGAGGTCCCCGCCCCTGCCGTCGGCGGGGGTGATGCGGACGGTCCAGGTGTACGCGCCGGACAGCGCCGGGGCGCCCTGGGCGTCCACGCCGTCCCAGGCGGCCGTCACCGCGGTGCGGTCGCCGGTGCCCTTCGTCGTCGCGACCAGCGCGCCGGTCGCCCGGTGGCGGAACTCCGCGGTCCAGGAGGCGGCCGGACCGGTGAGCTCCCACCGCGTCTGCCACGGGTCGCTGCGGCGCGGCCGGACCGACGGGTCGTCGGCGGCGGGCCGCAGCGCCGCCAGACCGGAACCCGTGGCGCCGGTCGGCGCGATGTGCGTCGCACCCGCGGCGTCCGTGTACGCGATGTGGCCCCGGTACCGGTCCACGGTCCACGTCACCCGCCGGTCGTGGCCGCCCGCCTCGCGGTGCGGCAGGGCCGCGACGGTGCGCGTGCGCGCCGTGCCGGAGGTGACGTCGGTCAGGCGCAGCTCACCGGCCGCGTGGCGCACGGTGAAGCCGTCACCGAGC
The DNA here is from genome assembly GCF_044455245.1 of Streptomyces sp. NPDC051310. Taxonomy (NCBI): domain Bacteria; kingdom Bacillati; phylum Actinomycetota; class Actinomycetes; order Kitasatosporales; family Streptomycetaceae; genus Streptomyces; species Streptomyces sp. NPDC051310. The sequence goes on from NZ_JBITEO010000015.1 coordinate 25,643, forward strand.
AGGACGTCACCGCCGTCGACGCGGACGGACTTCTTCGCGGTGCGGTCGTACACGCCGGCCGGGCCGTCGGCGCCGCACGACCAGTACAGCCAGCGGTGCACGGCCTGGATCTCCGTGGGAACGCACGGCACGTCGGTGGTGACACTCCCCGTCTCCTCGGCCTCGGCCAGGTCGTACGCGGTGAACGTGCCCGCCGTCGCGGTGGCGCTCCACAATGTGGTGTCGTACACGGCGGCGGCCACCTCGGGCCGCTCCAGCAGGGTGCCGCCGCCGACCGTGTCGAGCACGAGCTGCTTGTCCTGCGTACCGCTGTCGTACACGGCCCAGCGGCGGTCGGCGTCGACGATCCGGCCGCCGCGGTGGCCCTCGAGGACGTCCCGGTGGTGCTGGTGCGCGATCACGTCGTCGCCCTGGCCGGTCAGGTACGTCACCTCGCCGCCCTCCGCGGCGAAGAGACCGGAGGCGGTGGTGCCCAGCGCGTACCGCTCCGTCCGGTCGCCCGCGACCGGTGCCGGGCCCGTGCCGCCCTCGTACTGGTGGAGGCTGCCCTTCATGATGCCGCCGGTACGGGACGTCATCCCCTCGGCGATGCCGAGGCGCCCGCGGTCCAGGCTCAGGCCGTAGCGCACCGGCTTCGTCGTGCCGACCGGCAGCAGCGCGGCCGGTACCGCGGCACCGGGCGCCAGGCGCCGGACGGCCCAGTCGGCGCCGCCGGCGCCGCCGCCGAACAGCAGGGCGCCGCCGTCGCCCGACTGGATCAGGGAGGCGGCCTCGGGCAGGACCGTCCGCACCTCGGCGCCGTCCGCCAGGCCCACCGCGTACAGCGGGTCGGCCACGCCGTCGTCCGGCTTGGCGGCCGTGCGGACCGCGTAGACGGCGTCGCCCACCAGGGCGATGCGGTAGTCCGCGGTGCCCTGCGCGGGCGCCGGGAGCGCCACGGTCCGCTCGGGCGCGCCCGGTTCGGTACGGGACCGCAGGTGCACGGAGCCGCCCGCGAACCAGGCGACGTGCCGCTCGTCGAAGGCGAGCCGGGCCGCGTTGGCCAGGGAGGTGGTCCACACGACGGCGCCCGAGGCGAAGTCGACGTACCCGAGCCCCGGGCCCGAGGGCGTCGACCAGGACAGCACGCCGCCCCTGCCGTCGGCCGCGCGCAGCAGGTATCCGGTCGACCCGGCGGGGAGCCCGGTGACCTCCCTGGCCGACCAGCCGTCGCCGGACGGCGCCAGCAGGTGCACGCCGAAGCCGGTCCCGCCGGCCCTGCGGAACACGCTCGCGGTCAGGAGCCCGTCCGGTGTGCCGACGGCGCCGAGGAACGTCTCGCCCTCCGGCAGCGCCCGCTCGGTGACCTCGCCGGTCACGGTGTCCAGCACGCGCTGCGTGCCGTACCGCCCCTGCTGCGCGTACGTGACGACCTCGCGGCCGTCCGCCGCCCGGGTCACCCGCGCGTAGACCGGGGCGGTGTCGGGCAGGGGGTGGACGACCGTGCCGTCGTACGAGCGCCACACGGGGGACGTCGCGTCCTCGGCCTTGTGGACGTAGCCGGTCGCTCCGCCGACGCCGATGGTGTCGGCGAACCGCCGCTCCGTGCCGTACGGCTGGATGACCGCCTCCGGCGGCAGGTCGGCCGCACGCGCGGGCGCGGCGCCCAGCGGCGCGAGGCCGAGGGCGAGGCCGCAGGCGGTGGCGACGGCCGTGGCGGCGGTGGCGCCGCGGGTCAGGGCGTTTCTGCCCAAGGTGATGCTCCTCCATCGAGTGCGTCGGATACGGAGAGAGTTGCGGGGGCCGCCCGGGTGCTGCGCATGCGCCGGACGCATGCGCCGGGAATCGGGCGGCGGACGCGGGCGGCGGACGCGGGCGGCGAACGCGGGCGGCGGAACCGCGACCGCCGTGGCATCGGGCGGACCGGCGACCCGTGCGGCGGTCGCGGTCGCCGGTGCCACGGCGGATCGCACAGGGCGGAGAGGCCCGTCAGGCCGTGTCAGGCCGTCAGCCCGTCAGCCCGTCAGCCCGTCAGAACAGGCCTTTGTAGCCCTGGTAACCGGAGCCGACCTTCACGGTCGACGACAGCGACCCGGATGCGGTGCCCGCGTTGCGCAGCAGGTTGCCGGCGGTGTCGCGGGAGATGAGGTCCGGCCGGCCGTCACCGGTCATGTCGCCGGCGCCGACGATGGCGTTGCGTCCGGCGCCCCAGTTCTGGAAGAGCAGCACCCGGCTGCGGAACGGACCGGTGGTCCTGCCGTCCACCCGGTAGAGGGTGTTCGCGCCGTCGAGCAGCAGCAGGTCGCCGATGCCGTCGCCGGTGAGGTCCCCGGCACCGATGATCCGCTGGTAGCCGGACCAGTTGGTGTGGATCACGCGGCCCGCGGTGAGCTTGCCGTCGGCTGTGCCCTCGAAGAGGTACATGTCGCCGTTGGACGCGCGGCGGCCCACCAGGTCGGGACGCCCGTCCCCGGTCTGGTCCCCTGCGGACACCAGGACGTTGTACGCGCCCCAGCCGGTGCCGAGCGCCACGCGCGGGCTGGTGCTCTTCACGACGCCCTGGCAGTCGCCGTCGTACCGGAAGAGCTCCCCGGCCGTGGTGCGCACGAGCACGTCGTTGCACGCGTCACCGCTGAGGTCGCCGAACGGCACGACGTGCTGGGCGGCGCTCCACCCGGCCGCGGCGGTGTAGGTACGGGTCGTGCCGGCGTACTCGTTGGCGGAGAGCGTGCCGGAGGTGGTGAGCGCGAACAGCTCGCCGGCCTTGTCGCCGTCGTAGTCGCGGAACGCCGGGCGCACGGGCGCGGGGGCCGGGGTGCTGCCGGTCACGGTCACCGTGCCGGTCACCGCCAGGTCGGCGCCCAGCCCGTCGGCGGCCTTGCCCGTCAGGGTCCAGGTGTACGACCCGTTCCGTACGGGCTCGCCGGCCGTGTTCTTCCCGTCCCAGGCGGCGTCGATCCGGCCGCGGCCCTCGGCCCCGGAGATCGTGCGCACCACGGTGCCGGTCGCGGCCTCCTTCACCGTGATCTGCCAGGCGCCGGTGGGCTTGGAGGTCCACCAGGTGCCGGAGAAGCGCTGACCGGTCCGGGCCAGGTCCAGCGCCGTGCCGGTGACGGAGGTGTCGATCACCGTGACGGCGGGCGCGGGGATTCCGGTGCGGACGATGCGGACGCGCTCGTCGTCACCCGCGTACGCGACGTGGCCGCCGAAGCGGTCGACGGTCCAGCCGGTACGCCGCTGCGTGGACGACCCGAGGTCGGCCGCGCTCACCAGGGTGCGCTGCGGCAGGTCGGCCACCGCGCCCGAGGCGGGCAGCCCGTTGTGCAGGTCGAAGAGGGTCAGACCGGTGTTCTTGTCCCGGTCCTGGTGGACCAGGTAGCCGTCGCCGAGCAGCACGTTGCGGCCGGGCGCGGTCACGGTCCGCTTGGTCTGCCGGTCGTACACGCCCGAGCCCTTGACCCACCCGACGGTGTCGACGCACGCCCAGTACACCCAGCGGCCCGCGGCCTGGAGCTCGCTCGGGACGCAGTTGTTGGGGGTCGTGAAGGACTCGCCGGCCGTGCCGGCCGGGAGGCTCTTCGCGGTGATCGTGCCGCTGTCCTTGGCGGCGCTCCAGAGCGTGGAACCCCACACGGCGGACGCGCCGCCGCTGAGGGGGAGCAGCGCCCCGGAGTCGGGTGCCTTGAACTCGGCGGCGTAGTGCGTGCCGCCCGTGCCGTTGGCGATCACGCCGAACCTGCCGGAGAGGTCGGCGAGCACGGGGCTGTGCATGCCGGTGGTGAGGCGCGGGCCCCACGCCAGCTCGCCGTTCTTGAAGAGCAGCGTCACGCCGCTCCCGGTGGCGTTCGCGCGGCCGTGGTGGCCGTCACCGCCGGCGAACATCGAGACGCAGCGCTCGTCGTCGTACCCCTCGTCGCCGACGCAGTCGCCGTCCCGGCCGCTCACCATCCAGTCCACGGTCGAGCGGACCGGCTGCGGCTGCCCGGAGGTGCTGAGCCAGGTGCTGCGGTACGCGCCGAGGTACGTGTGCGGCTGGTAGATCGTGCTGCTGTCGGCCGTGGTGAGGATGCCGCTGCCGAGGGAGAGCCCGTAGATGTGGGCGGGCGCGGGCTCGATGGTCGTCAGGCGGCGCACCTCCACCCCGCCGCCGTCCTTGGGCACGATGCGGTGGATGGCCCAGTCGATGTCGCCCTGCGGCGGGGGGTTGGTCGCGCCGGCGACGAGGACGGAGCCGTCGGGGGCGGTGACCATCCCGCGCGCCAGCTCCAGCACCGCCTGGCTGGCGCCCTCCTCGTCCAGCAGGCGGAAGAGCGGGTTGCCGCGGTACTCGTTGTTCCCGGAGTTCTGGTGGGCCAGACCGAGCACCGAGGTGCCGGCCATCGCGAACTCCCCTCCGCCCACGGGGTTGGTGCCGACGCTGCGGACGACCGTGTGCGGGGCGGCGCGGTCCAGGACGTCGACCATGCCGCGGCCGGTGCGCAGCCGCAGGATCGATTCACCACCGAGCCGGAAGCCGTCCACCTCCCCCGGGTTCTCGGGGTCCGCGAGGTCCGGCAGCGGCTTCGCCACGCCGTCGGCCAGGTCCACGAGGGACCAGCTCGCGCTCGTCGCCTCGGCGGACGCCCGGTAGCGCAGGATGAGCGACCGCGCGTCGCCGTGCTCGACACCCTGGAGGGCCGCGCCCTCGGGGAGCCCGGTGACGGGCGTGTCGGTCGTCGTGCCCGCCTCGTGGCGCAGCACGTGGTAACCGGTGGGCGCGTCGGCCGCGCCCGTGCGGGTGAGGACCGCGTCGCCGAACGTGCTGACGTACGCCTGGCCCTGCGGCAGCACGATGTCCGCGAACGGCGCGCCCGCGCCCTTCTGGAGGGTGACGTGCGGCGCGGGGGAGGCGGAGTAGAGGGCGACCGTGTCGGAGCCCTGGCCGTAGTGGCCGCCCTGGGCGATCGGGAGCCGCTGCCGGCGGTCCCAGCTGCCCGAGTCGATGTCGAAGCGCGGCTTCTCCGGCAGCCGGGTGGCGAGCGGGGTCGCCGAGCCGGTCGCGTAATCGATCCACAGAAGGCGGTCGTCGCCTTCCTGCGCCAGCAGGTAGCCGGTCTCGCCGGCGTTGAGGATCGACGTGCCGCGCGGCGCGAAACGCGGGGCCGGCGGCAGGACGGTCACGTCCGACGCCTCGGCGGCGGTGGCGGGCAGCGCGGTGACGGCGGATCCCGCCGCCGTCGCGGTCGCCAGCGCCAGGATGAGAGCGGCACGGGCGCGGGCGTTTCCGCGCACACGGCCATTGCTCGTACGAGCCAAGTGAGTGTCCCTCCCCAGGACATGAGGGCAGGGGTTTCGGCATCGGCCGGAACCGGCGACGCGAGTGCGAGCGGAAGAGCCCCCCAGCCGATCCCCCCATGCGATGGCGCTGACCATAACAGCACCCTCGTGGCTGAAGAAAGCCGGTTTCGAACCCGTTCAAAGGGCGGACGGGACAAGGGAAACGGCCCGGGCAGCACGAAGCGGGCCCGCACGGCACCGGAGTGCTGTGCGGGCCCGCAGGGTCCTGCTGCCGGACGTCAGCCGTCGGGCGTCAGCCGTCAGCCGTTGCGCTTCCAGCGCGGCTTGTCGTCACGACGGCCGTGGGCGCGGTCGGACGTGCCACCGGCGCGGAAGCCGCCGGAGGGGCGGTCGTCACGGCGGTCGCGGTTGAACGGGCGGTCGCTGCCCCGGTGACCACCGGAGGGGCGGTCGTCACGGCGGAAGCCACCGGAGGGACGGTCGTCGCGGCGGAAGCCACCGGACGGACGGTCGTCACGGCGCTGGAAACCACCGGAGGGGCGGTCGTCGCGGCGGAAGCCACCGGAGGGACGGTCGTCGCGGTCACGGCGCTCGAAGGAACGGCCGCCCCGGTCGTCACGGTCGCGGTTGAACCCGCCGCGGTCGTCACGGTCACGGCGCTGGAAACCACCGGAGGGGCGGTCGTCGCGGCGGAAGCCCCCGCGGTCGTCGCGGTCACGGCGCTCGAAGGAACGGCCGCCCCGGTCGTCACGGTCGCGGTTGAAGCCGCCGCGGTCGCCCCGGTCGTCGCGGTCGCGGTTGAACCCGCCGCGGTCGTCACGGTCACGGCGCTGGAAACCACCCGACGGACGCTCGTCACGGTCACGGCGGAAGCCGCCGCGGTCGTCACGGTCACGGCGCTGGAAGTTCCCTCGGTCGTCCCGCCGGTCGTCCCGCCGGTCGTCACGACGCTCGTCCCGCGGCTGCTCCGGCAGGGAGACGGCGGCAGCCGCGGCCGCCTCCGCGACCTCGGCCTCGGCGGCCTCCGTCACCTCGGCGACGGCGGCCTGCGGGTCGTCGCCGCGCTCGCGCGCCGCACGGGCCACCAGACGGTCGGCCTCCTCGCGCAGCTCGGCGGCCCGGCGCTGGAGACGCTCCAGCTCCTTGGTCAGCTCGGCGACCTCGCGCTCGGCCTGCTTGGCCGCGTTGTTCGCGGAGTCCGCCTGCACCTCGGTCAGGGACCGGGCGCCGGTGATCTCGGCGACCTCCGGGTCGAACGCCCCGGCACCGCCCACGATGTGGCGCGAGGCGTCGACGCCCGCGTCCTCCATGAGGCGGAAGATCTGGCGGCGCTGGTGCGGCAGGGCCAGCGAGACGACGACGCCGGACTTGCCCGCACGGGCGGTACGGCCCGAACGGTGCAGGTAGTCCTTGTGGTCGCCGGCCGGGTCGACGTTCAGGACCAGGTCGATGCCGTCGACGTGGATGCCGCGGGCGGCGACGTCGGTGGCGACGAGGGCGTTGACGTAGCCCTTCTTGAAGTCTTCCAGGACCCGCGTACGGGCGCCCTGGGTCATGCCGCCGTGCAGCGCGTCGGCCTTGACGCCGGAGTCCTGCAGCTGCTCGGCGATGCGGTCCGCGCCCAGCTGGGTGCGGACGAAGATGATGGTGCGGCCCTTGCGGGCGGCGATCGCGGCGGTGACCGGCGCCTTGTCCTTGGGCTTCACGACCAGGACGTGGTGGGTCATGGTGGTGACGTTGCCCTGGGCGCTGTCGACCTCGTGGACGACCGGGTCGGTCAGGTAGCGCTTGACCAGCGTCGCGATCTCGTTCTCCATCGTGGCGGAGAAGAGCAGGCGCTGGCCGCCCGCCGGCACCTGGTCGAGCAGCTCGGTGACCTCGGGCAGGAAGCCCAGGTCGGCCATCTGGTCGGCCTCGTCGAGGACGGCGACCTGGACGGCCTCCAGCGAGCAGGCGCCGCGGTTGATGATGTCTCGCAGACGGCCCGGGGTGGCGACGAGGATGTCGACGCCGCGCTCCAGGGCGTAGATCTGGTTGCCCATCGACGTGCCGCCGCAGACGACCTTCATCTTCAGGCCGAGGACGTCGCCGTACGGCTGGAGGGCGTCCGCGACCTGCATCGCGAGCTCACGGGTCGGGGTGAGGATGACGCCGCGGGGCTTCTTCTTCTCGGTGTGGCCGCCGGCCAGGGTGGCGAGCAGCGGCAGGCCGAAGGAGAGCGTCTTGCCGGAGCCGGTGCGGCCGCGGCCGAGGATGTCCTTGCCGGCCAGGGCGTCCGGGATGGTCGCGGCCTGGATCGGGAAGGGGGCGGTCACGCCGTTCTGGGCGAGCTTGCGGACGATGCCCTCGGGCAGACCGAGGTCCCCGAAGGTCATGGTCGGCTCGTCGTCGGCCACAGCGGCGTCGTCGGCGGCGTCGTCGGACTCGACGGCCGCGTCGGTCACGGCGTCTTCGACGGCCTCGACGAGCGCCTCGTCGGCCTCGGGCAGGACAGCGTGGTCAGAACTGAAAATGGACATGCGAAATGCGAAACCTTCCGGAGTCTCGGCACGCGCCCGTCAACTCCGTGTTTCGCAATTCGACCGCCTCGATGCGGTCAGCCACGGCTGGGGAGAGAGTACGCGCCACACGCGGCGCAGCTTCTGTCGGCGCCGGGCAAATGGGAAATGGGATCAAACGATCTACCACCATACGCACCCACCCCCACTCGACGCAAACCGGGCTGCGTCACACCGGGCCGGCGACCCCGCTCCGGCCCCGTCCGTACGGGGGCTTCCGCGCGCTCCACGCTGCGCTCAGGCGGGCGCGACCTGCGGCGATGCATGCGGCACGGCGAAGTCGGGAGCACCGCGCATCGCCTCCGTCCGGGTGGTGTCCGCCGCCGGGGAGGCGGACGGCGAGTCCGAGGGCTTCGGGTCCGGGTCGGTGGGCGGGTCCGTCGGAGTGGGCGTGGGCTCCGGCGGCGTGGTGGCCGGCGGCGTCGGCTCCTGGCTCGGCGAGGCGTCACCGCCGCCGGCACCGCCGCCCGCGGGGCCGCCGTGCCCGCCGCCGCTCGGCGACGGCTTCTGCGGGCGCCCGGGGCGCTCGCCGCCGGGGCCGCCCGCTCCCGGCTCTCCGGGCTTCCCGGAGGGCGCCGCGGTGCCGCTGGGCTCCGCGGAGGACCCGGCCCCGCGACCCTCCGCGCCGCCGGGCCGGCCGCCCGGGCCGGCGACGGAGCTCGGGTCGTGCCAGCGGCCCGGTCCGGCGGCTCCGCCGTCCGGGTCTGCCGCCGCCGCGTCCGAGGGCCCGGCCGAGCCGGACGGCGCCGGCCGGGCGCTCTCGTCGGTGACGCTCATGCAGCCGCTGAGGGAGCCTGCGGACGCCGCGACCGCCAGTGCGGTGACGGCCCATCGGACAGGGGCGGGCAACTGGCGCACGCGGGCACCTCCACAGGCACGGGACGGGGTTTCCCTGCCCAACTCCCCACGCCCCACAAGGACACGCCCGGACGCAGGGGCCACCGCATCCGCCACCCCTGTCCCGCCGCCCCGGCCCGGCCCGCGGGGCACCCGGCACGGGCCCCGCACGGCCCGGGGCGCGGACGGCACACGGGCAGGGCACGCCGGGCCGCGCACCGCAGCCGGCCCGCGGCCCACCACCCGCCACCGGCCAGCCGGCACCCGGCACCCGCAACACGCCGCCCGTCAGGCGCCGGCCGCCACCCGTCGGCCGCCACCCGCACCCGTCAGCCCCACCCGTCAGCCGTACCCCAGCTCGTGCAGCCGGTCGTCGTCGATGCCGAAGTGGTGGGCGATCTCGTGCACCACCGTGACCTCGGTCTCCGCGACCACGTCCTCGCGCGAGTCGCACATCCGCAGCGTCGGCCCCCGGTAGATCGTGATCCGGTCCGGCAGCACGCCCGCGTACCACTCGCCCCGGTCCGTCAGCGGGGTCCCCTCGTACAGGCCCAGCAGATCGGGATCGTCGGGCGACGGCTCGTCCTCCACGAACACCGCGACGTTGTCCATCAGCCGCGTCAGCTCCGGCGGGATCCTGTCCAGCGCCTCGGCGACCAGTTCCTCGAACTCCTCGCGCGTCATCTCCAGCACCCGGCCATTGTCACGGATGACCCGCATGTACGGGCATAGCCGCCGGTCCGCACGGGCATACGTGCGCCCATGGCTGCCCGAGCTGCCCTGCGCACCACGTACGCCCGACTGCTCCGCCACTACCGCTCACGCCACACCGGTCCCACCTCCGCGCTGGTGCACGCTCCGCACCCGTACGTCCGCGCCGTCGGCCTGGTCGTCGTCGTCCTCTTCGGCGCGTGGCTCGGCCTGCTGATCGTCGGGAGCGTCCGCACGCCGGTCGGGCCCATGGACACGAGCATGACCCTCCGTCCGTCACTTTCCGGCGGCACGAAGATCAACGTCTCGCCGCTCGGCGCCCTCACCCTGGACTCGCACCACGCCCCCATCCGCCTCGACGTGGACGTCGACCAGCTCGACCCCGTACGCGCCCAGGCACTGGTGGAGCACCCCGAACGCCTGTCCGGCCTGCAGGAGGAGATCTCCCAGGACGTCGCCGACGGCACGCGCGAGCTGGCGGTGCGCTCCTGCGTCGCCGTCGTCTCCGGCGCCACCGCGCTCGGCCTCGCCGTCTACCGCCGCCCGCGCCGCGCCCTGGCCGCGGGGGGCCTCGCGCTGGCGCTGCTCGCCGCGTCGGGCGCCACGGCCTTCGCCACGTGGAACCCCAAGTCCGTCCTGGAACCGAAGTTCTCGGGGCTGCTCTCCTCCGCGCCCTCCGTCGTCGGCAACGCCCGTTCCATCGTCAGCGAGTTCGACGTCTACCAGAAGGAACTGGCGCGCCTTGTCACCAATGTGACCAAGCTGTACGAGGCCACCTCGACGCTCCCGACGTACCAGCCGGACCCGGCGACGATGCGCGTGCTGCACGTCTCCGACATCCACCTCAACCCCGCCGCCTGGGAGATCATCCGGTCGCTCGTCGAGCAGTACCGGATCGACGTGATCATCGACTCGGGCGACACCATGGACCACGGCACCGCCGCCGAGAACGGCTTCCTCGACCCGATCGCCGACCTCGGCGCGCCGTACGTCTGGGTCCGCGGCAACCACGACTCCCGGGCGACCCAGGAGTACCTGGAGGGCCTCGACAACGTCCACGTCCTCGACGAGGGCCGGGCCGTCACGGTGGCGGGACTGCGGGTGGCGGGGACCGGGGACCCGCAGTTCACGCCGGACCGCTCCGTCGCGGCCGCCGGCGACGACGCCGAGCGGGCGGCCGGGGCCCTGCTGGCGGCGTCGCTGCGCGCGCAGCGGAGCGCGGGCACGCCGGTGGACATCGCGGTCGCCCACAACCCCGTGGCGGCGCAGGGCACCGACGGCGAGGTGCCGCTGGTCCTGGCGGGCCACGTCCACCGCCGCGAGACCAAGCTCCTCCCGGAGGGCACCCGCCTGAAGATCGAGGGCTCCACGGGCGGCGGCGGGCTGCGCGCCCTGGAGCGCGACGAGCCGGAGAAGGTCCGCGCGTCCGTCCTCTACCTGGACCGCACCGAGCGGCGCCTGCAGGCCTGGGACGAGATCACGCTGGGCGGCCTCGGCCTGACGACGGCCGAGGTCAGCCGCCACCTCCCGGAGGAGAACCGCCCGGGCGCCCCGGCGCCCTCCTCCCCCTCGCTCCCGGTGACCCCGGCGCCCTCCCCGGACCGGTCCCGCGCCCCCTCGCCGACGGCCTCGCCGTAAAGCGTTTTGGCGAACCGTCCCCACATCCCATATGCTTCTCACGTCCCCGACGCGCTGATGAAGCGCCCAGGCGGGCCATCAGCCCTCATCGTCTAGTGGCCCAGGACGCCGCCCTTTCAAGGCGGTAGCACGGGTTCGAATCCCGTTGGGGGCACGCATCACCGTGTGCGAGACTGAGTCTCGCACCAAGCTTGGTCCTGTGGAGCAGTTTGGAGTGCTCGCCACCCTGTCAAGGTGGAGGCCGCGGGTTCAAATCCCGTCAGGACCGCTGCGGCTCGCAAGAGCCGCGTGGCTGGGTAGCTCAGTTGGTACGAGCGTCCGCCTGAAAAGCGGAAGGTCGCCGGTTCGACCCCGGCCCCAGCCACCGCAGCCCTACCAGGGCGAACACCCCCGTCGAGGATTCTCGGCGGGGGTGTTCTCGTACCGCCACGCCGATGCCCTGCCCCCCCTCGTCCGGCGACGCACGGCGCCCCCGGGCCGGGCAGGGGGGCGGCCGAAGGGGCGGGCCGGTACGGTCCCGGCCATGACGACACCCCCGACGGACTCCCGGACAGCCCCCCGCCCGACCGCGCTGTGGGGGGTCTGCCTCGCCTCCTCGGGCGTCTTCCTCGTCAGCTGGGCGCTGTGCTGGGTGAACGCGTACGTCGTCCATGACGACCTGCCGAACACCTGCGGCGACCTGCGGCGGCAGAGCTTCCCGCCGGAGGTGGCGTGCGCGTCCGCGGACGGCACGCTCACCGGGGCGAACGCCGGCTGGACCGAGGCGCTGTTCTTCGCGTCGCTCGTGGTGTCCGTGCTGCTCACGGGCATGGCGCTGGCGCTGGCGGCCGTCCGCAGGAAGTGACGCCCACGGGATCGGCCCGCCATCCGGAACCCGGCACGCGAGGAGGCGGAGGGCCAAGCCCCCCGCCGCTCACGCCCGCTCGCTCCGGTGCCGCCATCCCCGCGCACCCAGGGTGATCGCGGTCAGGGCCACCACGCCCAGCAGCAGCGCCCAGTCCGGCACCGCCCGCCCCAGCGCCGCCACCCGGGACTCCAGCGCGTACGAGTCGTCCACCGTCAGCAGACCCGGCAGGGCCGTGGTGCCGTCGAAGACCAGGAAGAGCGCGCCCAGCAGCACGAAGAAGACGCCCGACAGCACCGATGTGCTGTGCAGCCGCAGCCGGCCCAGCCGCAGCGCCCGGCCCCGCAGCCAGCCGCGCCGCCCCAGGTCGTAACGGTCCCAGAGGAGCGCCAGCAGGAACAGCGGCACCGCCATGCCGAGGGCGTACACCGCCAGCAGCAGCCCTCCGTACACCGGGCTCCCGCTGACCGCGGCCACCGTCAGCACGCTGCCCAGGATCGGTCCCGCGCAGAAGCCGGCGAGGCCGTACACCAGGCCCAGCGCGAACACCGAGAGCGCCGACGTCGGGCGGATCCGGCCGCTCGCCTCCGCGATGCGGCGCGAGGCGAAACCCAGGCCCAGGATCTGCGCCACGCCCAGCGTGATGATGAGCCAGCCGCCCGCGGTCACGAGCAGGTCCCGGTGGCCGTAGAAGACCCGGCCCGCGAAGGAGCCGGCCGCGCCCAGCGGGGCCAGCGTGGTCACGAGCCCCGCGTAGAGGATGCCGGTGCGAGCCAGCAGCCGGGCCGGGCTGTCCACTGAGTACGCGAAGAACGCCGGCAGCAGCAGCGCGCTGCACGGGCTCAGCAGCGCGAGCAGACCCCCGAGGAACGCCGCCAGATAGCCGATGCCGCTCACCGCCCGGCCTCGCGCTTCGCCGCCTCGATCGCGTCCGTGAAGGTCTCCATGGGCTGGGCGCCGGCGATCGGCCGGCCGTTCACCAGGAAGGACGGCGTCGACGTCGCGCCCAGCGCGTACGCCTGCTCCTGGTCCTTCGCGACGGCCCGCCGGGCCGCCTCGCTCTCCAGGTCCCGTCCGAAGCGGTCGAGGTCCGGCACCCCCGCCTCCCGCCCGAGCGCGAGGAGCCGCTCCTTGCCGAAGCCCTTCTCCTTGGCGCCCTCGGCGTACGCGGCCTTGTGGAACTGCCAGAACCGGCCCTGCTGCCCCGCCGCCCACGAGGCACGCGCCGCGCCCTCGGAGGGCTCCCCGAAGATCGGGAAGTTGCGCCACTCGATGCGCAGCGTGCCGTCGCGGACGTACTTGTCGATCAGCGCGGGCTCGGTGTCCCGGGCGAACTTCCCGCAGTAGCCGCACTGGAAGTCCGCGTACTCGATGAGGACGACGGGCGCGTCCGCGCGCCCCACCGCCAGCGGGTCCTTCGCGTCGCGCCGGGCGTACGCCTCCAGTTCGGGGTGGACGCCGCCCGCGCTCCGCTGCTCGGCGACGACGGACGTACCGGGTTCGGCGGGCTTGGTCGCGGTGTACGAGGCGAGGGCGGCCAGCGCGGCGGCGACGGCGACACCCGCACCGATGAGGTAGGGCTTGGACGTGGGCATGGGGCAACTCCTGAGCGCGGGAAGAACGGGACCGTACGGAGGGATCGCGTACGCCCCTATACGCGCAGGACCGACAGATCCACCGGGGACGGCCCCGAGAGCCACGGCGGGGCCCGCTCCGGCCGGACGGCCGCGACCGCCGGGTCGTCGCGGTCCGCGGGCAGCCGCGTGCCGGTGTGCGGCGGGGGAAGCAGCTCGGCCGCGGTCACGGGCCGCGGGGGCACCGCGGGCGCCAGGCCGCCTTCGTCGTCCAGCGGGTCGCATCCGGGGGCCTGCTCCCCGGGGCCGGCGGTCACCGCGGCACCGGCGGTCGCCACGGGCCCGCCCTGCGCCACCGCCGCGCCCGGGCCGCACACCAGCAGTGCGCCCATCAGCAGGAGGACGGCGGCGGCCGCACGGCACCACCGGCTGCCGGTGCAACGCATGCGACACCGCCTCCCAAGATCGTTCGACTCGCCGGAAATGGTACGGGGAAATCGGTTCGCCACTCCGTCGCCGCGAGTGAGATCCTGGGTCAGGTATGTCTACTTCCTTCGCCGACCTCCAGACCCTGCTGACCGAGGTCTCGCTGCGCGACGCGCACCGGCTCGGCCGCCGTCTCGAAGGCTCCCGCCGCATCCGCAAACCCGAGGCCCGGCAGGCCGTCCTGGACGAGATCGCCGCCGAGGCGGGGAAGGCCGCCGCCCGCATCGCGGAGCGCGCGGCCCGCGTGCCGGACGTCACGTACCCCGAGCAGCTCCCGGTCAGCCAGAAGAAGGACGAGATCGCGGAGGCGATACGCGACCACCAGGTCGTGATCGTCGCCGGTGAGACCGGGTCCGGCAAGACCACCCAGATCCCCAAGATCTGCCTGGAGCTGGGCCGGGGCGTGCGCGGCATGATCGGCCACACGCAGCCGCGGCGCATCGCCGCCCGCACGGTCGCCGAGCGGGTCGCGGAGGAGCTGAAAACGCCGCTGGGCGAGGCGGTCGGCTGGAAGGTCCGGTTCACCGACCAGGTGAACCAGGACGCCACCTTCGTCAAGCTGATGACCGACGGCATCCTGCTCGCCGAGATCCAGACGGACCGCGAGCTGCGCGCCTACGACACGATCATCATCGACGAGGCGCACGAGCGGTCGCTGAACATCGACTTTCTCCTCGGCTACCTCGCCCAGCTGCTCCCCCGGCGCCCCGACCTCAAGGTCGTGATCACCTCCGCGACCATCGACCCGGAGCGCTTCTCCCGCCACTTCGGCGACGCGCCGATCGTCGAGGTCTCCGGCCGTACGTATCCGGTCGAGGTGCGCTACCGCCCCCTCCTGGAGGAGGACTCCGAGGACTCCGACCGCGACCAGATCACCGCCATCTGCGACGCCGTGGACGAGCTCCAGGCGGAGGGCCCCGGCGACATCCTCGTCTTCCTCTCGGGCGAGCGCGAGATCCGCGACACGGCGGACGCCCTGGTCAAGAAGAAGCTCCGCAACACCGAGGTCCTCCCCCTCTACGCGCGCCTCTCGCACGCCGAGCAGCACCGCGTCTTCCAGCCGCACTCCGGGCGCCGCATCGTCCTCGCGACGAACGTCGCCGAGACGTCGCTGACGGTCCCCGGCATCAAGTACGTCATCGATCCGGGCACCGCCCGGATCTCCCGCTACAGCCACCGCACCAAGGTGCAGCGCCTGCCGATCGAGCCGGTCAGCCAGGCCAGCGCCAACCAGCGCAAGGGGCGCTGCGGCCGCACGTCGGACGGCATCTGCATCCGCCTGTACTCGGAGGACGACTTCCTCGCCCGCCCCGAGTTCACGGACGCCGAGATCCTGCGGACGAACCTGGCGTCGGTCATCCTCCAGATGACGGCGGCCGGGCTCGGCGACATCGAGAAGTTCCCCTTCATCGACCCGCCGGACCACCGCAACATCCGCGACGGCGTGCAGCTCCTCCAGGAGCTCGGCGCGATCGACCCGGCGCAGAAGGACCCGAAGAAGCGCCTCACGCAGGAGGGCCGCAAGCTGGCCCAGCTCCCGGTGGACCCGCGCCTGGCCCGCATGGTGCTGGAGGCCGACAAGAACGGCTGCGTCCGCGAGGTCATGGTCATCGCGGCCGCGCTGTCCATCCAGGACCCCCGCGAGCGGCCGGCGGAGAAGCAGGCGCAGGCCGACCAGCAGCACGCCCGGTTCAAGGACGAGACGTCCGACTTCCTCTCCTTCCTCAACCTCTGGCGCTACCTCCGCGAGCAGCAGAAGGAACTGTCGTCGTCCGCGTTCCGCCGGATGTGCAAGTCGGAGTACCTGAACTACCTGCGCATCCGGGAATGGCAGGACATCTACACACAGCTGCGCACGGTCGCCAAGCAGATGGGCCTGCACCTCGAGGAGTCCTCGGCTGACTGGTCCGCGCCCGAGGACCGGGTGCACGTGTCGCTGCTGGCGGGCCTGCTGTCCCACATCGGGATGAAGGACGTGAAGGACGCCGGGGGCGAGGGCGGGAGGAACACGGGCAAGAACGAGTACCTGGGCGCCCGCAACGCCAAGTTCGCGATCTTCCCCGGTTCGGCGCTGTTCAAGAAGCCCCCGCGGTTCGTGATGTCCGCCGAGCTCGTCGAGACCTCCCGCCTGTGGGCGCGGGTCAACGCGAAGATCGAGCCCGAGTGGATCGAACCGCTCGCCGGGCACCTGCTGAAGCGCACGTACTCCGAGCCGCACTGGGAGAAGGACCAGGCGGCCGTCATGGCGTACGAGAAGGTCACGCTGTACGGCGTGCCGATCGTCGCCCAGCGGAAGGTGAACTACGGGCGCATCGACCCCGAGGTCTCGCGCGAGCTGTTCATCCGCCACGCCCTGGTGGAGGGCGACTGGCGTACGCACCACAAGTTCTTCGCGGACAACCGCAAGCTGCTCACCGAGGTCGAGGAGCTGGAGCACCGGGCCCGTCGCCGGGACATCCTCGTGGACGACGAGACGCTGTTCGACTTCTACGACCAGCGGGTGCCCGAGCACGTCGTGTCGGGCGCGCACTTCGACTCGTGGTGGAAGCACAAGCGGCACGAGGCGCCCGACCTGCTCGACTTCGAGCGCGAGATGCTCATCAACGAGAAGGCGGGCGCGGTCACCAAGGCCGACTACCCCGACTCGTGGCGGCAGGGCGCGCTGAAGTTCCGGGTCACCTACCAGTTCGAGCCGGGCGCGGACGCGGACGGTGTCACCGTGCACATCCCGCTCCACGTGCTGAACCAGGTCACCGGCGAGGGCTTCGACTGGCAGATCCCGGGCCTGCGCGAGGAGGTCGTCACCGAGCTGATCCGCTCCCTGCCGAAGCCGATCCGCCGCAACTACGTCCCGGCGCCGAACTTCGCGAAGCGGTTCCTGGCGCAGGCGGTCCCCTTGCAGGAGCCGCTGGACGTGACGCTCGCCCGCGAGCTGCGGCGGATGGTCGGCGTCCCGGTCGACGCCGGCGACTTCGACTGGTCGAAGGTCCCCGACCACCTGCGCATCACCTTCCGGATCGTCGACGAGCGGCGCCGCAAGCTGGCCGAGGACAAGGACCTGGAGGCGCTGAAGCTCCAGCTGAAACCGAAGGCCCGTCAGGCGCTGTCCAAGGCGGCCGCGGCCGCCACGGCCGGTCCCTCCGGCTCGGGGCAGTCCCTGGAGCGCACGGGCCTGACGGACTGGACGATCGGCACCCTCGTACGGGTCTTCGAGACACGGCGGGCCGGCCAGCCGGTCAAGGCGTATCCGGCGCTGGTCGACCAGGGCGAGACCGTCGCCGTGCGGCTCTTCGACACGGAGGCCGAGCAGACCCAGGCGATGTGGCGCGGCACGCGGAAGCTGATCATGCTGAACATCCCGGTGAACCCGGCGAAGTTCGCGTCCGACAAGCTGACGAACCAGCAGAAGCTCGCCCTGTCCCGCAATCCGCACGGCTCGGTGCAGGCACTGTTCGAGGACTGCGCGACCGCCGCCGCGGACCGGCTGATCGCCGACCACGGCGGGCCGGCGTGGGACGAGGAGTCCTTCCGCAAGCTCTACGACCGGGTCCGCGCCGACCTCGTCGAACTGACGATCCGTACGGTGGACCAGGTGCAGCAGATCCTGGCCGCCTGGCAGTCCTGTGAGCGCCGCCTGAAGGCCACGAACAGCCTGACCCTGGTGAACAACGTCCAGGACGTGCGCGAGCAGCTCGCGGCGCTCATGCCGGCCGGCTTCGTCACCAGGACGGGGCTGCGGCGCCTGCCGGACCTGATGCGCTACCTCGTGGCGGTCGACCGGCGGCTGCAGCAGATGCCGACGGCGGTCCAGCGCGACACCACGCGCATGGAGAAGGTCCACGAGATGCAGGACGAGTACGCCTGGCTGCTGGAGCAGATGCCCAAGGGCCGGCCGGTCCCCCAGGAGGTCCTGGACATCCGCTGGATGATCGAGGAACTGCGCGTCAGCTACTTCGCCCACGCCCTGGGCACCGCCCACCCGGTCTCCGACAAGCGGATCCTGAAGGCGATCGACGCGGCCGTGCCGTAGGCGGTGGCAGGTGACGGCCCCGTCGCCTTGAGTGAGGTCGACCGGACCGTCTGACCTGCTGTACAGTTCTTCTCGCAGCCAAGCGCAGAATGCAAACCGGCTGCGACTCCTGGTCCTGTGGAGCAGTTTGGAGTGCTCGCCACCCTGTCAAGGTGGAGGCCGCGGGTTCAAATCCCGTCAGGACCGCATCGATCGAAGCCCGCATCCTCAAGGATGCGGGCTTCGCTGTCGTACGGGCGCCTCCGGGTGCCCGAGCCGCACCCGCAGGGGCCGGCGTACGGACCGAAAGGCCCGGATCCTCAGGGTCCGGGCCTTTCCGTCGTATTGACGGGCGCACCGGCCGGGGGTACCCAAGCAACAGGGGACGCGGGGACCCTTCTGCGGAGGTGGGGTGGATGGCGGCGGCAGCCACGGTCCGACCGGTCAGGCACGAGACACGCGCCCTGCTGCGCGCCCATCTGGCGGCCGCTTCCGGCTACCGCCACCTCACCCGGCACTGCGTCGTCTGCCATCGCCTCCTGCGGCTCGCCATGGAGCTCCCGGACCTCCCCGACCTCCCGGAGGCCCCGGAGGAGGGCGCCGAGGGGCCGGACGATCCGCCTTCCGCCATGTGACGCGAGTCACGAAAACAGTTTTTGAAGGTGCATAACTTAGCCCCTCCCTACAACGGACCAATTTAATATGTGCAATTGCACCGCTGCGGAGGGGCGCCGGACGGTTCCCGAGAACGGTGCCGCGCGGCCGTCCGGCGCCGGCCCGCCGCCGCCCCGCACGCCCCTGAGCTGCGCTCCCGGGACTTCCGCCCGGACATGAAAAGATCGCGCTGGACCCGGCGGAGTCCAGCGCGATCGATGACGAAGGCCCGTTGGGGCGGGCGCCCGTCGGTGGAGCTATGGGCGGGCGATCCGGGTTGGGGGACCCGGAAAAGCCCGGTTCATCGGGGTGTTCAGGCCTCGCTGCGCTGCTGCGGAATGCCCGCAAGCAGTGCGCGGACCTCAGCCTCGCGGTACCGACGGTGTCCACCCAGCGTGCGGATGGACGTGAGCTTGCCCGCCTTCGCCCAGCGGGTCACCGTCTTCGGGTCCACGCGGAACATCGTGGCAACCTCAGCGGGGGTCAGCAGCGGCTCGGCATCAGGGGTGCGAGCGGTCATGAGCGGCCTCCTCGGGAGAACCGAACCTTCTCGGTTCTTTCCTCTAAATTCTGCACCTTGACCCGCGTTGCCCGAAATGGCGGACGCGAGCCGAGTCGGTTATAGGACGAACGGCTTGTCCTCGGCACTACAACTACACCATCTGTCCAGCCACGTTCGGCCAAACCGACGGAATTGCCCTCTCAGGTGTTCATCAGCGGCGGAAGCCGATGGACCATGCCATAACGGACAGTCACGTCACAGTGACGATCAGTCACAGAGCGATCAGGAGCCACCAGACCCCCCATAGCGTGCAATGCTTAGCCTTCCGCCCATAGTTGGACGGAAGGAGCCCCTCCCGGACTCCTTGTCCTATTTTGGCATGAGGTTGGGTGATGGACGCAAGGGCCCGGTTAGTGCTGTCCATCACGCTTGACACAAAGGCCCGGATCGGGGTGCAGGTCCCGCCCGGCCGGGAGCGAGATCATCTCAGTTGGCGTACTGGAGGTTCCGCACCGCGCGCCACCGCTCCGTGAGCCGCTCGTACGCCGCGCCCGCGCCCTCGTCGTCGCCCGCCCGCAGCGCCTCGATCCCCTCCGCCACGTCCGCCGCCGACCGGTCCGCGGCGAGGTCGTCCGCGGACAGGGCGTACACCAGGCCGCCGTAGTCCAGCTCCACGAGCGAGCGCGGGTGGAACTCCTCCAGCCAGCGCCCCACGTCCACCAGACCCTCGGTGAGCGGACCCTCCTCCAGCGACTCCCGCAGGGCCTTCAGCGCCCGGGCCACCCGCCGCCGCGCCTGCACCATCGGCGTCCGGTAGCGCAGCACCGGCGCCTTGTCGGGGCCGTCGGCCGCGGCGTGCTCCCGCTCCTCGTCGGCGAAGAGCGCGAACCAGCGCACCGGCACCTGCCACACCGCCGTTCGGATCCACGGCCGGGCGTCCGGGTTCACCTCCCGCCACCGCTCGTGGTCCGCCTCGGCCTGCTCCCGCACCACGGGTGGCAGCGCCGCGTCCAGCACGGCCGGCGGCAGCAGCTCCGGCAGCTCCCGCAGGGCCAGCCAGCCGCGCAGCCGCGTGCGCCACGGGCACACGCACACCACGCCGTCCACCTCCGTCACGAAGGCGTCCCCGCTCTCGTGCACCGGCACCGGCACCGGCGGCGTCCCCACCAGGCCCGCCAGCGAGCGGCGCAGCTCGTCCTGCGCGGTCGGGGCGTCGCCGCGGCGCGCGTAGCGGGCCCAGTGGGCGCGCTCGGGCTCCGGGAAGGCCGCCAGCGGCTCGTACACACGCAGGTAGGACGCGTACGGGACGGGGGCCGTGAAATCCGCAGGCATGTCGCAAATCCTTCCACGCCCGTACTCCGGGAGGGGGTGATCCTCCGCACTGTCTCCCGGCTACGCGCAGGTAGGACTTACTCTCATGCCGTCAAGGTCCTCCCCCACCCGCAGGGGGGCCTCACCGCCGCTTCGTACTTGGGAGTCACCACCGTGACCGATGTGACCGACGGCGTCCTGCACACCCTGTTCCAGTCGGAGCAGGGGGGCCACGAACAAGTCGTGCTCTGCCAGGACCGCGCCACCGGCCTGAAGGCCGTCATCGCCATCCACTCGACCGCCCTGGGCCCGGCCCTCGGCGGCACCCGTTTCTACCCGTACGCCTCCGAGGCCGAGGCCGTCGCCGACGCGCTGAACCTCTCCCGGGGGATGTCGTACAAGAACGCCATGGCCGGCCTGGAGCACGGCGGGGGCAAGGCCGTGATCATCGGCGACCCGGAGAAGATCAAGACCGAGCAGCTGCTGCTGGCCTACGGCCGGTTCGTCGCCTCGCTCGGCGGGCGGTACGTGACGGCCTGCGACGTCGGCACCTACGTCGCCGACATGGACGTCGTCGCCCGGGAGTGCCGCTGGACCACCGGCCGCTCGCCCGAGAACGGCGGCGCCGGCGACTCCTCGGTCCTCACCGCGTACGGCGTCTTCCAGGGCATGCGCGCCTCGGCCCAGCACCTGTGGGGCGACCCGACGCTGCGCGGCCGGAAGGTCGGCGTCGCCGGTGTCGGCAAGGTGGGCCACTACCTGGTGGAGCACCTGCTCACCGATGGCGCCGAGGTCGTCATCACGGACGTCCGGGAGGAGTCGGTGCGCCGGATCACCGACAAGTTCCCGCAGGTCAAGGTGGTCGCGGACACCGACGCGCTGGTCCGCACCGAGGGCCTGGACGTCTACGCGCCGTGTGCCCTCGGCGGTGCGCTGAACGACGACACCGTGCCCGCCCTGACGGCGAAGGTGGTGTGCGGCGCGGCCAACAACCAGCTCGCGCACCCGGGTGTCGAGAAGGACCTCGCCGACCGCGGGATCCTCTACGCGCCCGACTACGTCGTCAACGCGGGCGGTGTCATCCAGGTCGCCGACGAGCTGCACGGCTTCGACTTCGACCGGTGCAAGGCGAAGGCCACCAAGATCTTCGACACCACGCTGGCCATATTCGCACGTGCGAAGGAAGACGGCATTCCGCCGGCCGCCGCGGCCGACCGGATCGCCGAGCAGCGGATGGCCGAGGCCCGTCGGCGGTGACCCCGCCCGGCCCCGCGGGGGCGACGCGCGGTTGACAGGGGGCGCCCGTCGGCGGGGGGTGAGTCTTCGCCGAGAGAGAGAAGACTCACGCCGGTCGGCGGGTCGCCCCGCGAGAAGAGGTTAAAATCGCAGCTGACCAGCGAGGACAGGGCACCTCGTCGGTCCGGCTCCGAGGCACGTCATGCGGGCGGCGTACCGTATGGCGGCGGAAGCAGGTACCGTTGAAGCCCTACGGGCCGGTCTCTCCACGGGGAGTCCGTTCCGCATCATGAACGCGTGTCAAGACTCTGGGGCCGTCGAGCCCCGTCACCGAGGGGGTCGAGCCATGGGGCGCGGCCGGGCCAAGGCCAAGCAGACGAAGGTCGCCCGCCAGCTGAAGTACAACAGCGGTGGGACGGACCTCGCACGCCTGGCCAGCGAGCTGGGCGCTTCGACTTCGAGTCAGCCACCGAACGGCGAGCCGTTCGAGGATGACGACGAGGAAGACGACCCGTACGCCCGCTACGCGGAGTTGTACAACGACGACGAGGACGAGGACGAAGAGTCCGGTCCGTCGTCTCAGCGTCGCGGCGCTTGACGCCTGCACTCTTCCGACCCGGTCCGGGGCCCTGCCCCGGACCGGGTTCTGTGCTGCTCAGACGGCGTAGTCGTTCACCAGCTCGGCACCGGTGGTGTGCTCACCGCGCTCGGTGATCTCACCGGCGACCCAGGCGTCCACCCCGCGGTCGGCCAGGGTGGTCAGCGCCACGTCGACCGACGCGGCGGGGACCACGGCCATCATGCCGACACCCATGTTGAGGGTCTTCTCCAGCTCCAGCCGCTCCACCCGGCCGGCCGTGCCGACCAGGTCGAAGACGGCGCCGGGCGCCCAGGTCGAGCGGTCGACCGTGGCGTGCAGACCGTCCGGGATCACCCGGGCCAGGTTCGCGGCCAGGCCGCCGCCGGTGATGTGGCTGAACGCGTGCACCTCGGTGGTCCGGGTGAGCGCGAGGCAGTCCAGGGAGTAGATCTTGGTGGGCTCCAGCAGCTCCTCGCCGAGCGTCCGGCCGAACTCCTCGACCTGCTGGTCCAGGCTCATGCCCGCGCGGTCGAACAGCACGTGGCGTACGAGCGAGTACCCGTTGGAGTGAAGGCCGGAGGACGCCATGGCGATCACCGCGTCACCCGTACGGATGCGATCGGCGCCCAGCAGCCGGTCCGCCTCCACCACACCCGTACCGGCGCCGGCGACGTCGAAGTCGTCGGGGCCCAGCAGGCCGGGGTGCTCGGCGGTCTCGCCGCCGACCAGGGCGCAGCCGGCGAGGACGCAGCCCTCGGCGATGCCCTTGACGATCGCGGCGACCCGCTCGGGGTGGACCTTGCCGACGCAGATGTAGTCGGTCATGAACAGCGGCTCGGCGCCGCAGACGACGATGTCGTCCATGACCATGGCGACCAGGTCGTGGCCGATGGTGTCGTACACGCCCATCTGGCGGGCGATGTCGACCTTCGTGCCGACGCCGTCGGTGGCGGAGGCCAGGAGCGGCCGCTCGTAGCGCTTGAGGGCGGAGGCGTCGAAGAGGCCGGCGAAGCCGCCCAGGCCGCCGAGGACCTCGGGGCGCTGCGTCTTCTTCACCCACTCCTTCATCAGCTCGACGGCGCGGTCGCCCGCTTCGATGTCGACGCCCGCGGCTGCGTAGCTGGCACCGGTGGTCTCAGTCTCAGACATGACTGTGAGAGCTTTCGTGTCGTACTGCAGGGATTGCGGGGGTCCTACGGGCGGCGCAGCGCGTCGGCCGCGGCAGTGGCGGCGGGTCCGGCGGCCAGCTCGGTCTCCAGCAGCTGCTTGCCGAGCAGCTCCGGGTCCGGCAGCTCCATCGGGTACTCGCCGTCGAAGCAGGCGCGGCAGAGCTTCTGCTTGTCGATGGTCGTGGCCTCGATCATGCCGTCGAGGGAGATGTACGAGAGGGAGTCGGCGCCCAGCGACTTGCCGATCTCCTCGACCGACATGCCGTTGGCGATCAGCTCGGCGCGGGTGGCGAAGTCGATGCCGAAGAAGCACGGCCACTTCACCGGCGGGGACGAGATCCGGATGTGGACCTCGGCGGCGCCGGCCTCGCGGAGCATCCGGACGAGCGCGCGCTGGGTGTTGCCGCGGACGATCGAGTCGTCCACGACCACCAGGCGCTTGCCCTTGATGACTTCCTTCAGCGGGTTCAGCTTCAGGCGGATGCCGAGCTGGCGGATGGTCTGCGACGGCTGGATGAAGGTCCGGCCCACGTACGCGTTCTTGACCAGTCCGGCGCCGAAGGGGATGCCGCTGGCCTCCGCGTACCCGATCGCGGCGGGGGTGCCGGATTCCGGCGTCGCTATGACCAGGTCGGCGTCGACCGGGGCTTCCTTGGCCAGTTTCCGGCCCATCTCCACGCGGGAGAGGTACACGTTCCGGCCGGCGATGTCGGTGTCGGGGCGCGCCAGGTAGACGTACTCGAAGACACAGCCCTTGGGCTTCGCTTCCGCGAATCGCGAGGTGCGGATGCCGTTCTCGTCGATCGCGATCAGCTCGCCCGGCTCGACCTCGCGGACGTAGGCGGCACCGCAGATGTCGAGGGCGGCGGACTCCGAGGCGACGACCCAGCCGCGCTCCAGGCGGCCCAGCACCAGCGGGCGGATGCCCTGCGGGTCGCGGGCGGCGTAGAGGGTGTGCTCGTCCATGAAGACCAGCGAGAAGGCGCCCTGGACCTCGGGGAGGACCTTGGCGGCCGCTTCCTCGATGGTCAGCGGCTTGCCGTCGTCGTCGACCTGGCCCGCGAGGAGCGCGGTGACGAGGTCGGTGTCGTTGGTGGCCGCCACCTGCGTGGCGCGGCCGTCCTTCTTCGGGAGGTCGGCGACCATCCCGGCGAGCTGGGCCGTGTTGACCAGGTTGCCGTTGTGGCCGAGCGCGATGGAGCCGTGGGCGGTGGCCCGGAAGGTCGGCTGCGCGTTCTCCCACACGGAGGCGCCGGTGGTCGAGTAGCGGGCGTGACCGACCGCGATGTGACCCTGGAGGGAACCGAGCGAAGTCTCGTCGAAGACCTGGGAAACGAGGCCCATGTCCTTGAAGACGAGGATCTGGGAGCCGTTGCTGACCGCGATTCCCGCGGATTCCTGGCCCCGATGCTGGAGGGCGTAGAGCCCGAAGTACGTGAGCTTTGCGACCTCTTCACCCGGAGCCCAGACACCGAAGACGCCGCAAGCGTCCTGGGGGCCCTTCTCGCCGGGAAGCAGATCGTGATTGAGTCGACCGTCACCACGTGGCACGCCACCGAGTGTAGGCGAGGTCGACCACTGGTCCGAATTGGCTACGGACCGCCGGGCGGCCGCGGACGCGCCTCACGTCCTCGGCCGCCTCGCTGACCAGGGGGCTTTGTCGCACGACGAGGTGTACGGGGTGTGACGGACCTCGCAGTGGCCCCCGATGTTACTTGTCGGTCGCGGTCCCGGCCCCGGGGACTTTCCCCTCGTCGGAGGCGGTGGCCGCGAAGCCCGCCCCGTCCGCGCCGGTCAGGGTGAGACTACCGTCCGTGATCTTGTACGTGGTCCTGCCCTTCATCGCCTTGAGCAGGGCGCGCTCCACGTCCATCCCGGGGCCGGGGCACAGCTTGCGGGTGGAGGCGACCGGGCCGAAGGTGATCGCCGGGCCCTCGGCGGTGGCCTTGGCGCTGAAGCTGTTGCAGCCGAGGTTGCCGCGGGCCGAACCGTCCTTGCCGAAGACGACGTACGCCTTGCCCTGCGCCGCGGCGGGCAGCGACGAGGCCGTCCGGTCCGAGATGAGCGACTCGACCGTCCACTTCGTGCCCACCAGGGGCGCGTCGGGCCGTTCGGTGAGCCGTACGGAGTCGCCGTCGGCGGTCGTGAGCGTGAGCGTGCCGTCCGCGAGCTCGGCCCGGACCTTGCCCTTCAGGGCGTCCTTCAGGGCGTTCTCGAAGCTCTGGACCGGCTTCTCGCAGGCCATCTCCGTCGTCACGGCCCGGCCGAAGGTGATGGTGTCGCCCTCGACGGTCGTGTCGGCGCCGAAGTGGTTGCAGCCGAGGTTGCCCCCGGCCCGCCCCTTGCTGTCGATCGACAGGTGCGCGTCGGCCGGTGCCGCGGTCTTCTTGCCGTCGACGGTGACGCTGTCCACGCTCCAGCGGACTCCGGCGACCGGCAGGTCCGGACGTACGGTGCCGCCGTCGCCCGCGCCGGGCCCCGGGCTGGTGCCGCAGGCGGAGAGGGCGAGGAACGCCACGAGAGCGGCGGACGCGGTCAGGTGGTGCTTGTGCATGGTCGGCATGCCCATGAGACGGCTCGTCCCGGGGCTCGGTTCCCTCGGTGCTTCCCCGGTCAGCCCAGGACGGGCAGCAGGGTCGACAGGTCCGCGCGCTCGCCGCCGGCGGAGACCGCGGCCGTGGCGAGCGCGTCCTGCCAGGACGTACGGCCCGTGGCGAGGCGGATCCAGGTCAGCGGGTCGGTCTCGACGACGTTCGGCGGGGTGCCGCGGGTGTGCCGGGGCCCCTCGACGCACTGCACGACCGCGTACGGCGGCACCCGGACCTCCACCGAACCGCCCGGCGCCTTCACCGCGAGGGCGTCGGCGAGCAGCCGCGTGCAGGCGGCCAGCGCCTGCCGGTCGTACGGGACGGCGAGCCCGGTCGCGTGGTGCAGGTCGTCGGTGTGGACGACCAGTTCGACCGTGCGGGTCACCAGGAAGTCCCCGAGCCGGGCGCCGCCGAAGCGGGTGGTGATCAGCCGGTCGTCGGAGGCCGACTCCAGGGCGTCGGCCAGTGCCCGCCCGGTCTCCTCGTACAGCGCGGCGAGCGCCGGCAGGTCCTCCGCGTCCGCCTCGGCGATCTCGCGGGTGTCGTGGTCGACGTCCCCGGCGTACTTCCGGGTCGCGAGCGGCCAGTCGAGCAGCTCCAGGTCCCGGGAGGCGGGCTCCGGGGCGGCCACGCCGCGGATGACGGAGCGCAGCGCCATGGTGATGTGGGCCGCCAGTTCCCGGACCGTCCACTCCCCGAGCCGGGTCGGCAGCGCCAGCTGCTCGGGCGTCAGGGCCAGGACCGCCTCCCGGGCGTGCCCGAACTGGGCGAGCACGGCGGCGCGGGTCTTCACGGGGTCGTACTTCCGGGTGCGCTTCCTGGCCGGTGGCATGGACCGAAGGGTAGCCCCCCACCGCATGGCAGGGAACGGGGTCCGGGAGGACGATGGAAGAGGGCGGCAGACGACGGGTACGAAAGGCGGGAAAGACCATGAGCCAGCACCCGGACAGCGCCCTGGTCCGCCGGGGGTACGACGCCTTCGCCAAGGGCGACATGGAAGCCCTGGGCTCCCTGATGGTGTCGGACTGCGTCTACCACGCGCCGGGATCGAGCCGGATCTCCGGCCACTACAAGGGCCGTGACAACGTCCTCGCCCTGTTCGGCGAGCTCTTCCGGCTGACCGGCGGCTCCCTGCGCGTCGACCTCCACCACGTCTCGGTGGACGGCCGCGGGCACGCCATGACCTCCCACAAGTGGTTCGCCGAACGCGGCGACCGCGGCATCGAGATGCGGGGCGGGCTGTTCTTCACGATCGTGGGCGGGAAGATCTCCGACATCGACGAGTGCGTCGAGGACATCGACGAGGCGGACGCCTTCTGGGGCCAGGCTTAGGAAGACTCCGCACCGGCCGGTGCCGCCCCGCCGACCGGTCCGGCGGCGGGCGTCTGCGCCGTGAACGTCTCGCCGCCCGCCGGGACGCCGACCCCCCGCCAGGTGAACGGCACGCCCCGCGCCACCGCCGGGTCCGGGCCGTCCATCAGCTGGAAGTGCAGGTGCGGCTCGGTGGAGTTGCCGGAGTTCCCGCAGCGGGCGACCGGCTGCCCGGCCACGACCCGGTCCCCCGGGCGGACGGCCAGCGAACCGCGCCGGAGGTGGGCGTAGAGCGCGTACGTACCGCCGCCGAGGTCCAGCACGAGGTGGTTGCCCGTGATCCGGCGCCAGCCGCCCAGCGAGCGGAACACGCCCTCGACGACCACCAGGTAGAGCAGGCCGGGCAGGGAGGTGCGGCTGAGGTGGTCGCGCTGGCCGTCCTCGGCGCGCACGACCGTCCCGTCGGCGACCGCGAGCAGGGGTGCGCCGAAGGCGGGGAAGGCCGCGGCGGGGCGGGCGGGCGGCCACAGCAGGACGCCTCGCGGGCGGGGCCGCTCCTCGGACTCGGCCACGATGTCGATGGCGTACGTCTGGCCGAGCGCGTGCGTCCCGTGGCTCGGCGCCTTGTCCGCCGGGCTGTTCTGCGCGGTCCAGGTGCCGCTCACGGGCGGGCCCACCTCCACCGCCTCCGGGGCCGCGGCCATGATGCCGCGGTGCTCGGTGCGGTGGAGGACCACGCGGAGGGAGACGGCGGCCACCAGGGGCAGCCAGCCGGCCCAGTACGGGTAGGGCAGGTCGACGAGCGGCGAGGCGAGGGCCTGGACGACGAAGACGAGCCAGAGCAGCCGCACGAGAAGCGCGGCAAACGTGCGGACGGACATGGTCGTTCCCCCTGGATGTGTGTACGGGTGCTGCGGGCGGCGGCCTAGGGTTGCCGGGCCGCGGCCAGCGCCGCGAGCAGCGGCACCACGCGCCCCGGCGGGACCTCGTAGCGGCCGCGCCCCGCGGTGTGGAGCCAGCCGGCGCCGGTCAGTTGGCGCAGGTGGTGGTAGATCTGGCCGGTCGTGCCGATCTCCTCCAGCGCGGCCAGCTCGGCGGCGGTGCGCCGGCCGCCGGCGATCTCGCGCAGGAGCCGCAGGCGGACGGGGTGCCCGAGCGCCGCGAAGGACTCCGCGGCCTCGGACCAGTCGTCGGCGAACTGCCGCTCGGTGGGGACGCCGTACTGCCACTCGTACCGCTCGCCCGTGGGCAGGCGTACGGCTCCGGTGAACAGGACGCCGCCGTCCGCCGCCCCGGCCTCGGCGAGCCGCGCCTTGAGGCCCTCCAGCGCCCAGAAGTCGCCTTCGCCGGCGGGCGGGACGTCCCGGCCCCCGGCCTCCAGCGCCGCCATGCGCCGTTCCAGCTCCCGCACGCGCTCCTCCAGCTCCATGGAGCTAGAGAATACGTAATTACGTAATAGCGTGCAAGCGCTCCGGTGCGGGGAGGACCCGGTGCGGAAAGTTCCGGGGAACGACGAAGCCCCCGCCCGGACCGTGTGGGTCCGGACGGGGGCGTCGGGAGGTGCGTCAGGCCAGCAGGCCCGGAATCGTCGCCTCGTGCGCCGTGCGCAGCTCGCTCAGCGGGATGCTGAACTCGCCCTGGACGTCGATCTCGTCGCCGTCCACGACACCGATGCGGGTCGCGGGCAGGCCACGGGCACCGCACATGTCGGTGAAGCGGAGCTCCTCGCTGCGCGGGACGGACACGACCGCGCGGCCGGCCGACTCGCTGAAGAGGAACGTGAAGGCGTCCAGGCCGTCCGGGACGATCAGGCGCGCGCCCTTCCCGCCGCGCAGGCAGGACTCGACGACCGCCTGGACGAGACCGCCGTCCGACAGGTCGTGCGCCGCGTCGATCATGCCGTCGCGGGAGCCGGCGATCAGGATCTCGCCGAGCAGCTTCTCGCGGTCCAGGTCGACCTGCGGGGGCAGACCGCCGAGGTGCCCGTGGACCACCTCGGACCAGGCAGAGCCGCCGAACTCCTCACGCGTGTCGCCCAGCAGGTAGAGGAGCTGGCCCTCTTCCGCGAAGGCGATCGGCGTACGGCGGGTCACGTCGTCGATCACGCCGAGGACGGCGACGACCGGCGTCGGGTGGATCGCCACCTCGCCCGTCTGGTTGTACAGCGACACGTTGCCACCGGTGACCGGGGTCCCCAGCTTCAGGCAGCCGTCCGCCAGGCCGCGCGTGGCCTCGGCGAACTGCCACATGACCGCCGGGTCCTCGGGCGAACCGAAGTTCAGGCAGTCGGAGATCGCCAGCGGCCTGGCGCCGGAGGCGGCGACATTGCGGTACGACTCCGCCAGCGCGAGCTGCGCGCCCGTGTACGGGTCGAGCTTCGCGTACCGGCCGTTGCCGTCCGTCGCGATGGCCACGCCGAGGTTGGTCTTCTCGTCGATCCGGATCATGCCGGAGTCCTCGGGCTGGGCGAGGACGGTGTTGCCCTGCACGAACCGGTCGTACTGGTCCGTGATCCACGCCTTGGAGGCCTGATTGGGGTGCGTGACCAGCCGGAGGACCTGCTCGCGCAGCTCGTCACCGGAGGACGGCCGGGGCAGCTTGCCGGCGTCGTCGGCCTGGAGCGCGTCCTGCCACTCCGGGCGCTCGAACGGCCGGTGGTAAACCGGGCCCTCGTGCGCGACGGTGCGCGGCGGCACGTCCACGATCTGCTCGCCGTGCCAGAAGATCTCCAGCCGCTCGCCGTCCGTCACCTCACCGATGACGGTGGCGATGACGTCCCACTTCTCGCAGATCTCCATGAAGCGGTCGACGTGCTGCGGCTCGACGATCGCGCACATCCGCTCCTGCGACTCGCTCATGAGGATCTCCTCCGGCGAGAGGGAGGAGTCGCGCAGCGGCACGGTGTCCAGCTCCACGCGCATGCCGCCGGTGCCGGCGGAGGCGAGCTCGCTGGTCGCGCAGGACAGGCCCGCGCCACCGAGGTCCTGGATGCCCGCGACGAGCTTCTCCTTGAAGATCTCAAGGGTGCACTCGATCAGCAGCTTCTCCTGGAACGGGTCGCCGACCTGCACGGCGGGGCGCTTGGTGGGCTTCGTGTCGTCGAAGGTCTCCGAGGCCAGCACGGACACGCCGCCGATGCCGTCGCCACCGGTGCGGGCGCCGTACAGGATCACCTTGTTGCCGGGGCCGGACGCCTTGGCGAGGTGGATGTCCTCGTGCTTCATCACGCCGATGCAGCCGGCGTTGACCAGCGGGTTGCCCTGGTAGCAGGAGTCGAAGACGACCTCGCCGCCGATGTTGGGCAGGCCCAGGCAGTTGCCGTAGCCGCCGATGCCCGCGACCACGCCGGGCAGGACCCGCTTGGTGTCGGGGTGGTCGGCCGCGCCGAAGCGCAGCGGGTCGACCACGGCGACCGGGCGGGCGCCCATGGCGAGGATGTCGCGGACGATGCCGCCGACGCCGGTGGCCGCGCCCTGGTAGGGCTCGATGTAGCTGGGGTGGTTGTGCGACTCGACCTTGAAGGTGACCGCGTACCCCTGGCCGACGTCGACCACGCCGGCGTTCTCGCCGATGCCGACGAGCAGGGCGTCGTTCTCGGGGGCCTTCTCGCCGAACTGCTTCAGGTGGACCTTGCTGCTCTTGTACGAGCAGTGCTCGGACCACATGACGGAGTACATGGCGAGCTCGGCGCCGGTCGGGCGGCGGCCCAGGATCTCGCGGATGCGCTCGTACTCGTCCTGCTTCAGGCCCAGCTCGGCCCACGGCTGCTCGACGTCCGGCGTCTCGCCCGCGTGCTTGACGGTGTCGAGAGTCATGCGCTGACCAACTTCTTGAGGATCGAGGTGAAGAAACCGAGGCCGTCGGTGCGGCCGGTACCGACCAGCGGCTCGACGGCGTGCTCGGGGTGCGGCATGAGGCCGACGACATTGCCGGCGGCGTTGGTGATGCCGGCGATGTCCCGCAGCGAGCCGTTGGGGTTGTAGCCGACGTACCGGAACGCGACCCGGCCCTCGGCCTCCAGCTCGTCGAGCACGCGCTCGTCGGCGACGTACCGCCCGTCCATGTTCTTGAGCGGGACGGAGATCTCCTGGCCCTGCTCGTAGTCGGCGGTCCAGGCGGTGCCGGCGTTCTCCACCCGCAGCTTCTGGTCGCGGCAGATGAAGTGCAGGTGGTCGTTCTGCAGCATCGCGCCGGGCAGCAGATGGGCCTCGGTGAGGATCTGGAAGCCGTTGCAGATGCCGAGGACCGGCATGCCGGCCTTCGCCTGCTCGATGATCGTCTCCATCACCGGGGAGAAGCGGGAGATGGCTCCGGCGCGCAGGTAATCGCCGTAACTGAAGCCGCCCGCGAGAACGACCGCGTCGACCTGCTTCAGGTCCTTGTCGCGGTGCCAGAGCGAAACGGGCTCGGCGCCCGCCAGCCGGGCGGCGCGCAGGGCGTCCCGGTCGTCCAGCGTGCCGGGGAAGGTGACGACTCCGATACGAGCGGTCACGCCTCTTCCACCTTTACGACGAAGTCCTCGATGACGGTGTTGGCGAGGAAGGTTTCGGCCATCTCGTGGATGCGGGCGAGGGCGGCGTCATCGACCGGCCCCTCCACATCGAGCTCGAAGCGCTTTCCCTGACGGACGTCCGCGATCCCCTCGAATCCGAGGCGGGGCAGTGCACGCTGCACCGCCTGTCCCTGCGGGTCGAGGATCTCCGGCTTGAGCATGACGTCGACTACGACGCGTGCCACTGGCACTCCCGGTGGTGTGTTGCGTGGGCGGTTCCCTCAGCGTACCTGTCTCCAAATTCTACGCGAGTAGACATCTGGAGGTCCCTACAAGTGGCCGACAGTCGACCATGCGGAACACGCCGGGAACGACGAGGAAAAGAGCCGGAAAAGAAACACCACCGGCATTGCAGCGGACACGCTGATGCAATTGGCTGGGCTTCACAATGTGACGCCTTTCGCTGTACAAAGGAATGCAGAGGAAAGCGACATTGCCTCTCAACAGCCCTAAAATCGGTGTCGCCGCACGTCAGGGCGGCACACCGCGGGAAAGGACCGATATCCGTGGCGCAGCGCGTAGTGGTCACGCTCTTCGACGACATCGACGGAGGGGAAGCGGCGGAAACGGTCATGTTCGGCCTCGACGGTAAGACGTACGAGATCGACCTCAATCCCGCCAACGCAAAGAAACTGCGCAAGGCCCTCGCGCCCTACGTGGCGGCCGGGCGCAAGCGCTCCGGCGGCACCGCCGCGGGCGGCGCCGGCAAGCCCCGGGCGCCGCGCGGCCCGTACAAGCACACCGCCCTCGAACCCGATCCGGCGGCCGTCCGCGCCTGGGCCCAGTCCAACAAGATGGACGTGCCGGCCCGCGGGCGGATCCCCAAGCACGTGTACGAGGCCTTCCGCGAGGCGAGTTGAGCGGGCGGACCGGGCCCCGCGACGGGGGCCCGTCCCACCGAGTTGCGCTGCCCCCCGGGTGATCGGCTAGAGTCTGGATCACGCCGAGGGGCGAGGCCGGAAGGCCCCACCTCACGGAGCGTGCGGGTGTAGTTCAGTAGTAGAACATCCCCCTTCCAGGGGGAAGGCGCAGTGTGCGATTCCTGTCACCCGCTCCACATCGCTTACCGAGCACTCCGGTGCATCAGGTACAGTGGTGTTCGCACCGCCCGGTGGCCCCTCTTGATGAGAGGCTGACGGTCGGCAGCACTGCGGACGTGGCTCAGTTGGTAGAGCATCACCTTGCCAAGGTGAGGGTCGCGAGTTCGAATCTCGTCGTCCGCTCAGAGTACGAAGGCCCCGGTCATCACGACCGGGGCCTTCGGCGTTCCCGGGTCCTTTCGCCCGGCCGCCGCTACGGCCCGATGACATTTGTCATCGCGGACCGGTGACAGCGCGGCCTGCCCCCGCGGGCCGGGCGGCGGAAGCCTGGAGACATGACCAGTGATGTGCACGTGATCGAGGCCGAGGACCTCCGGCGCCGGTACACCGGGGGGTTCGAAGCCGTGGGCGGGATCTCCTTCGCCGCGGCCCACGGCGAGGTGTTCGCCCTGCTCGGCACCAACGGCGCCGGCAAGACCTCCACCGTCGAACTGCTGGAGGGCCTGGCCGCGCCGAGCGGCGGCCGGGTGCGGGTGCTCGGCCACGACCCGTACCGCGAGCGGGCCGCCGTACGCCCCCGGATCGGCGTGATGCTCCAGGAGGGCGGCTTCCCCTCCGACCTCACGGTCGCCGAGACCGTCCGCATGTGGTCCGGCTGCACCAGCCGGCCCCGCCCGGCCGGCGAGGCCCTGGAGATGGTGGGGCTGACCGCCCGCGCCCGCGTCCGCGTCAAGCAGCTGTCGGGCGGCGAGCGGCGGCGGCTCGACCTGGCACTGGCCCTGCTCGGACGGCCCCAGGTGCTCTTCCTGGACGAGCCGACGACCGGACTCGACGCCGAAGGGCGCCGCGACACCTGGGAGTTGGTGCGGGCGCTGCGCGAGGACGGCACGACCGTCCTGCTGACCACCCATTACCTGGAGGAGGCCGAGGCCCTCGCCGACCGGCTGGCCATCATGCACCGGGGGCGGATCGTGACGGCCGGGACCCCGGCGGAGGTCACCGCCTCGCGGCCCGCCCGCATCCGCTTCGTCCTCCCCGAGGGCGTACCCGCGGCACGGCTGCCGCTGTCCCTGCGGGCCGCCGCCACCGGACGCCGCGTCGAGATACGCACCCACGAACTCCAGGACGCGCTCGGCGAACTCCTGCTGTGGGCGCGGGAGACCGGCGTACGCCTGGAAGGGCTCGACGCCCGCTCGGCCTCGCTCGAAGAAGCCTTCCTCGACATCGCACAGACCGAAACGGCAGGGGTGTGACATGACGGCCAGGGCGGAACGCATGGGCGCGCTGGGGCGCGCCGAACTGACCCTCCTCGTACGGAACCGCTACGCGCTCTGCGTGGCGCTGCTGATGCCGCTGCTGATGGTCGGCTTCATGCGGTCCTCGCTCGACCAGGTCGGGCTGGAGGAGACCGGGATGAGCGCGGTCGAGGCGTCGCTGACCGGGGGCGTGGTGATGGCCCTGCTGCTCGTGGTCTATCTGAACCTCGTGTCCGCGTACGTCGCGCGCCGCGAGGAGCTGGTGCTCAAGCGGCTGCGCACGGGGGAGGCGTCGGACCCGGAGATCCTGGCCGGGACCGCGCTGCCGGCAGCCGTGCTCGGGCTGGCGCAGTGCGTGCTGATGGTGGCCGCCGGGGTCGCCTTCCTCGGCGTACGGACGCCGGAGCGGCCCGAACTGCTCGTGCTGGGCGCCCTGCTGGGGCTGGTGCTGCTGGCGGTGCTCGCCGCGGCGACCGCGGCGCTCACGAGGACGGTCGAGAGCGCCCAGATCACCACCATGCCGCTGTTCGTCGTCTCGTCGATCGGCTCCGGGCTCTTCCTGCCGCTGGAGGCGTTCCCCGACGAGATGGCCTCCGTGTGCGAACTGCTGCCGCTCACCGGCGTGATGACGCTCGTACGGGCCGGATGGCTCGGTGCCGGGGACACGACGGCCGGGGACCTGGCGGGCGCCGCGGTGACCGCGCTGGCCTGGATCCTGATCTCGGTGTTTGCTGTGCGGCGGTGGTTCCGGTGGGAGCCGCGGCGCTGAGGGGGGCGAGGACATGAAACTGACGGGGTGGTGGAGCCGGCGCAGCAACCCGGAGAAGGTGGAGCTCTACACCCGTTGGTCGTACCACACCTTCGCGGTGATCGAGGTCCTCTACATCGGGCTCGGTGTGCTCGGCGGGTCGCCGAACCCGCTCGGCGGATGGCTGTTCCTGCTGGTGTGCGCCCATGCCGTACTGGGTGGCGTGCTGGCGTCCCGCGCCCTGGACTGGACCGTGGGCCGCCGCGGGCGCCCGCACCGGCTGATGGCCGCGCACGCGGTGGCGTCGTGCGTGCTCGCCGCGGGCGCGCTGGCCCTGCGCCGGTCGGGGGCGCTCGCCGACGCGGGGACCGCCGCGATCATGGTCACGGGGATGGTCGGCTTCGGGATCGGCGGGCTGGTGCTCGCCCTGGCCAAGGTCCGGCACATGCTCTGGCTGGTGCTCGGCTCGACGGTCGGCACCGCGCTGGTGTGCCTCGCGCTCGGGCTGCCGGTCGAGGAGCTCATCGGCTTCTCGGTCGGGGTGGTGATCGCCGGGCTGCTGCTCGCGTTCACCAGTGGCTTCTCGGGCTGGCTGCTGCGCTCCGTGTGGGAGCTCGACGCCGCGCGGGAGCTCCAGGCGCGGCTCGCCGTCGCGGAGGAGCGGCTGCGCTTCGGGCGCGACCTGCAC
Organism: Streptomyces sp. NPDC051310; assembly: GCF_044455245.1. NCBI lineage: Bacteria > Bacillati > Actinomycetota > Actinomycetes > Kitasatosporales > Streptomycetaceae > Streptomyces > Streptomyces sp. NPDC051310. Next base: position 61,191 of record NZ_JBITEO010000015.1, read on the forward strand.
GACGTGATGGGCCGCAACCTGTCGGTGATCGCGCTGAAGAGCGAGCTGGCGGTGCAGCTGGCACGGCGGGGCCTGGCCGAGCGGGCGGTGGAGCAGATGGCCGAGGTGCAGCGGCTCGCGCAGGACTCCCAGCGGGAGGTGCGCGAGGTGGTGCGCGGCTACCGCGAGGCCGACCTGCACACGGAGCTGGAGGGCGCGCGCGGGGTGCTGGCCGCGGCCGGGATCGCGTGCGACGTCGCGACCGCGGACGTCGCCCTGCCGGCCCCCGTGCAGTCCGCGCTCGCCTGGGTGGTGCGGGAGGCCACGACCAATGTGCTGCGGCACGGGGACGCGCGCCGCTGCACGGTGTCGGTGGGCGCGCAGGACGGGCGCGCGGTGCTGGTGGTCGAGAACGACGGGGTCGGGCAGGCCGCGGGAGCGTCCGGCGGCCCGGCGGCCGCCCCGGGGGCGCCGGGGTCCGGCGGCACCGGTCTCACCGGGCTGCGGGAGCGGCTCGCCGCGCTGGACGGGACGCTGGAGGCCGCGCGCCTGCCCGGCGCCCGGTTCCGGGTGACGGCCCGGGTGCCGCTGGGCGGGTCGGCCGGCGGCTCGGCTTCCGTATCGGCCGGCGGATCGGCCGGCGGATCGGGGAGCGGATCGGGGAGCGGTCCGGCGGGCGCCGAGCCCACCCGGGCCGCACCGGCCGGAGCCGTGCCCACCGGAGCCGCGCCGGCCGCGGAAGCCGGCGTGACGCGGTGCGCGGCGGGCGCGGGTGCCGGCACGGGTACGGGTGCGGGCGCCGGGCGGGAACAGGAACGGGAACGGGAACGGGATGAGCGGTCCGCGGACGCCGGGGAACGCGGTGCCGGAGTGGTGGGAAGGGCGTGGTGACACCCGTGCGTGTGCTGCTCGCGGACGACGAGCACCTGATCCGGGGCGCCCTCGCGGCGCTGCTGGGCCTGGAGGATGACCTGGAGGTCGTGGCCGAAGCGGGGTCCGGGACCGAGGCGCTCGCCATGGCACGGGCCCACCGGCCCGATGTGGCGGTGCTGGACCTGCAGATGCCGGGCGCCGACGGTGTGAAGGTCGCCACAGTGCTGCGGGCCGAGCTGCCCGAGTGCCGGACCATGATCGTGACCAGTCACGGCCGCCCGGGCCACCTGAAGAGGGCGCTCGCGGCCGGGGTGCGGGGCTTCGTGCCGAAGACCGTCAGCGCCCAGCAGCTCGCCGAGATCATCCGTACCGTCCACGCCGGACACCGCTACGTGGACCCGGAGTTGGCGGCCGACGCGATCTCCGCCGGGGACTCGCCGCTGACCGCCCGGGAGGCGGAGGTGCTGGAGCTCGCGGCGGACGGGGCACCGGTCGCGGAGATCGCCGAGCGCGCGTCTCTGTCCCCGGGGACGGTCCGGAACTACCTCTCCTCCGCCGCCACGAAACTCGGTGCCGAGAACCGTCATACGGCAGTGCGTCTCGCACGCGAGCGAGGTTGGGTATAGTGATACCGCGCAACAGCGCAGGCGGACGTAGCTCAGTTGGTAGAGCGCAACCTTGCCAAGGTTGAGGTCGCGAGTTCGAGCCTCGTCGTCCGCTCAGATGAAAGCCCCCGGCCGGTCGGCCGGGGGCTTTCGCGTCGTCATGCCCAGCTCGTCCCGGTCAGCCGCTCGTACGCCTCGATGTACTTGGCGCGCGTCGCCTCCACGACCTCCAGCGGCAGCGCGGGGGGCGGCTGCTCGCCGGCGCGGTCCCAGCCGGAGGCCGGGGACGTCAGCCAGTCCCGTACGTACTGCTTGTCGTACGACGGCTGCGCGCGGCCCGGCTCCCAGCTGTCGGCGGGCCAGAAGCGCGAGGAGTCCGGGGTCAGCACCTCGTCCGCGAGGACCAGCCCGTCGCCGCCGTGGCCGAACTCGAACTTGGTGTCGGCGAGGATGATCCCCCGGTCGCGGGCGATGTCGCGGGCGCGGGAGTAGATCGCGAGGGTCGACTGCCGCAGCTGCGCGGCGGTCTCGGCGCCCACCTGGCGGGCGACCTCCTCGTACGACACGTTCTCGTCGTGCTCGCCGACGGCCGCCTTGGTGGCGGGGGTGAAGATCGGCGCGGGCAGCTCGGAGCCGTCGGTGAGCCCCTCGGGGAGCGCGAGGCCGCAGACGGTACGGCTCTCGTCGTACTCGGCGAGGCCGGAACCGGTGAGGTAGCCGCGGGCCACGCACTCGACCGGGATCATGCTCAGCGACCTGCACACCAGCGTGCGGCCGGCCCAGTCGGCCGGGGCGCCGGCGGGCAGGTCGGTGGAGAGCACGTGGTTCGGGATCAGGTCGGCGAGCTGGTCGAACCACCACAGCGACAGCTGCGTGAGGACCCGGCCCTTGTCCGGAATCTCGGAGGGGAGCACCCAGTCGTAGGCGGAGATGCGGTCGCTGGCGACCATGACGAGGTCGCCCGCCTCGTTCCGGTACAGGTCGCGCACCTTGCCGGTGTGCAGGTGCACCAGCCCCGGGACCTCGACTGGCTCGGGCTTTTCGACGAATCCGGACACGGTTCCTCCCCGTGGTTCCGTACAAGGACAGTGCTGATTGTGTCCTATCCCGGGATCCAGTGTGCGCGCAGGTCAGCGCCCCGGTAGGCGCCGGTGCGGCCACCCGGGGCGGCGCGGCCGGCCACCACCGTCACGCCGGGCTCCGGGGACCGGCGCTCATCGGGCGCGTCAGTCGCGTTTGCAGATGCGGTCCAGGAGGTTCGCCGTCGCCCGCTGGATGCGGAGGTCGACGTGACCCGGGCGGTCGAGGGCCGGGGACCAGGCGAAGGTGCCGGAGGCGAAGACGAGGGCGCCGGAGGGGGCGCGGTAGAGGGAGGTCTCCTGGTGGCGGCGGGAGCCCTCGGTGTCCCGGTAGGGGGAGTGGGCCAGAAGGATGCGGTGCTGGTGCTGCGGGAGGGCCGTGCGGGGGAAGTAGCGGTCGGCCTCGCCGGCGACCATGCCCGGCAGTTCGTCGCCCTCGCCGGCGCCGGTGGCGTCCCACAGCCAGTGCTCGGCGTTGCGGACGACCAGGGGGTGCGGTTCGGGCACGCGGCCCGCGTACTGGATGCCGAGCAGCTGCTGCTCGGGGCGGTCGATCTCGCGCCACAGGGCCGGTTTGCCCGGACCGCGGCGTTTTCGGCAGGTGAGGAGGCGGTCGGGGACGCCGGAGGGCGAGGGCCCGAGCTCCACCTGCCAGTACATGGTGTTGGCGGAGAGGAAGACGAGCGAGGTGCCCTGGTCGCGGGCCGCCTCGACGGTACGGCGCATGGGGACGGACCAGTACTCGTCGTGCCCGGGGAAGACCAGGCCCCGGTAACGGGTCGGGTCGATGCGCCCGGCGTGCAGGTCGCGGGCGTCGGCGTAGGCGAGGTCGTAGCCGTACCGCTCGGCCCAGCGGATGAAGTCGTACGCGTGGCCGACGTGGAGCGGCAGGCCGGCCCCGGCGTACGGGCGGTCGAAGGAGACGGTCGTCGCCGCGTCCTCCTCGCCGAGCAGCCGGCCGTCCTCGTCCCAGGCGTGGTAGAGGCTGGCCCCGGTCCGGCCGTCCTCGGGGTACAGGTTGTACGCCTGCCAGGTGATGTCCGGCAGCAGGAGCAGCAGGTCGGCGGGGTGGTGGTCGCGGACCGTGAAGGGGATGTGGGAGCGGTGGCCGTCCAGGGTGGTCAGGACGGCGACGTACGCGCCGATCGACCAGTACGAGGGCACCTGGAGGCGCCAGGACAGCCACCAGTGGTGGCACGAGACGGTGCGGTCGGCGGTGAGCGGCGGGGGCTGGACGATGCCGGAGAGGCGCGGGCTCGTGGTGATCTTCGCCGCGCCGTCGCCCGCGTAGTGCCCGATGCGATAGATGTCGACCGAGAACTGCTGGGGCGGGTCCACGGTGATGTGGAAGTCGATCGCCTCGCCGGGCGCGACGGCGCCGGTGGAGGCGAAGCCCTTGATCTGACGGCGCACGTCGTCGGCGGAGCGCGGGCCGCCGTGGCCTCCGCGCGCGAGTTCGGGGTCGGCGTACCAGGGGACGACCTGGCCCGTGTCGCCGAAGTACTGCTCACTGCCGCGCAGCCAGGGCAGCGGCCCCTGGCCGAACGGGTCGGTCACGGCGTGGGCGAGCGCTCCCGACTCCCATCGCCGAATCTGTTCCGCCCCCATGCTGCGCCCCTCCCTCGTCGCCCCCGTGATGTGTTCAGTGCCGTTCCCCAGCACATCACATAACGCACGCACTCCGTCACCGTTCGTCGTTATTTGGCGAGAACGGAATGCGATATTCCAGTCGTATCGACTGCGGGCGGGGGCCGGCGGCATGCCGTCAGCCGAGGCGGACGGGCTTCTCGGGCCGTACGCCGACGGCGGCGAGCCAGTCGCGCAGCGGCTGCGGGTCGGCGTCCTCGATGAGCGTGAGGACCGGACCGGCGAGGTCCGCCCGCCGCTTGCCGCCGACCAGCAGGGCGGGGCCGTCGAGCCAGTCCAGCCCGGGGGCGGCTCCGGCCGTGTCGACGGCGGCGCAGCAGACCATGGCCGTGACGTGGTCCACGAGCAGGTCGCGCCCGGTGCGGGGTGGCTGCAGCGGGAACAGCGGCAGGGGGCCGCCGGCCCAGCCGAGCGCGATCTCGGCGGGGTGCCCGGCGGCGGGCGCCGCGGGGGCACCGGAGGTGCCGGTGGTGCCGCCGGACGTCGGGGCGGGCGTGAAAGCGGGTCCTGGCGCGTGGGCGGGTGTCTGGCCCGACGCGGGAGCGGGCGCGGGAGCGGGCGTCGGCGCCGTTCGCGCGGGTGCGGGCGATTGGGCGGGTGCATGGGCCGGTGCCGCCGCCTCGGGGCGCGATTCCGGTCCGCCGGCGGGGCCTGGGGCGGGCGCCTCGTCCACGGGGCCACGGGCCGCGGCACCGGGCCCGGAGCCGGGCGTCCGCGGGGGGCCGGGGGGCACGGCACCCGCGGGCGCCGCGTGGGGGGCCGCGGTCGCCGGGGTGACCGTGCCCGGGGTCGGTCCCGCGTCCGGCTTCCCGTCCGTCGAGACGGCCGCGGAGTCGGTGCGGCCCGCACTCGCCGGGTCGGCGTGCGGCCCGGCCGGGGCGGCCTCCGAGTCGGTGCGGCGTGCACTCGCCGGGTCGGCGTGCAGCCCGGCCGGGGCGGCCTCCGAGTCGGTGCGGCGTGCACTCGCCGGGTCGGCGTGCAGCCCGGCCGGGGCAGTCGCGGGGTCGACGCCGGGTACCGCGGCCGGTGCAGTCGCCGGGTCGACGCCGGGTACCGCGGCCCGGGCGGTCACCGTGGGGTCCGGGCGCGCCGGGGTGGGCGACTCAGGGGTTTCGGGGGCGGGGGAGGTCTGTGGCGGATGGGGGGCAGGGGCGAGATCCGGCCACGGTGCCGAGCGGGGCGGCGCGGTCTCCTCGGCGGCGAGGGTCGCGGTGATCGCCGCCGCGAGGGGGTCGGCCGTCTCCGGGGTGGTCAGGTGGTCGAGGACCCGGGACAGCGTGGGTTCGGCGGCGCCGCTGCGGACGCCCAGGCGGTCGAGGGCCCGGTGGAGGCGGGCGGCCTCGGTACGCCACTTGCGGTCGACGACCTCGTCCGGGTACTGCTGCCAGTCCACCGGCGCCCAGTCGGGGCCCACCTCGGGCGGCCCGCCGTGGAAGAGGCGGGCGGCCAGCAGCGAGGCGGCCTCGTCGACCAGCCCCGGCTCCTCCAGCAGGTCGCACGCCGGGCGCTCGCCCAGCCGGGAGGCGAAGCCCTCGGCGAGCCGGTCGCGGCGCGACAGCTCCGTCAGCGCGGAGACCACGCCCGCGTCCAGCCGGCAGGGCCACCGGCCCATCCGCCAGGCGGGCAGCGCCACCCGGGTCAGCAACCGGTCCCAGCCCGCGTACGCGAGCCCGACCTGCTCCTGCGCGACGATCCGCAGCCCGTAGTCCACCGTCCGGGCACGCTCCGACGCGGCCGACGCGACGCCCCGCTCCATCTCCCCGACGTGGACCTGGCAGCCCCGCAGCAGCAGCCGCGCGGCCGCCGCCACGCCCCGCGCCCCCAGGCGCCGTACCGGATCGAGCCCCGGCCGGCCCGCCACCGCGACCGCGGCGTCCAGGCCCCGTACGAAGCGGCGCGCGGCGGCTATGTCCGGGTGCGCCGACGGTCCCGTGCCGGCGACGACCGGTGCCAGCACCGCGCGCAGCTCGCCCACGCGCATCCACCACAGGAAGGGCGAACCGATGACGAGCACGGGTGCCGTGCCCTGGCGGTGGGCGCCGGGTATGCGGTGCGCCCGGTGCGTACGGTCCTCCAGCCAGCTGTCGCAGTCCGGCGTCAGCGCTATCGCGGACGGCACCGGCACGTCCAGTCGCACCGCCAGGTCCTCCACCAGCCGGTACAGGTCGGGCGCCGACTCCTCGGCGATCTCCACCGTGGGGCTCAGCGCGGGACGCGCCCGGGCGATCACGGTCGCGACGGCGGCCGCGGCGAGGAGGACCGGCACGGCGACGCACGTCACCAGCCAGCGGGCGGCGTCCCAGCCGCCTCCGTGCAGGTGCCCGGTGACCGGTCCCGCCCAGAGCACGACGGCGACGGCGACCGGCAGCAGCGCGACGGCCACGGCCCTGCCGCGGATGCGCAGCACCGCGAGCGCACGGGCCCGTGCGGCCCGCGCACCCCGCTCCTCACCCATTCCGGCATCGGACATGGCCGTACGTCACCCCCTCCTGCCCTGCGGCGGACTGCCCTGCGGTGGCGTTGCTCACTCCCCCACTGTGGCACCCGCCACTGACACCGCAATGCCGGTGGGCCAAGTGCCGGAACGCCTGCGCGGCACCCTAGTTGGGGCGTCGGCAGGCGTCATCCGGATGGCCCAGCCGTCACTCGATGGAATGGCTTTGGGCAAAGGTGAAGACGGTTCAGGGCTTCCCGGGTTTCACTCCCCGGCCGCAGGTGCGGCGGCCTTGCGGGCGATGTCCGTGCGGTGCTGCGAGCCCGCCAGCCGGATGCGGCCGACCGCCGCGTACGCCCGCTCCCGGGCCTCGGCGAGGTCCTTCCCGGTCGCGGTGACGGACAGCACGCGGCCACCGGCGCTCACGACGGCGTCGCCGTCCCGCCGGGTCCCGGCGTGCAGCACGTACGCGTGCGGCGCGTCCTGCGCCGCGACCTCGTCCAGGCCCTCGATCACGTCGCCCGTGCGCGGCGTACCGGGGTAGTGGTGGGCGGCGACGACCACGGTGACGGCGGCCTCGTCGCGCCAGTTCAGCGGCGGCTCGGCGTCCAGGGTGCCCTTGGCGGCGTTCAGCAGGACGCCCGCGAGCGGGGTCCGCAGGCGGGCGAGCACGACCTGCGTCTCCGGGTCGCCGAAGCGGGCGTTGAACTCGATGACCCGCACGCCGCGCGAGGTGATCGCGAGGCCCGCGTACAGCAGACCGGAGAACGGCGTACCGCGGCGGCGCAGTTCGTCGACGGTGGGCTGCAGGACGGTCGCCATGACCTCGTCCACCAGCTTGGGGTCGGCCCACGGCAGCGGCGAGTACGCGCCCATGCCGCCGGTGTTCGGGCCCTCGTCGCCGTCCAGGGCGCGCTTGAAGTCCTGGGCGGGGGTGAGCGGCAGGACGGTGGTGCCGTCGGTGATCGCGAAGAGGGAGACCTCGGGGCCGTCCAGGTACTCCTCGATGACCACGCGGTCGCAGGAACGCGCGTGCGCGCGGGCCTGCTCGATGTCCTCGGTGACGACGACGCCCTTGCCCGCAGCCAGGCCGTCGTCCTTGACGACGTAGGGAGCGCCGAAGGCGTCGAGCGCCGTGTCGATCTCCTCGGGCGTGGTGCAGACGTACGAGCGGGCCGTGGGCACACCGGCGGCGGCCATCACGTCCTTGGCGAACGCCTTGGAGCCCTCCAGCTGTGCGGCCTCCCGGGAGGGGCCGAAGCAGGGGATGCCGGCCGCCCGTACGGCGTCGGCGACACCGGCGACGAGCGGCGCCTCCGGGCCGACGACGACCAGGCCGGCCTCCAGCTCGGCGGCCAGCCGGGCCACGGCCGCGCCGTCGAGGGCGTCGACCTGGTGGAGCTCGGCGACCTCCGCGATTCCGGCGTTGCCGGGCGCGCAGTGCAGAGCGGTGACGTCGGGATCGAGCGAGAGGGAGCGGCACAGGGCGTGTTCGCGGGCGCCGCCGCCGATGACGAGGACCTTCACGCCAGCCAGGGTAGCCCGCGGGGAGGGGTGCCCCTTGTGCGGGATGCCGAGGACGCCCCTCCTACTCGTTCGTATATTCCTCCACCACGGTCGCCCCGAGCTCGCGGACGATCAGGTCGTGGCCGGAGAGCGCCGAGTCGACGAGGTCGGGGTCGTCGTCCTCCGGCATGTCGTCCTCGGGCGCCACGGGCTGCGGTGCGGCGGGGGCGGCCCGCCGCGCCTCGGCCGGTGCGCCCGGCCCCTGGCCCGACGGCGGTACGCCCCCGGGTCCCGGGCCGGCCGGGGCCTGCGGGGCCTGCTGTGCGGGGCGGGGTGCGGCCTGCGGCGCGGGCGCGGGCTGCTGGGGCGGGCGGCCGCCCCAGCCGCCGCCGGACGGCGGCGGGGGCGCGGAGCCGCCCGAGGGGTCGATGATCGCCTCGATCTTCCAGTTCACGTTGAACTGCTCGGCGAGTGCCTGCTTGAGCACCTCCTCGCTGCCGCTGCTCGCGAAGTTGTCGCGCGCTCCGGCGTTGAGGAAGCCGAGCTGGAGGGTGGCGCCGTCGAACCCGGCCACCTGCGCGTTCTGGCTCAGCAGGATCCAGGTGAAGCGGCGGCGGTTCTTGACCGCCTCCAGGATGTCGGGCCACATGTTCCGCACCTGGCCCGCGCCCTGGGCCATGCCGGGTGCGGGCGCGGTCGCCTGGGGAGCGGCCGCCGGCGGGGACGGGGGCGCCGGGGCCGGCGCCGCTGCCGCACCGGACCCGGGTGCGGGACCGGACCCGGGGGTCTGGGCGGTGGGCCAGCCGCCGGGGCGGCGGGTCTCGCCCTGGGAACCGGGCGCGGACGCGGTGGGCCACGCGCCGGGCCGGCTGCCGCCCTCCGGGGAGCCGGGCGCCGCGGCGGTGGGCCACGCCCCCGGGCGGGCCTCGGCCGCAGCGGCGGGCGCGGGTGCGGAGGGGGGCGCGGCGGACGGGGTGGCCGTGGCGGGCGGCGGCGCCGCGGCGGGCGCGGGCGGCTGCGCAGGTGAGGCGGCCGGGGCGGCGGGGACGGCGGCCGGTTCCTCGGCGCCCGTGCCCCGTACCGCCGCGCGGGCGGCGGCGGGTCCGCCTCCCGGGGGCACCGGCGCGGCGTGCGCCGCGGGCGGCATCTGCGCGTGGGCCTCGGGACCGGGCACGTACCCCATGGCGGGTCCCGGGCCGGTCGCCTGGAAGGAGGCGCCCTGCACGACCGAGCCCCGCTCCAGCCGGTCGAGGCGCGCCATCATCGAGCGCTCGTCGGCGAACGCGGCCGGCAGCAGCACGCGCGCGCAGATCAGCTCCAGCTGGAGCCGCGGCGACGTCGCCCCGCGCATCTCGGTCAGGCCGGTGTTCACGATGTCCGCGGCGCGGCTGAGCTCGGCGGCCCCGAACACGGACGCCTGCGCCTGCATGCGCTCGACGACGTCGGCGGGCCCTTCGATGAGCCCCTTCTCGGCGGCGTCCGGAACGGCGGCCAGGATCACCAGGTCGCGCAGCCGCTCCAGGAGGTCGGCGACGAAGCGCCGTGGATCGTTGCCGCCCTCGACGACCCGGTCCACGACCTCGAACGCCGCCGCGCCGTCGCCGGAGGCGAAGGCGTCCACGACCGCGTCCAGCAGCGAGCCGTCCGTGTACCCGAGGAGGGCGGTGGCCATGGCGTATGTCACACCCTCCTCGGTCGCGCCGGCGAGGAGCTGGTCCATGACGGACATCGAGTCACGCACCGACCCGGCGCCCGCGCGCACGACGAGCGGCAGCACCCCGTCCTCGACGGGGATCTTCTCCCGCTCGCACACCTCGGCCAGGTAGTCCCGCAGGGTCCCGGGCGGCACCAGCCGGAACGGGTAGTGGTGCGTCCGCGAGCGGATCGTCCCGATGACCTTCTCGGGCTCGGTCGTCGCGAAGATGAACTTGAGGTGCTCCGGCGGCTCCTCGACCACCTTCAGCAGGGCGTTGAAGCCCGCCGAGGTGACCATGTGCGCCTCGTCGATGATGTAGATCTTGTACCGGCTGCTCGCGGGGCCGAAGAACGCCTTTTCGCGCAGGTCACGGGCGTCGTCCACACCTCCGTGCGAGGCGGCGTCGATCTCGATGACGTCGATCGACCCCGGCCCGTTCCGCGCGAGGTCCCGGCAGGACTGGCACTCCCCGCAGGGCGTGGGCGTGGGGCCCTGCTCGCAGTTCAGGCAGCGGGCGAGGATGCGCGCACTGGTCGTCTTCCCGCAGCCGCGCGGCCCGCTGAACAGGTACGCGTGGTTGACCCGGTTGTTCCGCAGGGCCTGCTGCAGCGGGTCGGTGACATGCTCCTGCCCGATGACCTCGGCGAAGGACTCGGGGCGATAGCGGCGGTACAGCGCAAGGGACGACACCCTTACGACGATATCGGGCCCCGCCGACAACCGGCCCGGCCCGCGGAGGCCGCCCGGCCCGGGAACGCAAGCGCCCCTCACGCACCCGCCAGAGCCGACCTACCCTTGCTGCCTTCCGGCCCTGGGGGAGTTCAGTCAGATAGCGCCACGTGAGGGGCTTCAGACAGACTACCCGATTTCACGGGCCGGCGGTCCACCCCGGGAGGGCCCCCGGAAGAGGGTTCGCGAGCACTCCTCAACGTCTTGTATTGTTTGCGGCGGAGGATTCGCCTAGAGGCCTAGGGCGCACGCTTGGAAAGCGTGTTGGGGGCAACCCCTCACGAGTTCGAATCTCGTATCCTCCGCCAGTGCCTCACCGGGCACGATGTCGAAGGGCCCCACCGTTCGCGGTGGGGCCCTTCGACGTGTCTCAGGCCTCGAGTCCGCACCCTCAGCCACCTCGCACTCGGCCCGACCTGCCTCGAAGCCTGCTGTCACCTGCGTGACGCCGAACGCATCTCCACGCTGTCCCGCATCCACGGCGCCATGCCTGTGCAGGTCAGGCCGCACGCACAAGGTCGGCGCCGAAGCCCGGGGATCAAGCGAACGGAGTCCTCCACACGGCGCAGCCCGCCCGGAGCAAGCAGCCCCGGCTTCCGCCGCAACCGCGACTCCGCCACCGTGTGAAGGTCCGCGCAGTTCACGTACGACTCGTCGCACTTCGTCAGTCCCGCATCGGGCCCGATCGGCGGCCCGGTCTCAGTTCTGGTCTCATCCACCTTCGCCCAGCCCCCGTCCGGACGGGATCGGCCCCGAACGCTCCATCGCAGGTCAGGATGCCTACGTCCTCCGCCGGGCCCCCGTACGAACACTCGGAAGGCGGGTTGGGGGCAACCCCTCACGAACTCGATCTCGTATCCTCCGCCGGCCCAGAGGGCCGGACCGCAGCAGCGGCCCGGACCGGATGCGCCCGCACGCAGCGGCGGGGGGCCGGGAGGTCCCGGCCCCCCGCCGGGGGTCAGCTTGTCGCGGCGGCGCCGGGCCGCTCGCGGGCGGCGGCGGCTCAGCCGTTCGCGTCGGCCTTGCGGCGGCGTACGACGATCATCGCGCCGGCGCCCAGCGCCACCGCCACACCGCCCGCGAGGGCGATCTGCGGCACGGCGGAGGAGGAACCGGTGTTCGCGAGGGTGCCCGTCGCGGTCACCGTCCGGCCGGCCGTGCCCTGCGGGACCGTACCCGGCGTGTGGGGCGTGGTGCCGCTCGGCTTGGCGTCCTCGACCTTGCCCGGCTTCGTGCCCGCGGCCGCGATCCGGAACGTGTACTCCTGGAGCTCCGGGCTGCCGCCGCAGGTGCCGTCCTCGTTGAGGTAGTCACCCGCGACGAAGGCCACGCCCGCGCCGGCCGGGGCCTTGGCGTCGACCGAGAGGCGGAGCTTCACGTCCGCGTGGGCGCCCGGCTTCAGCGCGCCGAGGGAGTCGATGTACTCGACCTCGTCGAGGCCCTGCCACGCCGGGGAGGCGGCCGTGGACCACTGGACCTTCAGCAGGTCGTCGAGCGGGTTGTCGCCCGACTTGTCCACCGCGTGGACCGCGACGAACGGGTAGACGTCGTCCAGGGTCTTGCCGGTGCCGTTGGACACGCGCAGCGAGAAGCTCACCGTCGTGCCGGCGACGACCTCGGACGGCAGGCCCTTCACCACGGAGGTCAGCCGCGGCTCGTCGACGCAGTCCTCCCAGGGGTCCTCGTCGTCCTCGTCGCCGTCCTCGTCCCCGTCGCCCTCCTCCGCCTTCGCGTCCGCGAGGGCCTTGTCGGCGGCCTGCTTGGCCTTCAGGGCGTCGGCGGTGGCCAGCCTCGCCTGCTCGTACTTCCGGGCGGCGGCGATCCGGGCGTCGTCGGCGGCCGTGGCGGCGGCCGCGGCCTTCGCGTCGGCGTCGGCCTGGGCGGCCTTCGCGGTCCCGAGCGCCGCCTTCGCGTCGTCCACGGCCTTCTGCGCGGCGGCCTTCTGCTCCTCCGTGGCATCGGCCGGCAGGGCCGCCAGCTTCGCCTCGGCGTCGGTGAGCGCCTGCTCGGCCGCGGTCGTCGCGGCGGCGGCGTCGGCGGCGGCCTTCTTCGCGGCCCTGGAGGCCACGGCGTGCGGCGCCTCGTCGGAGAACGCCGCGTCCATGGCGGTGTAGGCGGCCTTCTCGGCGGCGACGGCGTCGTCGTACGCCTTCTGCGCCGCGGCGGCGGCCTTCTCCAGTTCCTCGATCGAAGCCTTCGGCGCCTTCGAGGCCGCGGAGACATCGCTCTGCGACGCCGCCGGCCTGGCGTCGGCGTACGCGGGGGTGACGGACAGCATCACGGCGGGCGTCGTCACGGCAGCGGCGACCGCCGTTGCGAGAGTGCGGCGAATCTTCACAAGAGCCCTTTTCTGGGTCCGAAAGAATGGGAGCCGTCGCGGCGGGGTGGAGCTCACGCAGCGCGACCGGCGGTCGTGATCGTATGACCGTGGTAAAGGCACGGGAAAGCGCTATTGCCCCGGCGGCCCGGGCGGCGCGGAGCCCCGGGAGCCGACATAGAAGGGCATCGGTCGCAGTTGCCCACAGTTTCCGTGTTTTCTCTGTGACTCATGTCATAGAGATGGGTCACAGTGGCGGGAGGGGGTGTCACCGCATCCGAGGAGCGACGTCATGAAGTACCTGGTCATGGTGCAGGGCACACAGGCCGACTACGACGCGATGATCGGCAGGCCGTCCGCCGGCAGCCCCGCCTGGACCGAGGACGACGTGCAGGCGATGTACGCGTTCATGCAGCGGGTCAACGACGACCTCACCACCTCCGGCGAGATGGTGGACGGCCAGGGCCTCGCCGCACCGGCCAGGACCCGGTTCGTCACCGCCGGAGACGACGGCCGGCCGGTGATCACCGACAACCCGTACGGCGAGACCGACGTGCTGCTCGCCGGCTACTGGGTGCTCGACTGCGGCAGCCTGGACCGGGTCACCGCGATCGCCGCCCGCATCGCGCAGTGCCCCGTGCCCGCCGGCTCGCCGGACTACCCGGTCGTCATCCGGCCCATCATGGACGGCGCCGAGGACATGTGACCCGTACGCCCCGGAGGGCACCGCGCGCGGGCGGGCCTCAGTGCGCCGCGTCCAGCCGGGACCGCTGGTCCGGCGTCAGCTCCAGGTCGGTGGCCGCCAGGCTCTCGTCCAGCTGCGCCACCGACGACGCCCCGACGAGCGGGATCGACGGCACTCCGGCGCCGATCATCCAGGCCAGCACCACCTGGTTGACCGTCGCCCCGGTCTCGGCGGCCACCGCGCGCAGCGCCGCCAGCCGCGCCGGCGTGCCCGCGTGCTCCAGGGACGGGTCCCGCCGCCTGTCCTCCCGTACGTATCCGCCGGACAGCAGCGGGCTGTAGGCGACCAGCGCCAGGTCCGGCTCGGCGCGCAGGTAGGCGAGCAGCTGAGCGTCCGTCACACCGACGTCGCCGTCGGGCGACCACCGCCCCGGTACGTCGGTGCGGCGGCGCAGGTAGGTGTGGTGGTACTGCAGCACCTCATAGCCGGGCAGCCCGGCCGCCGCGGCCAGCGCACGGGCCCGCTCCACCTTCCACACCCAGTGGTTGGAGGCGCCCAGGAGCCCGACGGCGCCGTCGGCGACGAGGCCCGCGAAGGCCTCGACCGTCTCCTGGAGCGGAACCGCGGGGTCGTCGATGTGCGCGTACAGCAGGTCGAGCTTCTCCGTGCCGAGCCGTTCCCGGCTGCGCTCGGCGGCCTCCCGGACCGCCGTGGCGGACAGGCCGTCCCGGGGGGCGTCGAAGCCGCCGCCGGGGGCGGCCGGGCGGCCGCCGAGCTTGGTGGCGATGGTGATCTCGTCGCCGACGCCCCGGCTGCGCCGCCAGCGCCCGAGCACGGTCTCGCTCTCGCCGCCCTGGGTGCCGTGGACCCAGAACGCGTAGTTGTCGGACGTGTCGATGAAGGTGCCGCCCGCCTCGACGTACCGGTCGAGGAGGGCGACCGCCGTCGCCTCGTCCGTCGTCGTGCCGAAGAGCATCGCGCCCAGGCCGAGGACGCTCACCTCGCGGCGGGTGGCGGGATCGGTGCCGATGGTGCGGTAGCGCATGCGGAGTCGTCCCCCTCGTACGGCCCGCCGGTCGCGGGCGGCACAGGGGAGTCTCGTTCCTGGAGCGCTCTCCAAGTCAAGCCCTCCGGGCGCGGGTTCAGTGCGCGTGCGGGCCGGACAGGTGCGGCTTCGCCCGCGGTACGAGGACGAGGGCCACGGCCGCGCCGGCCGCGCCCGCGACCGCGCAGACGGTGAACGCGGTGGAGAAGCCCCCGGCCGTGCCGCGCTCGATGCCCGCCGCGGCGACGGTCGACACGACCGCGACACCCACCGAACCGCCCACCTCGTGGAAGGTGTTGACGACCCCCGACGCCAGGCCGGCTTCCTCGTGCCCGACCAGGGCCAGGGCCGTGGCCGTGGCCGTGACGAAGACCGCGCCGATGCCGAGCGACGCGACGGCCAGCCCGGGCAGCAGCACCGCGTACACGCTCGGCCCGTCCGCGAGCCGCGTCAGCGGTACGCAGCCGGCGGCGGCGACCAGCAGCCCTCCGGTGGCCGTGGGCCGGCTCCCGAGCCGTCCGACGAGCCGCGAGCCGAGGTGCGCGCCGAGCCCGGTCGCGACGGCGACCGGCAGGAAGACGAGCCCCGTGCGCAGCGGGCCGAACCCCCGTACGTGCTGGAGGTAGACCGAGCCGAGGAAGAAGAAGCCGATCAGCAGCGCGGTCGCGAGGAGCATCAGGAACGCGCCCGCGACCACCGGGCGCCGCGCGAACATGCGCAGGTCCATCAGCGGCGCGCGGCCGGTCCGCTCGACCACGGCGAACGCCGCGTACAGCACGAGCGCGCCGAGCAGCGGCCCCAGCGTGGCGGCCGCGCCCCAGCCGGACTCGCCCGCCTCGACCAGGCCGTAGATCAGCGCGCCGGTGCCCGCGGTGACGAGCAGGGCGCCCGGGATGTCCAGCCGTGCGATCCGGCCGGCGGGCTTCACCGCGGACGGTCCGCTGTCCGTTCCGCCGGATGACCGGACGGACGGCCCGCCGGACGGCGCGGTGCGCCGAGGCTGACGGGGCGAACGGGGCGGAGGGGGTGGTAGGACGGCGGGCAGGGCGAGGAGCAGGGCGAGGCCGACCGGCACGTTGACGTGGAAGACCCACGGCCAGCCGGGGCCCTCGGTCAGGGCACCGCCGAGCAGCACCCCGGCGGCCGCGCCGGAGCCACCGATCGCGGCCCACACGCCGAGGGCCCGGTTGCGCTCGGCGCCGTGGAAGCCGGTGGTCACGAGCGACAGGGCGGCCGGGGAGAGGAGCGCCGCGCCGACGCCCTGGGCGATGCGGCCGCCGAGCAGTGCCGCCGCGCTGCCGGCGAGGCCCGTGACCAGGGACGCGGCGGTGAACAGTGCGAGTCCGGCGAGGAGGGTCCGGCGGGCGCCGAGCGCGTCGGCGAACCGCCCGCCGAGGAGCATGAGGCCGCCGAAGCACAGCGTGTACGCGGTGACCACCCAGGTCAGGGTGGTGCGGTCCAGGCGCAGGTCGGCGGCGATGTCGGGGAGCGCGACGTTCACGACGGTGACGTCGAGGATCAGCATGAACTGGGCCGTGCAGATCAGCGCGAGGGCGGTCCAGCGGCGCGGGTGGGGCGGGGGCGGCGGAGGGCCCCCGGTCCGCTGCGGGTCCGCGTGCCCTCCGGGGCCGTACGCGTGTCCGTGCTCGGGTCCGGTCCGTGCCGGGTGAGGTCCATGCGGTGGCGACAGGTGCGGCCGGTGCGAGGGACCGGTGGAGGAAGGCGTCATGAATTGAACTGTACGGTACAGTTCAATTGAACTCAATCGTTCAGTTCCGGTGCTAGCCTCGGCGCATGCCCGAGGACAAGCAGCCCCCCGCCGGCCCCCGCGCGGCCCGCAAGCGGAAGGCCATCGTCGACGCGGCGCGCGCGTTGTTCCTCCGCGAGGGCTTCGGCGTCGGCATGGACGCCATCGCCGCCGAGGCGGGCGTCTCCAAGGTGACCGTCTACAACCACTTCGGCAGCAAGGAAGCGCTGTTCACGGCCGTCATCACGGGCGCGCTCGACGAGACCCTCGACGACGACTCCTCCGCCGCCCTGGCACGCCTCGCCGACGCCGAGGACGCCGACGACCTGCGCGCCGCCTTCGTGGCCGCCGCCCGCGCCTGGGTGCACGCGGTACGGGCCGACCAGGACGTCGCCGCCCTGCGCACGCTCGTCGCGACCGAGATCCACCGCTTCCCCCAGCTCGGTGAGGCATGGCGCGGCCACGGCCCCGCGGGCCACCACCCCGCGGTGGCGGACGCGCTGCGCGCGCTGGCCGAGCGGGGCATGCTCACCGTGCCGGACCTGGAGGCCGCGGTCGTCCAGCTGTACGCGCTGCTGGTCTTCCCGCACATGGTCTTCGGGCAGTACGGGGCGGACCTCGACGAGGACCTGACGGACCGGCTGATCACGGGCGGCGTCGACATGTTCCTCACGTACTACCGCGCCTGACCGGGCGGCGGGCGGGGCACGCGCCCGGGCGCCTGCCCGCACCCCGGCCGGGCGGCGGGCCGGGCACTGGAGCGGGCGGCGGGCCGGGCCCGCGGGCCGGCCGGGGCGCCGCCGGGAGCCGCAGGCGCGGCGCGGGGGCGCTCGCCCGGAAGCCGGACCCCGCGTGCGGGCGACACGCGGGGGCGCGATCATCGGGCCATGACGACCACGATCCGCCTCGCCCAGCAGCCGGAGGCCGACGCACTGCTGGCCCGCAGCCCTCTCGCCGCCCTCGTCGGGATGCTGCTCGACCAGCAGGTGCCGATGGAGTGGGCGTTCACCGGTCCGTACACGATCGCCCGGCGCCTGGGCGGCGACGACCTCGACGCGCACGAGATCGCCGCCTACGACCCGGAGGAGTTCGTCGCCCTGCTGACCGCCAAGCCGGCGGTGCACCGCTACCCCGGCTCGATGGCCAAGCGGGTGCAGCAGCTGTGCCAGTACCTGGTCGAGGAGTACGGGGGCGACGCAAGCGCCGTGTGGACGGACGCCGCCACCGGCAAGGAGCTGCTCGACCGGCTCCTCGCGCTGCCCGGGTTCGGCAAGCAGAAGGCGCAGATCTTCCTGGCGCTGCTGGGCAAGCAGTACGGCGTGCGGCCCGAGGGGTGGCGGGAAGCCGCCGGCCCGTACGGCGAGGCCGGGTCGTACCGCTCGGCGGCCGACATCACCGGGCCGGAGTCGCTCGCCAAGGTCCGCTCGTACAAGCAGGAGGCCAAGCGCGCGGCCAAGGCGGCCGCACCGGCGAAGGCAGCCGGAGCGACGAAGCGGGCCAAATCCGGTAAGGCATCGAAAAGTTCACCCACGGAGTGACAGGTTCCGCGATGAATCGTACGGAATATCGCGTGAGTTGCGGCACATCTGTTCACAGACGGTGGGGAGATCGCTAGCTTCCCTTCAACCCTGTTCGCACCGGGAAGGACCTCTGTGACCGCATCCCCTCGCAGAGCCGTGGCCACCCTGGCCGCAGCCGCACTCGCGACCCCGCTCCTGCTGGCTTCCGCATCCCCCGCTTCGGCCGGCCGCCTGACGCCCGACGCGGGCGCCGGCGCCGCCAAGGACGCCGCCAAGCTGTCCAAGAAGCTGGTCCGCGAGGCGTCCGCCAAGGACGCCTACAAGCACCTGCAGAAGTTCCAGCAGATAGCCGACTCGGCCGGCGGTCACCGCGCGGCCGGCTCGCTCGGGCACGACGCCTCCGCGGCGTACGTGTACCAGCAGCTCAAGAAGGCCGGTTACCAGGTCGAGTACCAGAAGTTCGACTTCGTCTACACGGAGACCCAGGCCGAGAAGCTCGCGGTCGTCTCCCCCGCGCCCCGCACCGTCGAGATCAAGGCGATGACGTA
Source organism: Streptomyces sp. NPDC051310 (assembly GCF_044455245.1). Taxonomy (NCBI): domain Bacteria; kingdom Bacillati; phylum Actinomycetota; class Actinomycetes; order Kitasatosporales; family Streptomycetaceae; genus Streptomyces; species Streptomyces sp. NPDC051310. The sequence continues at coordinate 79,601 of NZ_JBITEO010000015.1, forward strand.
CACCGCCTCGACCCCGGTCGGCGGCGTCAAGGCACAGCTGGCCGCCGTGCCGGCCCCGGCCGAGGACACGACGCCCGGCTGCGAGCCCACGGACTTCGCGACCGGCGCCTTCACCGGCAAGATCGCCCTGATCAAGCGTGGTGGCTGCACCTTCGCCGACAAGCAGGCCCAGGCCGCAGCGGCGGGCGCGATCGGCGCGATCATCTACAACAACACCGACGGCGCCCTGTCCGGCACCCTCGGCGACCCGGCGCTCGGCAAGATCCCGACCGGTGGCGTCAGCAAGGCGGACGGCGAGAAGCTCGCCGCCGACCTGGGCGCCGGCCCGGTCGAGGTGAACTTCGAGGTCCGCCAGCTCCGCGAGACCCGCTCCACCAACAACGTCATCGCGGAGACGCAGCGGGGCAACGCCGCCAACACCGTGATGCTCGGCGCCCACCTCGACTCGGTGACCGCCGGCCCCGGCATCAACGACAACGGCTCCGGCTCCGCCGGACTGCTCGACGTCGCGCTGAAGTTCGCCAAGTCCAAGGAGAAGGACAAGACCGCCAACAAGGTGCGCTTCGCCTGGTGGTCGGCGGAGGAGAACGGCCTGCTCGGCTCCGAGCACTACGTGGACCGGCTCAGCGAGCTGGACCGCAAGGAGATCAAGCTCTACCTGAACTTCGACATGATCGCCTCGCCGAACTACGGGCTGTTCGTCTACGACGGCGACAACTCCGACGGCGTCGGCGCTCCCGCCGGCCCCACCGGCTCGGCCCAGATCGAGCGCGACATCAACACGTTCATGGACAAGCAGGGCCGGCCGCACGAGGGCACCGACTTCACCGGCCGCTCCGACTACGGCCCGTTCATCGCGGTCGGCATCCCCTCCGGCGGCACCTTCACCGGCGCCGAGGGCATCAAGACCGCCGGGCAGGCCGAGAAGTTCGGCGGCACGGCCGGGGTCGCGTACGACGCGTGCTACCACGCCAAGTGCGACGACATCAACAACATCGACATGACGGCGTTCGACGCGAACATCGACGTCATCGCGCACAGCGTCGGCACGTATGCCCACGACCTCAGCTCGCTGCGCAAGCCGGTCGAGTTCGTCCCGACCGAGGGCGACGCGGGCAGCGGCGGCGGTCTGCACGAGGACCACGGCCACGAGGTGACGGAGTAACCGGGAAGCCGGACACCGACACACCGCACAGCACGGAACGCGCGGCACACAGCGCACGGCGGGCACGCCGTGGGAGCCCTGCTCCCGCGGCGTGCCCGCCGCCATGTCCGCTTCCGTACCGATTCTTCCGCCACCCCATCGGCGCCGCGTGGCTGCGCCCGGCGCCGGTCGCCCGGTAGGCTTTCCGTGTGATCTTCAAGCGCATCGGTAACGGGCGGCCGTATCCCGACCACGGCCGGGAAAGCACCCGGGAGTGGGCGGACGTCGCGCCGCGCCCGGTCCGCCTCGATCAGCTCGTGACCACCAAGGGCCAGCTGGATCTGGAGACGCTCCTCGCCGAGGACTCGACGTTCTACGGCGACCTCTTCGCGCACGTCGTGAAGTGGCAGGGTGATCTCTACCTCGAGGACGGACTGCACCGCGCCGTGCGCGCGGCCCTCCAGCAGCGGCAGGTCCTGCACGCCCGCGTGCTCGAACTCGACTGACACCGCCGCCGCACGACCGGGCGTACCGGCACACCCCGCCGTACGCCCCGGCGGACCGGACGCCCCGCGGAGGCGCGGCGCAGCCCCCGGCTCAGCCTTTCGGGGGCATTCCCACCCATCCGGCCCCCTGGATTGATCGTTTAGTAGGCATAGTCACGGGGCCGCATTACGCTGCGCCCATGAGCATGCTCACTCCCCCGGGTATGGGCGGAAAGTACCGCATCACGGGTAACGCCTACCCGCGCATGCGCCGCCCCCGTCGCCGCCGCCGCATCGTGCTCGCGGCGCTCGCCGCAGTGGTCGCCCTCGGCCTGGCCGGCTGGGGGACATTGCAGCTCATCGACGTCTTCGGCGGGGGCGGCAAGGACGGCGGCCACCGCACCACCGCCGCCGGCCCCACCTGCAAGCCGCGCAAAGCCCCCGCGGTCGTCCACGCCCCGCTCCAGCCCGCCCAGATCACGGTGAACGTCTACAACGCGACCCCGCGCGCGGGCCTCGCCAAGTCGACCGCCGACGAGCTGAAGAAGCGGGGCTTCGCCATCGGCAAGGTGGGCAACGCTCCCGTCACGTACGACAAGAAGGTCCCCGGAGCCGCCCTCCTGCTCGGCGCCGCCGACGCCACCAAGGGCGCCTTCCCGGTCCTCGGTACGCAGCTCAAGGGGGCGGTGCTGAAGACGGACACCCGCCAGACGGCGGACGTGGACTTCATCATCGGCACGGCCTTCAAGAGCCTGGCCGCCCCGAAGGACGCGACCGCGGCCCTGACCGCCCTCGCCAAGCCCGCCCCGGCGCCCTCCGGCTGCTAGAGCCGGGGCCTGCCTCCGGACACAGCTCGGGCCCGGGCGTCCGGGAGGTGTGGTGCCTCCGGGACGCCCGGGCCCTGGCCGAACCCGAGCCGGAGCCGGGCGGGGTGCCTCAGCCGCGGCTCATTCGGCGGTGCCGTACATGCGGTCGCCCGCGTCGCCGAGTCCGGGAACGATGTAGCCGTGCTCGTTGAGGCGCTCGTCCACCGAGGCCGTGACGACGGTGACCGGGGTGCCGGCCAGCTCGCGCTCCATCACCTCGACGCCCTCCGGCGCCGCCAGCAGCACGACCGCCGTGACGTCGTCGGCGCCGCGCTTGATCAGCTCCTGGATGGCGGCGACCAGCGTGCCGCCCGTGGCCAGCATCGGGTCCAGCACGTACACCTGGCGGCCGGAGAGGTCCTCCGGCATCCGGGTGGCGTAGGTGGACGCCTCCAGCGTCTCCTCGTTGCGGATCATGCCGAGGAAGCCCACCTCGGCGGTCGGCAGCAGCCGCACCATGCCGTCGAGCATGCCCAGGCCGGCCCGCAGGATCGGCACCACCAGCGGCTTCGGGCTCGACAGCTTCACGCCGGTCGTCCCGGTCACGGGGGTCTCGATGTCGACCTGCTCGGTGCGCACGTCCCGGGTGGCCTCGTACGCGAGCAGGGTGACCAGCTCGTCGGCGAGCCGCCGGAAGGTCGGGGAGTCGGTGCGCTTGTCGCGCAGTGTGGTGAGTTTGTGCGCCACCAGCGGGTGGTCGACGACGTGGATCCGCATGGCCCCCACAGTAGCCCGCACTGGCATCAACCCCCGCCCTGGAGGGAAGGTGGGGAGGTCAGGACGGATTCACCTGGGGGTGGTGGTCGCGATGCCCGACCCGGAACGCCCGAACGCCCGGGATGCCCCGGATGACCCGGACGGCCGGAACCAGCGGCGCGAGCGGTCCGGGCCGGACGCGCCCGAGACGGACGCCGAGCGCCGCAGACGCCGCGCCCAGTTCCTCCGCGAGCTGAACGAGGCCAAGGCCCTGCGCGACCGCGTCCAGCCGCGCCGCGCCAGGGCCGCCAGGATGCGCCAGGCGATGCGGATGCGGACCTTCCGCTGGTGATGCCGGGTGACATGGACGGCGGATCGGGCTCAGACTGGTGCACGACGCAAGAGCGGAACACCTCTCCTGAAGCCCTCGCATCTGCCACGATGCCGAGTGGGCGGGGCATTCAGGAGCATGCCGCCCGATCGTCACACCTCTGATCAGTGGGAGAGTCACGGTGTACTTCGCCGCACTGCTCGCGCGCACCGAAGACGGGTGGGAAGCGAGCGACACAGAGCTCGACGATGTGGAGACCGTGTCGGATCTGACCGAGCTCGCCCGCGAGGCCTCGGTCGACGACGACACAGTGCTCGTCTTCATCGAGCAGGAAGACGCATGGTTCGGCATCGTCCGCGTGGAGGGTGAGGAAGACCCTCGCATCTACATCTCGGACGGCGCGGCCGCCGCCCGCTCCTCGTACGGGGAGATGCTCACCAAGGAACTGCTCGGCGACGACCTGGACGACGACACCGCCGACCTGGACGCGCTGGACCTCGACGGCACCGAGGACGGCGAACCGGCCGAGGACGACGAGGAGGAGGATGCGGAGGTGACGGCCGACGCCGTGCCCGCCGAACCGGTCGGCGACCGGCTGATCCTGGACGACCTGGGCCTGTCGGAGAAGGAGCTGCTCGCTCTGGACACCGACGCGCTCAGCGTGATCGCGGACGCGCTCGGCGCCGCGGAGGTGCTGGAGACCGTCCGCTAGTGCGACCCGTACATCCCTTGTCCACCCCCATCGATCCCGTACCGCCCGTACCCGGTTCCGCGCCCGATCCTGTACGGGATCCATGGCGCGCGCCGATGCGCCGGGCCGTGGAGGAGGCGGAGCGCGCCGCGCGGGCCGGTGATGTGCCGGTCGGCGCGGTCGTGCTGGCGCCGGACGGCACGGAGCTCTCCGCCGGGCACAACGAGCGCGAGGTGACCGGCGATCCGACCGCGCACGCCGAGGTGCTGGCGCTGCGCCGCGCGGCCGAGCGGCTCGGGGAGTGGCGGCTCACGGGCTGCACGCTGGTCGTGACGCTGGAGCCGTGCGTGATGTGCGCCGGCGCGCTCGTGCAGTCGCGGGTGGCGCGGCTGGTGTTCGGGGCGCACGACGAGAAGGCCGGCGCCGTGGGCTCGCTGTGGGACCTCGTACGGGACCGGCGGCTCAACCACCGCCCGGAAGTGGTCCACGGGGTGCTGGCGGAGGAGTGCTCGGCGCAGCTGACACGCTTCTTCCGCGAGCGCTGACCCGGCCCGGGACCGGCCCGGGACGGGCACCGGCGGTGCTTCGTACGGGCTCCGGCGGCGGCACCGGCTATCGATTTCAGCGAAGCGGCACCTTTGGGCTAAGCTCTCTCTCGGTAGCGTGTCCGAGCGGCCGAAGGAGCTCGCCTCGAAAGCGAGTGTGGCGCAAGTCACCGAGGGTTCAAATCCCTCCGCTACCGCTCTTCCGTGAAGGGCCCCGGCACACCGACGCGCCGGGGCCCTTCGTCATGCCCTCGGTTAGACTCACGCGACCGCCCAGGGGATCACAGGGGAAACGGGGAGTCCGGGCCGATGGTGCAAGCGAAGAAGGTCACGCTCTATGTCGTCGTCGTCTTCGTGCTGTACACGATCATCAACTCCCCCGACCGGGCCGCCGACCTCGTGCAGGTAGGGTTCGAGGGCATTTCGAGCGCCGCCCAGGGCGTCGGTGCTTTCATGACCGAGCTGGTCAACTAGGCATTCGAAGCAACGAGGAGTCCGCCGTGATCCGCCACTTGGTCCTCTTCAAGCTCAACGAAGGAGTGCGGCGCGACGAGCCGCGCGTCGTCGAGGCCGTGAAGGCGTTCGAGGAGCTCGGCGGGATCGTCCCGGAGCTGGAGTTCTGGGAGTGCGCCTGGAACATCACCGACCGGCCGATCGCGTACGACTACGCCATCAACTCCGCCGTCGAGGACGCGGACGCGCTCAAGCGGTACATCGAGCACCCGGCCCACCAGGCGGCCGCCGGCCGGTGGCGCGAGTTCGCCACTTGGGTGATCGCCGACTACGAGTTCTGAACCCCGCTTCCGCCCGCAGCCTCCCGAGCCCCGCACCGGCCCTTACCGGTGCGGGGCTCGTCGTTGCATCCCTGCTCGGGACGACAACACGGCGTTATCAGGTGCTTGCACACAGTGGACATGTCTTGTGATGCTATGACCGCTTTTGACGCATCAGTTGACCGTACTTGATCGCGAAGGGGTGGCGTGGACGTGCCGGCCAGTACGACGCCTCAACAGGTGCCGCCCCAGAACGAATCCGAGGGGCGCACCAGGCCACAGGGGCGGGCCGCCGACACCCGGGCGCTCACCCAGGTCCTCTTCGCCCAGCTCAAGGGGTTGCAGCCGGGCACACCGGAGCACAACCGGGTGCGCGGGGCGCTCATCGAGGCGAACCTCCCCCTGGTGCGGTACGCCGCCGCCCGCTTCCGCTCCCGCAACGAGCCGATGGAGGACGTCGTCCAGGTCGGCACGATCGGACTGATCAACGCGATCGACCGGTTCGACCCGGACCGGGGGGTGCAGTTCCCGACCTTCGCCATGCCGACCGTCGTCGGCGAGATCAAGCGGTACTTCCGCGACAACGTGCGGACGGTCCACGTGCCGCGCCGGCTCCACGAGCTGTGGGTGCAGGTGAACGGGGCGACCGAGGACCTGACGACGGCTCACGGGCGCTCCCCCACGACCGCCGAGATCGCCGAGCGGCTGAAGATCTCGGAGGAGGAGGTGCTGTCCTGCATCGAGGCGGGGCGCTCGTACCACGCCACCTCCCTGGAGGCCGCACAGGAGGGCGACGGGCTGCCGGGGCTGCTCGACCGGCTCGGCTACGAGGATCCCGCGCTGGCGGGCGTCGAGCACCGGGACCTCGTACGGCACCTGCTCGTACAACTGCCCGAGCGGGAGCAGCGGATCCTGATGCTCCGCTACTACAGCAATCTGACCCAGTCCCAGATCAGCCAGGAGCTGGGCGTCTCGCAGATGCATGTGTCACGGCTCCTGGCCCGGAGCTTCGCCCGGCTCAGATCCGCAAACAGGATCGAGGCGTAACCGGATCGGGTAGACCCGTTCAGCCTCCTTCGGGCGCACCAAAAGCCGCACACCCTCTGTTTCCTGCACGGATTCCCCCCTTTCTTGTCGACATGTCACTACAGCGTGTTGCCGACATGTGACATTCTGCTGGAACCGCGTTTGCCGCAGTCTCGGCGCCGGTATTTCAGGTGGAGGCTGCGTTCCTCCGATGGTCGCGGCCCACGCGACCGTCCGCGACCTCAAGGGGGTGGCATGTCCGCAGAACAGGGCAGCTCGAAGGTGCTCACGCTCACGCCCGCGTCCGAGCTCGCGCCGGTGGCCATGACGGGGCCGGTACCCATGACCGTGCCGGTGTCCGTGGCGGCGCCGACGGTCGTGACGCTCCCGGCGCCCGTGACGGCACCGACGGCCGCGGACAGCGCGGCCGGGGCGCTCGCCGACGCCCCGCCGGCCGCGCCGGCGGCCCCGGACGCCTCGGCGGCCATCGACACCCGCACACTGTCCCGCTCCCTGTTCCAGCGGCTCGCCGTGCTCGACCAGGACAGCCCCGAACGCACGTACGTCCGCGACACGCTCATCGAGCTGAACCTGCCGCTCGTGCGCTACGCCGCCGCCCGCTTCCGCAGCCGCAACGAGCCGATGGAGGACATCGTCCAGGTCGGCACGATCGGGCTGATCAAGGCGATCGACCGGTTCGACTGCGAACGCGGCGTGGAGTTCCCGACGTTCGCGATGCCGACGGTCGTCGGGGAGATCAAGCGCTTCTTCCGCGACACGTCGTGGTCGGTCCGCGTGCCCCGCCGCCTCCAGGAGCTGCGCCTCGCGCTGACCAAGGCCAGCGACGAGCTGGCGCAGAAGCTCGACCGCTCGCCCACCGTCCCCGAACTGGCCGCCGTGCTGGGCGTGTCGGAGGAGGACGTGGTCGACGGCCTCGCGGTCGGCAACGCGTACACGGCGTCCTCGCTGGACTCGCCCTCGCCCGAGGACGACGGCGGCGAAGGGTCGCTGGCGGACCGCCTCGGGTACGAGGACAGCGCCCTGGAGGGCGTGGAGTACCGCGAGTCGCTCAAGCCCCTGCTGGCCAAACTTCCGCCCCGTGAGCGCCAGATCATCATGCTGCGGTTCTTCGCGAACATGACGCAGTCGCAGATCGGCGAGGAGGTAGGCATCTCGCAGATGCACGTCTCCCGGCTGCTCACCCGGACGCTGGCGCAGCTGCGGGAAGGGCTCATCTCCGACTGAGCCCCGCCGGAGGCTTCATAACTGACGGCCCGTCAGCCACACTTGCGCGATGACCGCGAAGTGGCTCGGACGTGCGGCGGTGGCGCTCTGCGTGGGCGGGGCGCTGACCGCGTGCGGCAGTGGCGGTGACGGCGAGGGCAGGGCGGCGGTCGGAGCGGTCGGCTCCCGGCCGGACGGCGCCCCGGCCGGACCGGTGCCGCCCTCCGGCGAGGTGGTCCTGGTACCGCTGGACGGGACGGCCGCGCCGGACAGGCGCTCGCGCGCGGGCCCGGACGCCGGCAGGGCCCCGGGGACGCGTACGGAACCGGGCGCAGGTGCGGGCACGCCCGCCGCCGGGGCGGCACGGGGCGGCGTCACGCCTCCGGGCCCGTCCGGTACGGGCTCGGGCTCCGGCGCGGGCAAGGCTCCTGCGACGCCTGCGGGACCGGGCTCCGGCGCACCCGCGCCCGGCAGGCCGGCACCCGGGACGCCCTCGCCGGGCACGCCCGCGCCCACCACGCCGCCGGCGGACCGGCCACCGCCCGCCCCCGCCGCGCTCGCGGTCGGGGGTCACGTGCGTACGCCGACGGACCGGCGCTGGTGCGAGAGGGTCACGGTGGAGTTCCGCAACACCGGTGGCTCACCGGTGCGTTCGGGAACCGTCACCTTCGGCACGCACATCGTCGGGGCGCTGGGCGTCGACTGGGCGACGATCACGTCGACCCGGCCGCTGCCCGCGCCCATCCCCGCCGGCGCCACGAAGAGGGGGACGTACACGGTGTGCGTGGACGCCTGGCGGGTGCCGCTGGGCATGCACATCGACACCCGGGACGTCACAGCCGCCGACGCGCACGGCAGTCGCCGCTAGCCGCACCGAGCCCATCCGGTGCGGCTCGGGTGGACGCAGGTCGTGCATGCGGCTCGGGCGGGTGCAGCTCCGGTGGACGCGGCTCAGGCGAGTGCGAGCCAGGCGACGGCGGCGATGATGACGACGGCCGCGACGACACCGGCGATCAGGCCGGCCCGGGAGCGGGCCGGGGCCGCCGCCGGCTGCTGCCGCGCGGGCGCGCCCTCGTCGACGAACGCGCGGAACATCTGCGTGCTGCCCGCCGGGTCGTAGTTGCCCTCGGGGCCGTGCGGAGCGTGGGGGTTGTGTGCCATGGGGCAGGACCCTAGCGAACACGGGCCTGTCACCCCACTCCGGTCCCTGTCGACCTCCCCTTTGCCAGGTCTTTAGTCGCCTTCGCCCCTTATTAGTTTGCCTGTAGCAACCAATCGCTTCTATGGTTGCTCTAAGCAACAAGATGTGTGGGGGTGTCCATGGCCGAGCGGAGTCAGTACGAAGAGCTGGCCCGGCAACTGAGCGCCATCGGCGCCGTCAAGCGTGGTCTCGCGCGGCTGCTGCCCGCGGAGTGCCCGCCCGGCTCCGCGGCCGTGCTGGCCCTGCTCGACCGGTACGGCGAGATGCGGATGAGCCGGCTGGCGGAGCTGCTCGCCGTCGACATGTCGGTGACCAGCCGGCACGTGGCGCACGTCGCCGAGCGCGGCCTGGTCGAGCGGCAGCCGGACCCGGGCGACAAGCGCTCGCGCATCCTGCGGCTGACCCCGGCGGGCAAGGACCTGCTCGACGACCTCGGCCGCCGGTCGGCGGACCTGTTCGCCCACCACCTCAAGGACTGGTCCGACGACGACGTCGGACAGCTCAACGCGATGCTGGCCCGCCTCCGTACCGACTTCGGGGACTGCCGGGCCCATGCCACCACCCGTACACCCGCGCAATAGACAGACGTAAAGGAAGTTCATGGCTACGACCACACCGACCGGTGTGCGGGGCGGCCACCACGCCAAGACCCGCGACGGTGGCGGCGGTGCGCCGATGACGCACCGGCAGATCATGGAGGCGCTGTCCGGGCTCCTGCTCGGCATGTTCGTCGCCATCCTGTCGTCGACGATCGTCTCCAACGCCCTGCCGGAGATCATCACCGACCTCGGCGGCGGCCAGAGCGCCTACACCTGGGTCGTGACGGCCGCCCTGCTGTCGATGACCGCCACCACCCCGCTGTGGGGCAAGCTCGCCGACCTCTTCTCCAAGAAGCTGCTGGTGCAGCTGGCCCTCGTGATCTACGTGGCGGGCTCGGTCGTCGCCGGTCTGTCGCAGAACACCGGCATGCTCATCGCCTGCCGCGTCGTCCAGGGCATCGGCGTGGGCGGACTGACCGCCCTCGCGCAGATCATCATGGCCGCGATGATCTCCCCGCGGGAGCGCGGCCGCTACAGCGGCTACCTCGGCGCGACCTTCGCCGTCGCCACTGTCGGCGGACCGCTGCTCGGTGGTGTGATCACCGACACCGACTGGCTGGGCTGGCGGTGGTGCTTCTACGTCGGCGTCCCGTTCGCGATCATCGCGCTGGTGGTGCTCCAGAAGACGCTGAAGCTGCCGGTGGTCAAGCGGCAGGTCAAGGTCGACTGGGCGGGCGCCCTCTTCATCAGCGCCGCGGTCTCGCTGCTGCTGATCTGGGTCACTTTCGCCGGTGACAAGTACGACTGGCTGTCGTGGCAGACGTCCGTCATGGTCGGCGGCGCGGTGGTGCTGGGCGCGCTCTTCCTGCTCGTCGAGTCGAAGGCGAGCGAGCCGATCATCCCGCTGCGGCTGTTCCGCAACCGGACGATCACGCTGGCCTCGCTCGCGTCGCTCTTCGTCGGTGTCGCGATGTTCGCGGGCACCGTCTTCTTCAGCCAGTACTTCCAGCTGGCGCGCGACAAGTCGCCGACGATGTCCGGCGTCATGACCATCCCCATGATCGCGGGGCTGTTCGTCTCCTCGACCGTCTCCGGCTTCGTCATCACCAAGACCGGCCGCTGGAAGGCCTGGCTGGTCAGCGGCGGTGTGCTGGTGACGGGCGGCCTCGGCCTGCTGGGCACCATCAGGTACGACACCGCGTACTGGCACATCGCGGTGTACATGGCCGTCCTGGGCCTGGGCCTCGGCATGATGATGCAGAACCTGGTCCTGTGCACGCAGAACCAGGTCGCCCCGGCGGACCTCGGCTCGGCGTCCTCCGTCGTCACCTTCTTCCGTTCCCTGGGCGGTGCGATCGGCGTCTCGGCGCTGGGCGCCGTCATGGCCAACCGCGTCACCCACTACGTCCAGGACGGTCTCACCGAGCTCGGCCCGAAGGGCGCGGCGCTCGGCCACGGCGGCACGGGCGGCGGCAGCATCCCCGACCTGGACGCGCTGCCGGCCCCGATCCGCACGGTCATGGAGAGCGCGTACGGGCACGGCGTCGCGGACGTCTTCCTCTACTCGGCGCCCTTCGCCCTGGTCGCCTTCCTGGTCACCCTGTTCATCAAGGAGGTCGCGCTGAAGGGCAACGCGACGAAGGCCGAGCCGGACGCCGAGCCGGCGGCTGCCGCGTCCGCCGGAACGGTCGCCGGGCCGGTCCCGGGAGCGGTCCGCGGACTGCCGGACGACAGCGGGGACGGCAGCGGGGACGGCAGCGGAGACGGCGGTGCGCACGGCACCCTGACCGGCACGCTGTCCGGCATCGCCGTCCTCGGCACCGTCCGCACCGCCGAGGGCACGGCCGTCGCCCGCGCCGCCGTCACCCTCATCTCCCTGGGCGGGCGGCAGCTGGGCCGCTCGGTCGCCCATGCCGACGGCACGTACGCGCTGGACGCCCCGGGTTCCGGCTCGTACGTCCTCATCGCCTCCGCCGACGGCTTCCAGCCGCAGGCGTCCACGATCGTCGTCGGCGAGGAACCGCTGCACCACGAGATCCTGCTGTCCGGTACGAGCGGACTCGCCGGCGCGGTGAGGGCCGCCGACGGCGGGGCACCGGTCGCGGGCGCGATGGTGATCGTGACCGACGTGCGCGGCGACGTGCTGGCCAGCGGCACGTCCGCGGAGGACGGCACCTTCCTCTTCGGGGAGCTGGTGCCCGGCGCGGTGACCGTCGCGGTCAACGCCGACGGCTACCGGCCGCTCGCCCTGCCGGTCGAGATCGGCGGCCAGGGCGTCACCCGGATCGAGGCCCCGCTGGAGGCGGGTGCCCGCATCCAGGGCACCGTACGGGCCGGGGCGGATCGCCGCCCGCTGGCCGACGCGCGGGTCACGCTCGTCGACGCGGCCGGGAACGTCGTCGCCACGGCGACGACCGGCGAGGACGGCGCGTACGGCTTCGCCGACCTGAGCGCGGGCGCGTACACGGTCATCGCGACCGGCTACCCGCCGGTGGCCGGTGCGCTCACCGTGACCGGCCGCGGTGCGGACGGCCACGACATCGAGCTCGCCCACCCCGGCGAGTGACCCACGGCTCGGGTGCCCCGAGCGGAGGCACCCGATGAAGGGGCGGCAGGCAGGGGACGGCCTGCCGCCCCGCTTTTCGTACGAGGAGGAGGACCCCATGGCACTGCACGCACAGGTACGCACCCGCGACGGCTGGGCGGTCCAGCACGCGGTGGTGACGGTGACCGACATGACCGGCACTCAGGTGCTGCGGGCCGACGCCGGACCGGACGGGGTCGTCAGCTCCGCCACGCCGCTCGCGCCCGGCCCGTACACGGTGGTCGTCACGGCCGTCGGATACGCCCCCGCCGCGCGCACCGCGCTGGTGGGGGCCGGTGGGCGGGCCGAGCTCGGCGCGGTGGTGCTCGCCCGCGCGGGCGGCGTGGAGCTCCCGCCCCCGGGAGCCTGGACCCTGGACCCGGCCCACTCGTCGGTCGGCGCGGTGGCGCAGCACCTGGGCATCTCCAGCGTGCACGGCCGCTTCACCGAGTTCGCCGGCCGGATCGGCATCGCCCCGGACATCGTGTCGTCCCGCGTGGAGGCGGTGATCGCGGCGGCTTCCATCGACACGGGCAACGCCCTGCGGGACAAGCACCTGAAGTCCCCGGACTTCCTGGACGCAGAGGCGTACCCCGAGATCGTCTACCGCAGCCACGGCCTGACCCCCGCGGGCCCGGACCGGTGGACCGTCCACGGCACGCTGTCGCTCCACGGCATCAGCCGGGACGTGGACCTCGACCTGTCGTACCTGGGCACCGGCCCGGACCCGTGGGGCGGGACGCGGGCGGCCTTCCGCGCCACGGCCGAGCTGCGGCGGGACGACTTCGCGATGCACTACAACCAGGTGGTGCAGGCGGGGATCTCGGCGATCGGCACGACGCTCAGGGTGGAGCTGGACGTCCAGGCGGTGCAGGGCGACGGGCTGCCCGCGGCCCTCTAGTCCTGCGCGGGGTTGCGGCGCTCCATCGCCTCGATGCCGGCGATCAGAAGCTCCAGCGCGAAGTCGAAGTCGCGCTCGCGCATCTCCTGCACCGTGTCACCGCCCCGCGCCTCCATGAGCTCCGTGGCGCGCCGGAAGTCCCGCTCGTAGCCGGGCTGGGCCAGGACGGCGCTCATCGCCTCGCGGTAGTACTCGTCCTGGCTCATGCCCGCGCTCGCGCAGCGCTGGATGAAGTGGCCCTCGATGGTGCCGAACCCGTACACGAACTGGAAGACCGCCGACATGGCGCCCGTCTGGCCGTGGGCCGGCAGCCCCGTGTTGCCGATGACGCGCTGCACGCACAGCGCGAACGCCATCGAGTGCGGACCGATGTTGAGGAAGCGGCCGATCAGCGGGGAGACCCAGGGGTGGCGCACCAGCAGGGCCCGGTAGCCGGTGGCGAGCTCCCGCAGCTGGACGCGCCAGTCGGCGGCGGGGGCCGGGGCCTGGTTCCGTTGCGGGTCGGGGGTCTGGTCCTGGGCCTGGTTCCGTTGCGGGTCGGGGGTCTGGTCCTGGGCCGGGTGCCGTTGCGGGTCGGAGGCCGGTTCCTGGTCCTTTTCCGGGTCGGGGGCCCGTTGCGGATCCGGGTCCGGAGCCGGGCTCGGGTCCGGCAGGGTGAGCTCGCCGAAGACCGCGTCGATCGCGAGCTCCAACAGGTCGTCCTTGGTGTCGACGTACCAGTAGACCGACATCGCCGTGACGTTCAGCTCCGCCGCGAGCCGCCGCATGGAGAACTTGGCCAGGCCTTCGGCGTCGAGCAGCCGGACCGCCGCCGCCGTGATCCGCTCGCGGTCGAGCCCCGTGGGCTGGTCCGCCTTGCGGGTCCGCGGAGCCCGGCCCCCGCCCTCCAGCCACACGCTGGAGTGCGCCGGGCGCTTCGTGCGGTCGGCTGCCGACACCATGGGCGTTCCTCCTCGTTCCTGGCCCCCGATGCTATGCCCGCGTCCGCTCGGCGCGCCTGAGCAGCAGCGCCGCCAGCAGGCCGCCCGCCAGGACCGCCGCCGCGCCCACCAGTTGGCTGGTCTCCAGGCTGGTGGCGAAGGCCTCCGCGATGCGGGCCCGGTCGGCCGGGCCGTCCGCCGCCGCGAGCGCCGCCGGGAGGGAGGCGGCGGAGACGGACACGAGCGCGGTGAACCGGGAGTTGAGCACGGCCCCGAGGACGGCGACGCCCAGGCCGTTGCCGAACTCCGCGAGCGTGCCGTTGATGCCGGCGCCCACGCCCGCCTTCTCCGGCGGTATCGCGCTCATGATGGCGTTGGCCATGGCCGGCATGGACAGGGCGACGCCCGCACCCATGACGACCAGCCCGAGCAGCATGCCTCCGTAGCCGTGGGCCCCGCCCAGGACGGCGATCGCGGCGAGCCCCGCCGCCACCATGGCCATGCCGAGGGCGATGGTCCACGGCGTACCGAGCTTCGGCAGCAGTCGCGCACCGATGCCGCTCAGGTTGAGGACGACGACGGTGAGCGCGAGCGGCGCGGTGCGCAGGCCCGCGTCCAGCGGCCCGTACCCGAGCACGAACTGCAGGTGCTGTGTCAGCAGGAACAGCGAGCCGGTCATGCCGAAGGCGACCAGGATCGCGCCCGCCACGGCCCCCACGAACCGCTGGTTGCGGAAGAAGTGCATGTCCAGCATCGGATGCGGGGTGCGGAGCTCCCACAGGGCGAACGCGCCGAGGACCACCGCGCCGACCGAGGCGGCGACCACCACCTGACCCGACGTCCAGCCGTGCTCGGGGCCCGAGATGATCGCGTACACCACGGCCGTCATGCCGATGGTGGACAGCAGCGCGCCGAGCAGGTCGGGCCGGTCGCCCTGCTTGTGCTTGGACTCGGGGACGAGCACGGCGACGGCGGCGAGGCCGATGACCGCCACGGGGATGTTGATCAGGAAGATCGCGCCCCACCAGAAGTGGTCGAGCATGAAGCCGCCGAGCAGCGGCCCGGCGGCGAAGCCGAGCGAGCTGACCGTGGACCACAGGGCGATGGCCTTCACCCGCTCGGTGTCGTCGAAGACCTGGACGACGACGGCGAGGGTGGTGGTCATCAGCAGCGCGCCGCCGACACCCATGCCCGCCCGCGCGGCGATCAGCTGCGCGGAGGTCTGCGCGAGGCCGGCGGCGAGCGAGCCGACGCCGAACAGGGCGAGGCCGATGAGCAGCATCTTCCTGCGGCCGTAGCGGTCGGCGGCGTTGCCCGCGGTGAGCAGCAGGCCCGACTGGACGAGCGAGTAGGCGTTGATCATCCACTGCACGTCGGAGGTCGTGGCGTCGAGCTCGTCGGTGAGGGAGGGGATCGCGACGTTGAGGACGGTGTTGTCGAGCAGCACGGTGAGCTGGGCGAGGCAGATGACCCCCAGGATCAGCCAGCGCTGCGGGTGGCCACCGCCGGAGGATCCGGGGGCGGTGGTGGAGTGCTCGGCGCTCGTGGCCGTCATGCGGGCAGCTCCTTGTACGGTGTACGGGACTTGGTCTCGTACACCGTACAAGGGTTCTCGTACGCCGTATAACTATTTTCGCCGCGCCGGAACTTCGCCGCGCCGGCACACCGTCACGCCGTCGCGCGTCACCTGCTCGACGGAGCTGTCAGGTCGTAGAGCGTGACGCCGTCGACGGTGACCTTCGTGAAGGCGGACGCCACCCAGGTGCCGGTCTCGGAGGCGGCACCGGAACCACCGGGTCCGCCCGGGCCGCCGGGGGCGCCCTCCCCGCCGCCGCCCGCGCCGCCGCCCGGGATGAAGTAGTGGATCCTGCCCTCGGCGACGTACTGCTGGAACCGGGCGAGCGTCGGGGACGGGTCGCTGCCGTTGAAGCCGCCGATGACCATGACGGAGGTCGACGTCCATGTAGGCGAGGACGGGCGCGTCGGAGCGCGGCCAGCCGGTGCGCAGGGCGCGGCCGCGGCCCTTCTGCTCCAGCCCTACGGACCGTAAGCCGGGCAGCTCCGCCGCCATGCGGGCGGCGAGGACGGGCGTGCCGTCGGTGCTGGCGTTGTCGGCGACGGTGATGCGGAAGCCGTACGGGAAGGTGCGGGCGAGGTGCGCGTGCAGGCGCAGCACGCACGGTTCGAGGTCCTTCTCCTCGTTGTGCACGGGGATCACGACATCCAGGACGGGCCGCCCGCCGGTGTCCCGTACGGGCACGTGCTCCCGGGCCGGAAGCGTGAGGCATTCCATGGGTGTTGGCATGCCGCCGACGCTTCCGGCGGCCGCCGTCATGCCCGTGTGACGAGCCTGTGGCCGGGCTGTGAGTCCTCGGCCGGCAGGCGCACGGTGAAGACCGTCCGCCCGGGTGCGCTGCGCACGGCCACCTCGCCGCCGTGCGCGGTGACGACCGCGCGCACGATGGCGAGCCCGAGGCCGGTGGAGCCGGTGGAGCGGCCCGCACCCGCGGAGCCGGAGCCGGGGCCGGGGCCGGAGCCCGTTCCGTCACGCCCGAGCAGACACCCACGCCAGCGCCCGCCTCGTCCCCACGCCTGCCACCGGCGCAGGGGTGCCCTCACTCGCCCGGCTTGATCAGGTAGCCGGCGCCGCGCCGGGTGTGGATCATCGGCGGGCGGCCCGCGTCGATCTTCTTCCGCAGGTACGAGATGTAGAGCTCGACCACGTTCGCCTGTCCGCCGAAGTCGTAGCTCCACACGCGGTCGAGGATCTGCGCCTTGCTCAGCACCCGCCGCGGGTTGCGCATCAGGTACCGCAGCAGCTCGAACTCCGTCGCCGTCAGGTGGACCCCGGCCCCGCCGCGCGTCACCTCATGGCTGTCCTCGTCGAGGACCAGGTCCCCGACGACGAGCAGCGACTCGCTGCGCACCGCCGCCGCGCCCGAGCGCCGGACCAGCCCGCGCAGCCGCGCCACGACCTCCTCCAGGCCGAACGGCTTGGTGACGTAGTCGTCGCCGCCCGCCGTGAGACCCGCGATCCGGTCCTCCACCGCGTCCTTCGCCGTCAGGAACAGCACCGGGACCTCGGGCAGTTCGCGCCGCACCCGGCCGAGGACCGCCAGCCCGTCCGTGTCGGGCAGCATCATGTCCAGGACGACGGCGTCCGGCCGGAACTCCCGTGCCGCCCGCACCGCGCCCGCGCCGTCCCCGCAGCTGCGCACGTCCCACCCCTCGTACCGCAGGGCCATGGACAGCAACTCGGCGAGCGACACCTCGTCGTCGACGACGAGCACCCGGACGGGACTCCCGTCGGGCCTGAGCTTCTCGGTCCGCATGCCGGTACGCATGGGGGTACGCGTGTCGGCACGCATGTGGGTACGCATCTCGGTACGCATGCGCCCACGGTCGCGGCCGCCCCTGAAGGAACGCTTGCCCCTCCCTGTGAATCCGCTAAGAAACCGCCGGCTCGCCGAAGAGCCGGGCCCCGTTCCCGTAACAGACCGCCCGCAGCCACTCCTCCCCGAGGCCGAGCCGCTCCAGCGCCTCCAGCTGATGCAGGTACCCGTACGGGATGTTCGGGAAGTCGCTCCCGAGCAGGATGCGGTCCCCCAGTTCCAGCAGCCGCCCCCGCTCGCCCGGCGGGAAGGGCGCGAGGCGCTCGCTGAAGTCGGTGAACGCCATCGTCGTGTCCAGCCGCACCTCCCCGTACCGCTCGGCGAGGCCGAGGAAGTCGGCGTATTCGGGCATCCCCATGTGCGCCACGACCAGCCGCAGCCGCGGGTGCCGCGCGAGCAGCCGCGCCACCGGCCCGGGCCCGGTGTGCTTGCCCGGGGCGGGCCCGGAGCCGCAGTGGATCACGATCGGTACGCCGGCCTCGGCGAGCAGCCCCCAGGCGCCGTCCAGCAGCGGGTCGTTCGGGTCGTACCCACCGACCTGGACGTGCGCCTTGAACACCCGCGCGCCGCTCTCCACCGCCTCGCGCACGTACCGCTGGACGCCCTCCTCGGGGAAGAGGGTGGCCGTGCGCAGGCACCCCGCCACCCGCTCCGCGAACCGCGCGGCCCAGGCGTTGAGCCACTGGGCCATGCCCGGCTTGTGCGGGTAGAGCATCGAGGTGAAGCGCACCACCCCGAAGTCCCGCAGCAGCGCGACCCGCCTGTCCTCCTCCTCCCGGTAGGTGATGGGCCACTCGACGCCGGTCAGCGGCCCGACGGCGTCGAAGTAGGCCCACACCTTGCGCAGGACGCGGTCGGGCATGAAGTGCGTGTGCACGTCGACGAGCCCGGGCGTCCCGAGCCGTGTCCAGAAGGCCCTGACGTCCTCGGCCTCGCGTTCAGAAGAGCCCACCCTGCGCCCCCTTCGGTATCCGCACCACCGGCACGGTGGTCCCCTCCCCGCCGCTGACGAGGTCCCACCCCGTGAGCAGCCGTGTGTCGAGCACGATCCGCCGCCCGTCCGGCGCCACGAGGTGCACGTCCGGACCGGCGGCCGCGGCGACCGTGCCGTGCACCTCCCCGTCCGCGACCAGCTCCCGCACCACCCCGTCGACCCCGTCCACCCCCGCGAGCCCGAAGACCTCCGCGTGGTCGGCGACCCGCGGCTCGACCCGCTCCAGGGTCTCGCCCCACCCGGGCACCTCCGCGGCCCGCCGGTACAGCGCCATGACCTCGGCGGCCCGCTCCGCCGGGCCGGGCAGCCCGGCCCGGGCGGCGCGCTTCACGGCGTACGGGATCCGGTCGGGCACCCCGAGCGCGCTCCCGAGCACGTCCTCGGTCCGCCGCGCGGCCATCAGCGGCCCGCGCCCGAGCCAGGTGAACGCCACGGCCCCCTGCTCCAGCAGCCGGGCGTCGCCCCGCTCCTGCGCGGTGATGCCCACCTTGACCAGGCCGGGTCCGAACCACGCGAGGTACACGCGGAAGACCCGGGGATCGTCCGGCACCGCGTCGGCCGCCACCGAGGTCATCCGGTCCAGCCGCGTGCACTCGGCGCACCGCCCTCCGGTGCTGCGCCCGGCCACGACGGCCGCCAGGGGGCAGGGATGGCCGCGGGCCCCGGCGCACCGCCGTTCGCCGGCGGCGCGGAAGCCGATCTCCCGGCCGTACGGCAGCGGGCTGGCCCGCCCGCCCTCCCAGGCCAGCACGGGCCTGCCGTCCCGCCACCGCAGCCCGGCGGCCCGGGTCACAGCACGCAGCGGGTACGGCCGCCCGCGGTGGTGTCCCTCAGGTCGCGCAGCATGGTGTGCCTCTCCCGCACGTCCTTCAGCACCACGGGGTCGAGGTCCGCGAGGACGATCTCCGCCTCATCGGCGCCCGCTTCGGCCACGAGCCGCCCGTCCGGCCCCCACACGCCGCTCCCGCCGCAGGTGTTCCAGCCCCCGGTCCGCCCCACGTGGTTGGCGAGCACGCTGTACATGGTGTTGTCGAAGGCCCGCGCGGGGAACCACATCCGCGACTCGTGGTAGCCGTTGCCCACGCCGAACAGCGCGCCCACGACGTACGCATGGCACCCGTCGAGCGCGGCCGCCCGCGCGTGCTCGGGGAAGCCGGAGTCGTAACAGATCCCGAGGCCGAGCCGCCATCCGTCGACCTCGACCGTGCAGCCGGCCTCCCCGTGCCGGTAGACGTCGCGCTCCGCGGCGAACAGAGTCTGCTTGTCGTACCGCCCGGCGTCCCGGCCCTGCGCGTCGATCACCAGCGCCGACACGTACAGCGCCCCGCCGTCGTGCACGGCCGCCCCGACGATCCCCACGACCCCGCCGTCCCGGCATGCCTCGCGCACCCCGTCCAGCCGCGCGTCCCCCACCTGAACGGCGCACCGCTCCGGTTCGGCGGCGATCAGCCCCGGCTCGTACCCGCTCAGGAACTTCTCCGGGAACACCACCACGCGCGCCCCGCGCCCGGCGGCCCGGCGCACCATCGCGGCCACGGCCGCGGCATTGGCCCCGACGTCCCCGGCGACCGGCGTCGCCTGCGCGGCGGCCACACGCAACGCCCGCGAGGGCGACTGTTCGCTCGGCATACGGGTCAACCTAGCAATCCGGCCCCAACGCGAGAGGCCCCGGACTCTCGTCCGGGGCCTCTCGCGTGCTGTGCACTCGGCAGGATTCGAACCTGCAACCTTCTGATCCGTAGTCAGATGCTCTATCCGTTAAGCTACGAGTGCTTGTGCTTCCCGGGCTTTTCTGCCCGGTCGGCGTTGCGGGAACAACATTACATGACCTGCGCCGTCACGCGAAATCCGTTATCCATACCCGCCCTGACCTGGGCAAATACCCCCAGGCAAGATCAGGGACCGCCCTCGTGGCCCCCGCCCGGAAGCACCCGGAAGGGTCTGCACGAGACAGGAAGTGACCGGAAGCACCCGGACGGGCCGCACGCGGGAGGAAGTGTCCGGAAGCCATCGGTCACACACCGGGCCGTCGTCCGTCCCGGCCGTGGTCGCCTCACCGGTCCCGGGAACGGCCGAAGCCCCGGCCGTGGGGCCGGGGCTTCGGGTGGTGCGGCGGAGGCGGAGGGATTTGAACCCTCGATGGGCTTTAAGACCCAAACCGCATTAGCAGTGCGGCGCCATAGACCGGACTAGGCGACGCCTCCAGTGGACACCCACGCGAGCGCGGGTGGTGCGTGCAGATGATGACACAGCCCAGGGGGGTGTCACCAATCGCTCCCCACGGTACTAGGCGTGCGGGGCGCAGAGCAAAGGCTTTCGGGTTGCGCAACGCGCGGGGCGGTGCAGCGTTAGTGAGGTGAGGGATCCCGGGACGATCCGGGCATCCCGACGGTTTCGTGGTTCCGTGACCCTGGAGTTCGTATGCTGCGCCGTCTCGTCCTCACCGCCACCGCGTCCCTCGCCGTCCTCGGCGCCGCCGCACCCGCCGCGCTGGCCGGTACGACCGGGCCACTGATCCCGCGGCTGCCGTCCGTGCCGCTGCTGGCCGCCACCGACAAGCTGACCGTCACCGTGGCCGGCTCCGGCAGCGCCGCGCTGGACGGCACCTTCGAGCTGGAGTGCGGGGCACGCACCGCCGGCGGGAACCACCCGCAGGTGCAGCGCGCCTGCATCCGGCTGGAAGAGCTCTCCCAGGACGGCGGCGACCCGTTCGCTCCCGTGGCCCAGGACCGGATGTGCACCATGCAGCACGGCGGTGACGCGACCGCCCACATCACCGGAACCTGGCACGGACAGCAGGTGGACGCCCGGTTCGACCGGAGCAACGGTTGCGAGATCCAGCGGTGGGACACCCTGGAACCGGTGCTTCCGCGGACCGGCGCGTAAGACGGGGGAGGGGCGGGTTCCAGCCGGAACCCGCACACAACCTTCGCCGGGGCGACCCCGTCATCCGCCGCCGCACCCATTGCGCCTGCCCTTAGACTCCCTCCAGTGACAGGCCCCGGCCCGAGGGGTGGCAGTAGGTCAGTGGGAGGAAGCGTCGTCGTGAGCAGCAGGCCATCCCGAGGCGCTGCTCGCCTCGCAGCCATACTCGACGCGCTGCCGGACGGGCTCGTCCTCGTCAATGCGAACGGCACCGTCGTCAACGCCAACACCATCGCCCTGGAGATGTTCGAGAGCCCGGGGACCGCCCTGGTGGGACGCGGACTTCTGGATCTCCTCCCGGCCTTCGACTCGCGGCTCATCCCCGGCTCGATGCGCCGCCCCGAGGCCGCCGACGCGCGCGGGCGGACGAAGCCGACCCGGATGGTCGCGCGGCGGACGGACGGGAGCGAGTTCCCGGTCGAGGTGACCAGCGCGAGCCTGGAGGACGGGCGCGAGGCGTACGACGCGTACGGCGCCGCTCCGCGGCCGTACACCGGCGACGAGCTGCTCATGCTGGTCGTGCGGGACCTGTCCGGGACCATCGACACCGAGGCCGAACTGGCGCGCTCCCAGCGCCAGACCGAGATGATCCTGCGCGCCGCCTCCGAGGGTGTCGTGGGGACGGACACGGACGGGCGGATCGTCCTCGTCAACCCGGCCGCCGCGCAGATCCTCGGTTGGCGCGCCAGCGATCTGGGCGGCAAGGAACTGCACCCGCTGATGCTGCACTCGCGTGCGGACGGCGAGCCGTTCGCGTACGACGAGTCGCCGCTCGCCGACACGCTCCGCTCGGGGCGCAAGCACCGGGTGCGCGGACAGGTGGTGTGGGCCAAGGACGGTTCCCCGGTGCCGGTGGACCTGACGACGGCGCCGGTGCGCGACGGGGACCAGCTCGTCGGCGCGGTGATGACCTTCACGGACCGGCGGCCCTACGAGGAGCTGGTCGAGGCCCACGCGGCCGAGGTCGCCGCCCTGACGGGGAAGCACGCCGCCGAGGTCGCCGCACTGACCGAGAAGCACGCCACCGAGCTGGCCGACCGCAGCGAGCGGCACTCCGTCGAGAGCGAGCAGCGCGAGGAGCGGTACGCGGCGCTGGCCGCGCGGCACGCCCAGCTGACCGCCGTGCTCGGCGAGTCGCTGCGCGGGCCGCTGGAGGAACTCCGCGCCGAGCTGGGCACGCTGGCCTCCGACCCGGCGGGGCAGCTGTGGCCCGAGGCCAACCAGATCCTGCACCACCTGGCCGCCGGATACGCCCGGATGACGACCCTCGTCGACAACGTGCTGGGCTTCCAGCGGCTCGACACCGGCGACGAGGACCTGCAGAAGACGAAGGTGCTGCTCGACGCGGTCGTCGCGGCCGGTGTCGAGGGCGCGGTCGAGCTCATCGGTCCGGGCCGGGTGCAGTTCGCGGTGCACGCGCCGCCCATAGAGGCCGAGGTCGACGGCGTACGCATCTCCACCGCGCTCGCGCACCTGATCGCGGACGTGGCCGGGGTCGACTCGACCGGCAAGGCGCGGGTGGTGCCCGGCGCCGGGTACGTCGACTCGACGATCGTCGTCGCGGCGGCCCAGCGCAGTGACGTCGTGCGGATCGAGGTGCGCGGGCCGTACGCGGGCGGCGACCCGGTGCACGAGCCGATCGTGCGCGGGATCGTCCGCGCACACGGCGGTGTGCTGCAGACGCACGAGGTGCCCGGCATGAGCGGGCACGCGTACGTGCTGGAGGTGCCCCTGGGCGCGGGTGCCGGGACGGTGAAGCCGGCGGCCGGGGCCGTTCCGGCCGATGAGGCCCCGGCCGACGCCGGCACCGCCCCGGCCGGGGCGGTCGCTCCCGTGCTGCCGGCGCAGCAGTCCGGGGAGACCTCCGGCGGCGGGCGGCGCAGGGCCCGGCGGGCGTCGACCGACGCGTTCCTGGAGAGCCCGGTGCAGGCCGAGGACCCCGTGGCGGCCAAGCCGACCGGGCGGCGGCGGGGACGGCCGAGCCCGGCCGAGGCCGCGGCCGCCTCCGCCCCGGCCGCTCCCGCCGCGCAGGCCGAAACGCCCGCCGAGGGCGCGGTGATGACGGCCGCCGAGAGCGCGCAGGGCCGTGCGGCCCGTGGTCAGACGGTGCCGCCGCAGGGCGTGCCGGTGGACGCGGCGCCCGTGCCTGCCACGGGGCTTCCGGCCCTGTCGCCGGCTCCCATGCCGGGTGCGGCGCCGGCGCCGACCGGGCGGCGGGCCCGGCGGGCGCTCGGTGCCGCGCAGGAGCGGTCCTCGGCCGCCCCGCCGGAGGGCGCCCGCTCGGCGTTCGCACTGCCGCCCGCCCAGGCCGACCGGCGCGCCGAAACCGGCACCGACACCGGCACCGGCGCGGGCGCGGGCGAAGCGGCGGTCCCGGCAGCGGGACCCGCACCGGGACCGGGGATGGGGCCGGGCGCAGGCTCCGGACCGGCCGCGGGACCGGGCGCGGCGATGGGACCGGTAACGGGAATGGGTCCGGGAACGGGAATGGCACCGGGACCGGGGATGGGTCCGGGGGACGAGGGGCGTCACGACGCCGTACGCGACACCGGCGGCGTACACCCCGAGCCGGACGCCGACCACACGCCGCCGCAGCCGCACCCCGTGCAGCCCCGGCCGGTGGCGCCGCAGCCCGCGCAGCCGTCGGTCCCGGCCCAGGGCCCGGCGCCGGTTCAGACCCCGCCGCCGCCCACCGGCCGGCGGCGCGCCGCCCACGAGACCCCCGCCACCGGCACCGGAACGGGCCCCGGCACCGGCTCCGTACCGCTGCCGCCGGAGGTGCCGTCCGGCGACGAGGCGAGCAGCTCCACCCAGGGGCGGGCGTTCAGCGTGCGCACCCTGGGGCAGGGCGTGCCGTTCGCGCAGCAGATCACCCAGCCGCCGGCGCCCGCCCCGTCCGGGCGGCGCCGCAAGCTGGCCACGCCGCCCGCGGAGGGCGAGCGCCCCGTACCGCCCCCGGCGGCTCCCGCGGCGCAGCCCCAGCCGCGGCTGGCCCCTCCGGCGGAGGGCCGGGCCTACGAGATAGGAGCGCCGGACGCGAACGCGGCCGAGGGCCCCGAGCCGCTGGACGGTCCCGGCGGCGCCGTCGAGGTGGCCAACGAGCCCGCGCCGCTGCCCGTCGACGACGAGCTGCCGCCCGAGCCGCTGGACAACCCGCGCCGGCTGCTCGTCTGGCCCGCGCCGGACGTCGCCACCCAGGAGGCGCTGAGCGAGCGCGGCTACCGCCCGGTGATCGTGCACTCGCGCGAGGAGGTCGACGCGCAGATCGCGGCGTTCCCGGCGGCACTGTTCGTGGACCCGCTGACCGGGCCGATCACGCGCACGGCCCTCCAGTCGCTGCGCCAGGCCGCGGTGGCCGCCGAGGTGCCGGTGCTGCTGGCGGCCGGGCTCGGGCAGGCCACGCGGGAGGCGGCGTACGGCGCCGACCCCGCCGTCCTGCTCAAGGCGCTGGCCCCGCGGGACAGCGAGCAGCATCCGTCGCGCGTGCTGCTGATCGAGGAGCACGAGGAGATCGCCGCGGCCCTGACGGCTGCGCTGGAGCGGCGCGGGATGCAGGTGGCCCGCGCGGACGCGGATACCGACGCCGTCACGCTGGCGGCGCAGATGCGGCCGAACCTCGTGGTGATGGACCTGATGCAGGTACGCCGCCGGCGCGCGGGCATCATCGACTGGCTGCGCGCCAACGGGCAGCTGAACCGCACGCCGCTCGTGGTGTACACCTCGGCGAGCCTCGACGAGGACGAGCTGCCGAAGCTGGCCTCCGGCGAGACGGTGCTGTTCCTGGCGGAGCGGTCGACGAGCCCCGAGGTGCAGTCGCGGATCGTGGACCTGCTGGCGAAGATCGGTACGAACTGAGCCCGGCCCGACGAACCGGACGGGACGGACTGGGCCGGAGGAAGCGAGCCGGACGGACCGAGCCCGGCGGGCCGCGGAGTTGAGCGGCCCGAACAAGCGGCAGGTGTCCGAGCGGCATGCGCGTGAGCGGCACATGTCCGAGCGGCACACGCGAAGGGCGCCCCCGCGCGGGGGCGCCCTTCGTCGCGCCGGTACGGCAGAGCCGTGCGGCGGGAACCGTGCGGTCAGAGCAGCGTCACGTCCAGCTCACCGGCCGCGTACTGCCGTCGGATGACCTTCTTGTCGAACTTGCCCACGCTCGTCTTCGGCACGGCCGGAACCGTCGCCCAGCGCTCGGGCAGCTGCCACTTGGCGATCGACCCGGCGAGGAAGGCGCGCAGCGCCGCGTAGTCGGCGGTCGCGTCCTCCTTGAGGACGACCGTCGCCAGCGGGCGCTCGCCCCACTTCTCGTCCGGTACGGCGACGACGGCCGCCTCCACCACCTCGGGGTGGGCCATCAGGGCGTTCTCCAGCTCGACCGACGAGATCCACTCGCCGCCGGACTTGATGACGTCCTTGGCGCGGTCGGTGAGGGTGAGGAAGCCGTCCGCGCTGATCACGCCGACGTCGCCGGTACGGAGCCAGCCGTCCGCGCTGAACTTGTCCTCCGGGGACAGTGGTTCACCCGACGCGCCGCCGTAGTACGCGCCGGCGATCCACGGGCCGCGTACCTCCAGCTCGCCCGCCGACTCGCCGTCCCAGGGGAGGAGGTCGCCGCCGGGGCCGACCAGCCTGGCCTCGACGGAGGCCGGGAAGCGGCCCTGGGTGACGCGGTACGGCCACTCCTCCTCGGCGGACAGGCCGGCCGGCGGGTTGGCCATGGTGCCCAGCGGCGACGTCTCCGTCATGCCCCAGGCGTGGCAGAGGCGGACGCCGAGCTTGTCGTACGCCTCCATGAGCGAGGGCGGGCAGGCGGCGCCGCCGATGGTGACGCTCGCCATGGAGGAGAGGTCGCGGGGGTTGGCGGTGACCTCGGCGAGGAGACCCTGCCAGATGGTGGGGACGGCCGCGGCGTGCGAGGGCTTCTCCAGCTCGATCATCTCGGCGAGCGGGGCGGGCTGCAGGAAGCGGTCGGGCATCAGCATGTTCACGCCGGTCATGAAGGTGGCGTGCGGCAGGCCCCAGGCGTTCACGTGGAACTGGGGCACGACCACCAGGGTCGTGTCCTTGTCGGTCAGGCCCATCGACTCGGTCATGTTGACCTGCATCGAATGCAGGTAGATGGAGCGGTGGGAGTAGACGACGCCCTTGGGGTCACCGGTGGTGCCGGAGGTGTAACACATGGCGGCGGCCGCGCGCTCGTCCAGCTCCGGCCAGTCGAAGGTGTCGGGGCGGTCCGCGATGAGCTCCTCGTACTCGTGCACCTGGGGTGCCGCGTCCGCGAGGAGGGAGCGGTCGCCCGGGCCCGAGACCACGACGTGCTCGATCGTGGGCAGGTGCGGGAGGAGCGGGGCGAGGAGCGGCAGCAGGGAGCCGTTGACGATGACGACCCGGTCCTCGGCGTGGTTCACGATCCAGATCAGCTGCTCGGCGGGCAGCCGCAGGTTCAGCGTGTGGAGGACGGCGCCCATGGAGGGGATCGCCAGGTACGCCTCGACGTGCTCGGCGTTGTTCCACATGAGGGTGGCGACGCGTTCGTCGCCGGTGACCCCGAGTTCGTCGCGCAGGGCACCCGCCAGCCGGGTCGCTCGTACGCCGGCCTCCGCGAAGGTGCGGCGCTGCGGGGCGGCGGCGTCGCCGGTCCAGGTGGTGATCCGAGACCGGCCGTGGATCGTCATCCCGTGGTGCAGGATGCGGGTCACAGTCAGCGGTACGTCCTGCATGGTGCTCAGCACGGCGTCCTCCCGCGGGCGCGCAGTTCTTGGACCGGGGGGACCCCGGCCACCCTGGCGATAAGGGTGGGGAGATTCTGCGCACATACCGCGCGGTATGTCACTACCCGGGAGTAGATCCGTTCCCGGCGATCACCGGACGGGGCTGAGTTCCGGGTCCTCGCGGAGCTTGCCGAGCGCGCGGGACACGGCGCTCTTGACGGTGCCGACGGAGACCCCGAGCATCTCGGCCGTCTGCGCCTCGCTGAGGTCCTCGTAGTACCGGAGGACCACCATGGCCCGCTGGCGGTCGGGCAGTCTCATCACCGCGCGCCACATCGCGTCGCGCAGCGCCTGCTGCTCCGCCGGGTCGGGCTCGGCCACGCCGCCGGCCGGTTCGGGCAGCTCCTCGCACGCGAACTCGTCGACCTTGCGCTTGCGCCACTGCGAGGTGCGGGTGTTCACCAGGGCGCGGCGGACGTAGCCGTCGAGCGCACGGTGGTCCTCGATCCGGCTCCAGGCGACGTACGTCTTGGTCAGCGCGGTCTGCAGCAGGTCCTCGGCGTCGCACGGGTTCGCGGTCAGCGACCGGGCGGTGCGCAGCAGCATCGGTCCGCGGGCCCGTACGTACGAGGTGAACGACGGGTACGTCGGGTGGGACGGGTGCGGCGGGTGTCCGGTGGCGGCGGTGGAGGCTCCCGTACAGACGGGGCCGGCGGTCGAGGTCATGGGACCACGCTAGGTTCGGGTACACCCCGGGGGATCGGCCCCAGGTCCCGAACGCGGCTCCCCCTCAGGTTGTAGGGCCGGGCCGGGCCCCACCTCCTGGAGGTGGAGAGGGGACCGACGCGCGTCAGGGTCCCGCCGCCGGCGGGGGGCCGCCGCCGATGCCGGGGGGGCGCCGCCGACGCGTGGAGCCGTCGCCAGGGCCGGGGACCGCCCGGTCGCAGCCGGGGCCGGGCGGGCCGTCGCCCGGCGGGGTGCGTCCCGCGTCAGCCGTCGGTGCCGAGGACCAGCGCGGAGGTCGGCACGCCCGTACCCGCCGTGACCAGGACGCGCGCCGCGGCCGGGACCTGGTTCACCGCTGTGCCGCGCACCTGCCGCACGGCCTCCGCGATGCCGTTCATGCCGTGCAGGTACCCCTCTCCGAGCTGGCCGCCGTGGGTGTTGAGCGGCAGCCGCCCGGCGGCGACGAAGTCCGCGCCCTCGCCGGGTCCGCAGAACCCGTACTCCTCCAGCTGCATCAGCACGAACGGCGTGAAGTGGTCGTACAGGATGCCGACGTCGATGTCGGCGGGGCGGAGGCCCGAGGTGCGCCACAGCTGCCGGGCGACGACGCCCGCCTCCGGGAGACGGGTGAGGTCGTGGCGGTAGAAGCCGGTCATCGCCTCCTGCGCCCGCCCGGCTCCCTGCGCCGCCGCGACGATCACGGCGGGCGGCCGGGGCAGGTCGCGGGCACGTTCGGCGGACGTGACGACGAGTGCCTGGCCGCCGTCGGTCTCCTGGCAGCAGTCGAGCAGGCGCAGCGGCTCGACGATCCAGCGGGACGCGGCGTGGTCGGCGAGCGTGATGGGCCGGCCGTGGAAGTGCGCGGCGGGGTTGGTCGCCGCGTGGCGGCGGCCGGTGACGGCGACGTGCCCGAAGGCCTCGGGCGTCAGCCCGTACGTGTGGAGGTACCGCCGGGCGGCCATCGCGACCCAGGAGGCGGGGGTGAGCAGCCCGAAGGGCAGCGTCCAGCCGAGCGCCGCGCCTTCGGCGGTGGGTTCGCGCTGCTGGACGCCGGCGCCGAAGCGGCGGCCGGAGCGCTCGTTGAACGCCCGGTAGCAGACGACGACGTCCGCGACGCCCGTGGCGACGGCGAGCGCGGCCTGCTGGACGGTGGCGCAGGCCGCGCCGCCGCCGTAGTGGACGCGGGAGAAGAAGGACAGCTCGCGGATCCCGGCCGCCTGCGCGACGGTGATCTCCGGGCTGGTGTCCATGGTGAAGGTGACCATGCCGTCGACGTCGGCGGGTGTCAGTCCGGCGTCGTCGAGCGCGGCGTGGACGGCCTCGACGGCCAGCTCCAGCTCGCTGCGCCCGGAGTCCTTGGAGAACCCGGTCGCGCCGATGCCGGCGATCGCGGCCCGCCCGCCGAGCGCGTCGGTCCTGCGCACGCTCATCGCCGCTCCTCCTCCGGCAGGGACACCGTGACGGTGCCGGTGACGTGGCGGCCGAGCGCGTTGGCGCCGACGACCCGTACCCGGGCGGTGCGGCCGTCCACGGCGACGACGGTGCCCGTGAGGGTCATGGTGTCGCCGGGGCGGTTGGGCGCTCCGAGGCGTATGGCGAGGCTGCGCAGGCGGGCGAGGGGGCCGAAGTGGTCGGTGACGTACCGGCCGACGAGGCCGTTGGTGGTCAGGATGTTCATGAAGATGTCGGGGGAGCCCTTGGCCCGGGCGAGCTCCGGGTCGTGGTGCACGTCCTGGTAGTCGCGCGAGGCGATGGCGCCGGCGACGATCAGCGTGCGGGTGACCGGGATGCGCAGCGGGGGCAGCTCGTCCCCCACGGCCACGGCCCCCGCCCTCTCCACCGCCATGTCAGCTCCCCACCGCTCGGAACACCGGGAGCTCCAGGTCCTCGTCGACCCGCTGGAACTCCAGCCGGACCGGCATCCCGATCCGCACCTCGCCGTACGGAACGCCCGTCACGTTGCTGACGACGCGCACGCCCTCGGCGAGCTCGATCAGCCCGACCGCGTAGGGAGGGTCGAACGCGGGGAACGGCGGGTGGTGCACGACCACGTACGAGTACACCGTCCCGGACCCGTCCGCCTCGACGGCGTCCCACCGGTCCGAGCCGCAGGACCAGCAGCCCGGGAGCCACGGGAAGCGCAGCGTGCCGCAGCCCGCGCAGCGCTGGAGCAGCAGCCGGTGCGCGGCCACGCCCTCCCAGAAGCCGGCGTTGTCCCGGTTGACGACCGGCCGGGGCCGCCGTGGCCGGTCGGCTTGGCCGGGCTGGTCGGCCCGCCCGCCGCCGGGCGCGTACTTGAGGATGCGGAAGCGGTGGGTGCCGGCGAGCTCGCCGCCGTCCGTCCGGATGTCCGTGCGGGTGGTGACGAAGTAGCCCGTGCCGAGCCTGGTCGTCCTGCGCTCCGAGACGGACTCGATCACGGCGTCGAAGGAGACGGCGTCCCCGGGGCGCAGGTCGCGCAGGTACTCCTGCTCGCAGTCGGTCGCGACGACCGCTCCGTACCCGGCCTCGTCGAGCAGGCCGAGGAGCTCGTCGTACGCCTGCGAACGGCCCGGGTGCCCGGACAGCCCGCCCATCGTCCAGACCTGGAGCATGGCCGGGGGCGCGATGGCACCGGGGCCGGTGTACGCGGGGTTGGTGTCGCCCATCGCCTCGCACCAGTGCCTGATCATGGGCTCGTTGACGGGGTCCTTGCCGACGCCCCCGGTGACGGCCGCCCGGCCCTCGTACGCCTTCAGCCGCCCGTACAGTCCGTCCGCCACCGCCGCTCGCCCCCTCGATCCGCCGTATCTGACGATCCGTCAGCTACGGCGGGGGTGTCAACCCCCGCACCGCAGCGGGCCCGAACACGGCGAGGCGGCCTGCACCGCGGGTACCGAAGCACCGCCGCGCAGACCGCCCTTCACACCATCGACCTTGCCCCCCTCGGGCCGGTCCGGCTCCCCCTGTCGCACAGGAGGGGGAGAAGTACACCTCCGCATCGCCCTGTTGGATCACCGTGTCTCGACGTCGTAGCCAAGAGTTACCCACCGATTCCCCGGCGAACCAGACGGGCGAAAACAATTCGCCCTCAAGCGTGACAGCCGCCGAGCGATGACGACACTTTCCCGTTATCGAATAGCCGTACGGATATGAAGCCAGGGCGTCCGACCGGCAGACCGCCACCCCGGCACTGGCGCACGCCCTCTCCGCCGCCGAACAGGGCTTCACCCCGCTGTCGCCGACCGAGCTGCCCGCACCGCGCTCCCCGCACCGGGACACCCCCGGGGCCCCGCCGTGCCCGGCGCATGCGGCCTCCCCGGGCACGGCATCCACGACGCGACCTGCGACCCCCTCGCCGTACGGGCGCTCTTCGCCGCCGCGCCCCTGGCGACCGGCTACCGCATCGCCTGCGGCCGCCCGCCGCACCACCTCGTCGGAGTCGGCCTCGACACCGAGCCGGCGGCGCCGTGCCCGCCCGCGCTGCTCCGCCTCCTCGCCCCACCCGTCCGCCCGCACCCGGGCCGCCCGACCCGGGCACCCCCACGGTGGGGGCCTCACCCGCTTGATCCCGGGAGGCCAGCGCAACACCCGCCTGTTCTGGGCGGCCTGCCGCGCCTACGAGAACGCCTCGGCGGCACCCTCACGGCCGCCCTCATCACCCCCGCCGTCCGCCGGGCCTCCCCGAACGTGAGGCGCGCGCCACGATCGCCTCGGCAGCCCGCCTGACGGACGCCTCCCGCCGGGGCTGAACCGCGAAGGGTCCAGACGTCGGCCCGCCCGACGTACTCCTGGTGAGCACCTCCACCCATCCGGCCCATTTTTCATATATTTCATGGTGCATATGGTGGGCTCTGTCGAAATAACCCTGACAAATCCTAACGACGGACAGTTGTCTACGTAATATGCCAGCCGACAGAATGGGCGATTCTGGACCCTCAGAATTCCCTGAACGCGCCACCACCCCTCAGGAGCTGGCTTCTCCATGACGCTGTACACCCCTGACGCGCCTCAATGGCGCAGAACAACGGCCTGGTTGGCGGCAGTGCTCACCGTGCTGATTGCTGCCGTCGTCGTAGCGGTGACGCCCACCCGGGCAAATGCGATCGCCATGCCCGTACCTCTGGGTACCGCCGACAGCTTCGCGGTCCTGGCCGGTCAGTCGGTCACCAACACCGGTCCTTCGGTCATCACCGGAGATGTCGGAGTGCATCCCGGGACGGCCATTTCCGGTTTCCCGCCGGGGCTGGTGAACGGGACATTCCACTCCGCGGACGAGGTAGCCGCCGAGGCCAAGAGCGATCTGGTCGCGGCGTACAACAATGCGGCCGGACAGGCATCGGACGGCGCGCTTCCCCCTGATGCCGGCGGTCTGACGCTGGTCCCGGGCGTCTACACGGCGTCGTCCACCCTCGGTCTCACCGGAACGCTCACCCTGGACGCTCAGGGCGATCCTGACGCCATCTGGGTTTTCCAGGTCGGTTCGGGCCTGACGACGGCTTCCGCCAGCAATGTGAGCCTCATCAATGGCGCCTCGCCGTGCAATGTGTTCTGGCAGATCGGCAGCTCGGCCACCCTTGGTACGAATTCCGACTTCGTCGGCACCATCATGGCCATGACGTCGATCACCGCCACCACGGACGCGGACATCGTCGGCCGTGCACTGGCCCGTGACGGCTCCGTGACGCTGGACACCAACACGATCACCCGGCCGGCGTGCGACGGGGGCACCACGGGCGGGACCACCGGAGGAACCAACGGGGGCACCACGACCGGCGGGACCACCGGAGGAACGAACGGGGGCGTTGTGGGCGGCGTGACCACCGGCGGCGCCACCACCGGCGGCGCCACGAACGGTGGGACCACGAACGGCGGCACCACGACCGGCGGAGCCGGAGGCGTGGTGGGCGGCGTCACCACCGGCGGCACCACGACCGGCGGCACCACGACCGGCGGCACCACGACCGGCGGGGCCGGAGGCGTGGTGGGCGGCGTCACCACCGGCGGCACCACGACCGGCGGGGCCGGAGGCGTGGTGGGCGGCGTCACCACCGGCGGCACCACGACCGGCGGGGCCGGAGGCGTGGTAGGTGGCGTCACCACCGGCGGCACCACGGGCGGAGGCGGTCAGAAGCCGCCCGGCAAGCCCGGCAAGCCCGGCAAGCCGGGGAAGCCGGGGAAGCCCGGCAACGGGCATGACGGCAAGCCCGGCAAGCCGGCGAAGACCGGTGAGCCCGGCGGCCACGGCAGCAAGTGAGTTCCCCGCACACCTGCGAGAACCACGGCAACAAGTCCCACACAAGTCCTGCGGCAGGCTGAGCGGATCGGCAGGAGGCCGCATTCATGAGTGGGACAGGTGGCGCGCGACGGATCGTCATCGATCACGTCGCGCGCCACGCGCGACATCCGGAAGAAGCGGAAAATGAACAGTCGGGATGGGAAGGCCGGGTGGGCCGTGCTGGGCGGCGTCGAATCAGTGGCAGCGAAGGAACCGGATCACCCGGAATCCGGCTCGTCCGAGAGCGGCCGGAGCGGTGCTTCCCCTGCTCCTCATGGCGATTCAGGGAAACCGGTTCGTACCCTGAAGGCGGCCACCTGGGCCGCCGTAGTGCTGTGCCTGGCCGTAACGCTCATTCATGTGGCTCTCATTTTTCTCCATGTGGCGCCTGCGAATGCCATCTCACAGCAGTACAGCAAGCAGATCAACGCGTGGGTCCTTCCCGTGTTCGAGCAGAATTGGCGACTCTTCGCCCCGGACCCCGAGTCGGTCAACCGCCAGATTTCGGCGAGGACCATGCGGACCGCTCCGAACGGCACCGTGCAGGTGAGCGGCTGGTTCGACCTGAGCGGTGTGGACAATTCCACGATCGAGCACAATCCCTTTCCGAGCCATACGACGCAGAACATGCTGCGCCGGGCCTGGAGCTCCTATCTCGAAACGCTGGGCGGTGACGACCAGCCACGTTCGGAGCGGGGGGTGATGATCCAGCAGTACCTCCGCAACATCGCCGCCGATCGCATCGCCGACCACCGTGGTGGCGAACCGTTCGACTCCATCCAACTCCGTGTCGTCACACTGCCGGTGGGTCCTCCCGGTGCGGCGGGGAACGGCCGCCGGGTCACCATGCCGCCCGTGGACACCCGTTACCTGCCCTGGTGGAAGGTGGCCCCGCATGGCACACGCTGAACCGACCACCACCGCCGCGCCGACTCCCACCCCGAGCGGCCCGGAGCGCGCGGGTGCGCGCGGAGCGATGCGGCGGGTGCTGGACCGCGTCCCCGCGCTCGTCGCCCTCCTGATCGAACGTCCGTTGTCCCTGTACGCGGCGGCGGTACTGCGCATCGGATACGGCCTGCTCTACCTCGTGTTCCTGCTGCGTGAATTTCCGCACCGCGACGAGATCTGGGGGCCGGGATCGCCGTGGACGCCCCTGCTGGCGCGGCAGCTGTTCGACCAGACAGGATGGGCCAGCATCCTCACCCTGTCCGACAACCGCGCGTATTTCGAGGTCTGCTACGCGGTGGCCGTCGTCACGTCGGCGCTCTTCATGCTGGGCTGGCGCACCAGGGCGGTGTCCGTCCTGTTCGCCGTCGTGGTGGCCTCGTTCCACGCCAGGGCGATCTTCATGACGGACGGCGGGGACAACCTCATCCTTCTCATGGCCGTCTACCTGGTCTTCACGGCCTGCGGCCGACGCTGGTCCCTCGACGCACGCAGGGCCAGGTTCCGAGCGGCTGCCGGGAACGGGACAGGCCGTTCTTCCCGGACCGCGGGCGAGCTCCGGCGCCACCTCCGGGAGGCCCGCCTGACCGTGGTCACCGTCCTGCACAACTGCGGGATGTTCGTCATCGCCGCCCAGGTGTGCTTCCTCTACGGCTCCGCAGGCTTGTACAAGGTGCAGGGTGGCACCTGGGGCAACGGAACCGCCCTCCACTACGCCCTGAACCTCCACATGTTCCAGCCCTGGCCCACGCTCTCCCACCTGGTCGACAGCCATGAGGCACTGATCACCGCAGCCTGCTACCTGACAGTGCTGTTGCAGGTCGCGTTCCCCTTCGTCCTGTTCGGCAGGCTCAAGTACCCCGTCCTGGTCATGCTGCTGGCCATGCACGTGGGCATCGCGGTGCTCCTGGGCCTCCCCCTGTTCTCCGCCGCGATGATCGTCGCTGACGCGGTCTTCCTGCCGGACCGGTTCTACCGCTCTGCGGGACTGATCCGGTGGCGTGCGGCCCGGCGTACCGTCGCCGGCGTACGGGAGACACCGTCCGGACCGGAAGCCGGACTCGTACCGGCGCAGCCGGGACCGGTCCACCGGCCCGTGTGCCCCGCGGCGGGCCCGCATCACGGGTCGGAGGGGAGGACGGACCGGATGCACGGTGAGACGAAGTGAACGCGGAGGGCGGGCCCCGCGCTGGGTGCCCGCCCTCTGATCTGGTCTTTCACCGACCTGCTGCGGTGGGTGTGGGATTTGAACCCACGGTGACATCGCTGCCACGACGGTTTTCAAGACCGTTCCCTTAGGCCGCTCGGGCAACCCACCCTGCCCCGTCCCACCTGCGGAGGGGCGGCTACAGCCTACCGGCTGGGGGCGGCCGGCGGGCGGGGGCCGGGCGGGGTGGGGCCGGGCAGGTGTCCTGCGGTGCGGGACGGATGCCAATTCCCCTTCCGGCCAGCCGAGTTGCACCGCAAGGTCCTGGCGGGACCGGCCCTTCGCTGTCGTACGGGAGTCACGTCCATGGAACGAGCGGCAGCCGGAGCGGCCGGCCGGCCGGGTGGTCCGCCGCCGCTCCTGAGCCGGGCCGGGGCCGGGCGTACCGCGTCCGGCCCCGGCCCGCCGTGGACGGTCAGCTGTCGCCCTTGCGCTCGCCCAGGGTGACCTGGACCGTGCTCTCCTTGCCGGCGCGCTTGTAGGTCAGCGGGACCGAGTCGCCCGGCCGGTGCGTCCAGATCTCGCTGATCAGGGTGGGGCCGCTGTCGATCGTGCGGTTGCCGAACTTGATGATCACATCACCGGGCTTCAGGCCCGCCTTCGCCGCCGGGCCTCCCGGGGTGACCGCGGGCGTGCCGCCGGCGCCCTGCTCGGCGATCGTGGCGCCCTCGCCCTCCTCCGTCATGTTCACCGTCGCGCCGATCACCGGGTAGACCGGCTGCCCGGTCCTGATCAGCTGCTCGGCGACGTTCTTCGCCTGGTTGACCGGAATGGCGAAGCCGAGACCCACGGACCCGGCCTGGGCGGAGCCGAGGCCGCCGCTGCCCGGGGACTGGATCGCGGAGTTGATCCCGATCACCGCGCCGCGGGCGTCCAGCAGCGGGCCGCCGGAGTTGCCCGGGTTGATCGAGGCGTCGGTCTGCAGCGCGCTCATGTACGAGTTCTTGCCGCCGCCGTCCCCGGAGGCCACCGGCCGGTTCTTGGCGCTGATGATGCCCGTGGTGACCGTGTTGGACAGGCCGAACGGCGCGCCGATCGCGATCGTCGAGTCGCCCACCGCGACCCGGTCCGAGTTGCCGAGCGGCAGCGGCGTCAGCCCGGAGGGGGCGTTCTTGAGCTTGAGCACGGCCACGTCGTAGCCCTGGGCGCGGCCGATCACCTCGGCGTCGTACTTCCGGCCGTTCGAGAACGTCGCGGAGAGGGTGCCGCCCTCCGCCGCGGAGGCCACCACGTGGTTGTTGGTGAGGATGTGGCCTTCCTTGTCGTACACGAAACCGGTGCCCGTGCCGCCCTCGCCGTCCGAGCCGCCGGACTTCGCCTCGATGGTCACGACGCTCGGCAGCGCCTTGTTCGCCACGGCGGCGACCGTGCCGGGGTCGCGCTTGAAGTCGGCGGGCGCCTCGCCGGCGGCGACGGTGGTGGACGTGGTGGTGCCGTCGGTGCGCTCGGCCGCCCAGTAGCCGATGCCGCCGCCGACGCCGCCCGCCGCCAGGGCCGCGACGAGGACCGCCGCGACCAGGCCACCGCGGCCGGAGCGCGGGCGGCCGGCCTGCGGTGCGCCGGGGGCCGGCGGGAACGGGGCTCCCCAGCCCGTGGTGGTGGGCGGGGCCGGCGGCGCCGGAGGCCAGGGCGCGCCGCTCGTGCCGCCGTACGCCGGTGCCTGCGGGTGCGCGTGGGGCGGGGTCGGCGCCCCGGCGGCCGTACGGTCCTGCGCGCCGGCGCCCGTGCCCGTACCCGTGACCGCGCCCGCGGGCGG
Source organism: Streptomyces sp. NPDC051310 (assembly GCF_044455245.1). Taxonomy (NCBI): domain Bacteria; kingdom Bacillati; phylum Actinomycetota; class Actinomycetes; order Kitasatosporales; family Streptomycetaceae; genus Streptomyces; species Streptomyces sp. NPDC051310. The sequence goes on from NZ_JBITEO010000015.1 coordinate 116,437, forward strand.
CGGGGAGGCCGGGGCGGGTTCCGCGGGCGCCGGGGCGGCGGCCGGGGGCGGGCCGGCCGGGCCTGCGGGACCTGCGGGCGGCGGACCCGCCGGGCCTGCGGGGGCGGGCGTGGATGCGGAGGGCGGCACTGGAGGTGTGGACGCGGTGCCCTCGTTCTCGGTGCTCACAGCTCGTTCTCCTCGAATTCCACGTCGTCTCTCGGCACGTCTTCTCGCCAAGCGTCGCGGTCAGCTTTTCCCACAGGCCGTCAGGCCACTGTAAGCCGGACCTGTGTATTGCGCCTGCCCCCTTTATTTCCGGCGAATCGGACGCCCGTCCGGTGTCCGGCCCCCGCCCGCCGCCGGTCTGGCACCATGACGCGGTGACCCACGCACGGCAGCAGCACACGATCCAGGTCGTCGCTCACCGAGGCGCCTCCGAGGACGCCCCGGAGCACACCCTGGCCGCGTACATGAAGGCGATCGAAGACGGTGCCGACGCCCTCGAATGCGATGTACGGCTCACCGCCGACGGTCACCTCGTCTGCGTCCACGACCGCCGCGTCAACCGCACCTCCAACGGCCGTGGCGCCGTCTCCACCCTCGAACTCGCCGACCTCGCCGCCCTCGACTTCGGCGCCTGGAAGGGACGGGAGGACTCCGACGAGAGCCCGGACTGGCGCGACCCCCGGTACACCTCCGTCCTCACCCTGGAACGGCTCCTGGAACTGGTCGCCGACGCCGGCCGGCCCATCGAGCTGGCGATCGAGACGAAGCACCCCACCCGCTGGGCGGGGCGCGTCGAGGAGCGGCTGATCGAGCTGCTCGACCGGTTCGGGCTGACGGCGCAGCGGCCCGGTACGACACCGTCCGTGCGCATCATGAGCTTCTCGGCCCGCTCGCTGTACCGGGTCGCGGCGGCCGCGCCCGCCGTCCCCACGGTGTACCTGATGCAGTTCCTGTCCCCGCGCGTACGCGACGGGCGGCTGCCCGCCGGCTCCTGGATCGCCGGGCCCTCCATCCGGATCGTGCGCAACCACCCCTCCTGGGTCGACCGCCTGCACCGGGCGGGCAACCAGGTCCACGTCTGGACCGTCGACGCGCCCGACGACGTCGACCTGTGCGCCGGCCTTGGCGTGGAAGCGATCATCACCAACCGCCCCAGGCAGGTCCTGCACCAGCTGGGCCGCGCGTAGGGCCGTCCCGGGAGCAGGGCAACCGCGCCCCGGCAGCCCCCTGCGTCACGGGATGTGCACCGGCGCGTTCGGAGCGTGGCCGGTCGTGCCGAGTGCGTCACCGTATGCGGATTGGCCGGTTTCCGGTCCAGTCCATTGGGGCATTCACTCCGTGGCGTGGGGCGAAGGAGGTCTCGGGGGTGGCGTTGGTGGTGGCACAAGAGGTGCCCACGTCGTCGAGCATGGCCGTGCCCCATGGCCCTGCGGGCGTGGGTGAGGCGAGAAGCCGCATGCGCGAGCAGTTGCGCAGCAGCGGCATGTCGGAATCGGTCGTCGACGATGCCGTACTGGTCCTGTCGGAGCTGCTCAGCAACTCCTGCCGGCACGGCAGGCCGCTGGGTCAGCGGGAGGTCGGTGACGGCGACGTCCGCGCCGCCTGGCGCGTCGACCCGCAGGGCGCCCTGACCGTCGAGGTGACGGACGGGGGTGGTCCCACCCGCCCGGTTCCGGCCACGCCCTCGGTCACCGCGCGCGGCGGCCGCGGGCTGAACATCATCAGCGCCCTCGCCCAGGACTGGGGCGTACGCGACGGCGCGTCCGGCGAGGTCACCGTGTGGGTCGTCCTCACGGACGGGCACCGCCGCGACGATTTCGCTACGCGCGTCACCGGGCCGGCCACCGCCGGACCCGGTTTCGGCTTCCTGGAGGCGTGCGACGCGTACGACGCCTACGACGTGTTCGGGGACGTGGACTGAGCCTCCCGGCGGTCCGGTGCGGCTAGGCTCACGGCCGACACAGCAGTGCCGCACCGCCGTTACGGGAGAAGTCAGACCATGGGCAAGAAGCGTCCCCAGACCAAGGCCGGGAAGCCGCGAGCGACCGTCGGAGCCCGCGCCGCCGGCGCTGACGAGCAGGTGCCGGTCGTCGGAGCCCGTGAGCCCTGCCCGTGCGGCTCGGGCCGCCGCTACAAGGCGTGCCACGGCCGCGCCGCCGCACAGGCGGTGACCGAGCTCGTCCAGCGGCCCTTCGAGGGCCTGGCGGGCGAGTGCGACTGGGTCGCGCTGCGCGAGCTGGTCCCCGCCGCGACCGTCCCGCTGCACCTCAAGGGCGGGCTGCCGGAAGGCGTGCCGTCCGTGACCCTCGCGACCGTCCTGCCCATGGCGTGGCCGGCGCTGCGCCGCGACGACGGTTCGGTGCTGCTGGCCCTGCAGAACGACACCTCGACCGGCGATCTGAGCCGGGACCTCGCCGGCACCCTCCAGCGCGCGCTGACCGCCGAGCCGGGTACGCCCGTCACGGCCGGGGGCTCCCCCGCCGACGGCGGGCGGGCCGACGGGCCGCGCCTGCAGGACCTGCTCGACCCGGACGCGGCGTTCGAGCCGGTCGTCCACTCGGGCTTCGAGTTCTGGGTGCCGGACTCCGCGGAGAAGTCGTCGCCCGAGGTGGCCGCGTCCCTGGAGCGGGCCAACGCCGCCGCCATCCCGACCGTGAAGCTGTCCGGCGTGGACGCCGCCTACTGGTGCGAGACGCCCGAGAAGAACCACCTGCGCTGGGTCATGCCGCACCCCGAGGAGCAGCTGCTCGACGCGCTCGCCCGGCTGCACGCGGCGGGCCGGTCCTCGCTGGGCGAGGACACCCGCCTGGTCGGCTCGTTCCGCGCGCACGGCCTGATGGTCCCGGTGTGGGACCTGCCGAGCGCGATGGGCGCGAAGGACTGCGAGCAGCCGGCCGCCGAGTTCGCCGAGCGGCTCGCGGAGGCGCTCGCCGTCGACGCGCCGCTGAGCCCGGAGGAGCGCCGGGCGCGCGGCGGTCTCACCAACCGCCAGGTGACGCTGAGCTGAACGGCAGGTTACGGCGGAAGCGTCCTGACCGGTCGGTGACCTCCGCCACAATTCCCTCTACCGGCCGGTAAATCCATGACCGAATTGCAGAGATCGAATTTGCGAACAGCCGATCTCTTGTTACGGTTCTGGAAGCCCGGTCGCTGGTGCATCCCCCGTCGCCAGCGATCGGGCGCTTCACTTTCCGCGGAATGCCGCCTTCCGATCCCGGCCGGCCCGCGACGTCAACTCGCCCTGGGCTCCCGGGCGTTGCTCCCCGAGCGCAACAGCAGCGGACGCGTCTGCGCGTCACCGCTCTCCGCGAACTCCGCCACCGCCGTGTATTCAGCGGACTTTCCCCGCCGCGGCTCCCTCGGCGTCTCGCATGCGCCCGGCTCGTCGTCCGCCTCCACGGTGCAATGCGTTTGGACCGTACGGCCGCCGGGGGCCATGAGCGTCAGCACGGAGGTCAGTTCCGCCCCGGTCGCATTGCGGTAGTACGTCCGGGCCCACGCGTCCGGCCCCTCGGTCAGGACACAGGTCTGCGCCTCGACCCCCTCGGGCGAGGCGAGCTCCGGGCCGCACCGCGCGGCGCCCCGCGGTGCATCGATTCCGGCCAGAAGTCCGGAGGGGGCGGCGGAGACACCCGCGGGTGCGTCGGCGGCCCCGGAGGCGGGCGAACCGGAGCGCGGCGCACCGGAAGCGGACGCTGTGGTGGAGCCGGGGTCGGGGGCCGGAGCCGCCGGGACGCGGGCGGCGGACACCGAGCCGGGGCCGGGGCCCGGAGACCCGGCCGGCCCCGCGGAGGCCACCAGGGGCAGCACCGCGGCGAACACCACGACGGCCCCGATCCCGATCATGCGGAGATTCATGGCGGCCCCTTCTCGACGGTGCGCCGACGATATCGACGGAAGACGGGCGCACGGTGAACCGCGCACCCGAATCCCGTACAACTCGCCCCACCATGCACCCGAACGGGTGACGCCCGGGGACCGGAGCGGTACGTCAGTACCGCAGCCGGCTGCCTCCGTCGGGCGTGGTCGGAGTGGTGGTGCTCGCCTCGACGAGCGCGTCCACCACCGCCTCCACGTCCGGCAGCCAGGGCGACGCCGACCCGGCGAGCGGCGCCCGCTCCCAGCGCACCTGGCCCGTCCCGGTGTCCGAGGGCGGCAGCACCAGGTAGCCGCCCTCGCCGTGGAAGCGCAGCGAACTGGGCACGCAGTCCTGCACGTACAGCAGCTCCCCGAGCTGTTCGAGCGTGTACGGGGCGACCAGCAGGGACCACCGGGTCGGGGTCGCCACCACCGGGCCGAGCCGCATGCCCATCGCGTCCAGCGCCGCCAGGGCGCGGGCGCCCGCGACCGCCGGCAGGCTGAGCGCGCACGGCGCACGGCCCCCGGTGGCGAGCACGATCGGCGCGTCCGGGCGGTTGGCCCACCACCAGCGCACCATGCGCGGGTCCGTGGTGGCCGCGAGCAGCCCGGGATCGAAGGGGTGTGCGCCGGGTACGACGCACTCGGGGTCGGGGCAGGCGCAGCCGCGGTCCCGGTCGCCGCGGCTGCCGGCCGCCGTGAGTCCCACGCCGGGGAGTACGGGCCACTGCCACTCGGCGGCGCACCGGAGTGCCGCCTCGACGTGGGCGGGCCTCCTCTTACGCCGGAACCGGAGCCCGCGTCGCCTTCCGAGGATCTCGCGCATGAGCGCTCGTTCCTTTCCGTTGAACGCCGAGGTCCACATCACAACACGTGTGTGTTTCTTCGCTGTGCGTACAAGCCGACGTCTCACCGCCCGTCCGTGTCGCGCGGCGCGTGCCGCGTGACGCGTGCCGGTGGCATGCGCCTGCCCCTCTTCAGCTGCGGCAACCAACACCGCGCGGGGCCGAGCGTGGGCGCTGTCGTCCCATGGGCTGTCGTCCATTTAACGTGTGGCGAGGGGTGGCGCGCTCAAGGCGCTTGCCGCCCCGCCGAGCTCTTCCCCGCCACCCGGGGACGGGGTGCGGCCTTCGGTGGTGAGGACGCCGGGGCTCCCCGCGGAGTTCCGTGCCCGCTCCAACTGCCCCTGGACCGTCACCGTTTACGTACCCCAGCACGTCCGGGATGACGCTCTCCCCGGGTCGTCGTCCCCCGACGGCGTCCCGGGCTGTGCCCCTTTTCGAACGGCCTCAGTCGACCGCAAATGGCGCCCATGGGGAGCATTTTTGAGCCAACTTCGGCACCTTGTAAACACCGCGCGCCCTGCTGGGACAATGCTGGACATCCCCTTACTTGTGCGTGTACATGTGGTTGCAGTGATAGCGGCGCAGAATGACATGGGGGTTTGCGATGCTATTGAGCACAACGCACCCGTCGGAAAGCCGGCTGCCATGAGCGCCCCTCACCTGCCGAAAGTGGCCGGAATCGATCCCACGGTTCCCGCACCCGCGCACACTGCACCGCCCCTGACGGACCTCCCGGCCCCGCCGGTCGCGCCCGGCGCGCTGATCCAGGACCGGCTGGCGGGGTGGGTCTCCGACCTGACCACCCTCCACGAACTCACCGAGCGGCTCGGCCGCACCCACTCCCTCGACGACGCCCTGCGCGAGCTGCTGCGCGCCGGGGCCGCGCTCGTCGGCGCCCGGCGCGGCATGGTGGTCCTCGAACCCGCCGACGGCCTCGGCCCCGCCACCACCGTCGGCCTCGGCCTCGACCACGCGGACCTCGGCACCATCGAGACCGTGCCGCGCAGCGCCACGTCCTACGGCCGCATCCTGGAGGGCCTGCCCGAGGCGGCGCCGCGCCCCGCTTCCGCGGACGCGCCCGCGGAAGCGGCCCCCTCCGCCGGCAGACCGCCGGATCCCGCCCGCGCCGCGCCGCCCGCAACCGGCGTACCCGACCCCGTCGCCGTCCCCGACCTCTTCGCCGACGAGCACCTCGACCCGCGCCACCGCGAGGTCGCCGCCCGGCTGGGCTTCGCCGCCAGTTACGCCGTACCCCTCGCCACCGGGCAGGCCGGCACGCTCGGTGCCGCCGTCTGGCTGTACGACGAGCCCGCCGAGCCGGCCGAGCGCGCCCGCCACCTCGTGGGCCTCTACGGGCAGTACGCCTCCGAGCACCTCGCGCGCCAGGTGGAGCTGGAGCGCAGCCGCGCCACCATGGCCACGATCGCCGAGGAGCTGCTGCCCCGGCGGCTGCCCCGCGTCCCGGGCGTCCAGCTCGCCGCCCGGCACCGCACCACCCCCCGGGGCGGCGGCGACTGGTACGACGCGCTGCCGCTGCCCGAGGGCGCGCTGGGCCTGGCCGTCGGCTCGGTCTCCGGCTCCGGGCCGAGCGCGCTGGCCGCGATGGGCCGGCTGCGCGCCTCGCTGCGGGCGTACGCCGTGATGGAGGGCGAGGACCCGGTCGCCGTCCTGTCCGACCTGGAGCTGCTGCTGCGGCTGACCGAGCCGGCCCGCTCCGCCACCGCGCTGTTCGCGTACGCGGAGCCGGCCCTCCGCAAGATCGTGCTGGCCGGGGCCGGGCACACCCCGCCGCTGATCGTCGGCGAACGGCGCACCGAGTTCATCGAGACGTCCCTGTCCGCGCCGCTCGGCATGCTCGCCTGCTGGGAGGCGCCGAGCGTGGAGCTCACCACCGAGCCCGGCGAAACGGTGCTGCTCTACACGGACGGGCTCCTGCGACGCACCGGCGAGCCCATTGACCGGGCCTTCGCGCGGCTGCACGCGGCAGCGGCGGCCGTCCCGCGGACCGACCGGTCCGACCCGGGCGCCATCGCGGACCACGTGCTGCGCACGCTGCTGCCCGACGACGCGCACGGCGCGGAGGACGTGGTGGTGCTGGCGGCGCGCTTCGCGTGAGCGTCCGGTCCGGGAGCGGGTGGCACGAGGCCCTGGGGGCGGCTCCGGTGCGACCGTACGATGGGGATGGTTCAGTGTCGTACCAAAAAGGTCGTACCAACAGGAGGCGGACCCGTGGCCGAAGAGCTCACGCCGGAGACCCCGGACGAAGCTGAGGAGCCGATCAAGCAGCGCAAGAACAGCCTGTACCCGGTGGTGTCCGACGAGCTCGCCGCGAACATGAAGACCGGCTGGGCCGACACGGAGCTGCGCGACCTGGAGCCGATCCCCCAGGCCGACCGCACCGCCGCCCGGCGCGCCGCGCTCTCCGAGCGCTTCCCCGGCGAGCGCCTGGTCATCCCCTCGGGCAACCTGAAGACCCGGTCCAACGACACGGAGTACGCCTTCCGGCCGTCGACCGAGTACGCCTACCTGACCGGCGACCACACCCACGACAGCGTCCTGGTGCTGGAGCCCGCGGCCGGGGGCCACGAGGCGACGCTCTACCTGCTGCCGCGCTCCGACCGGGAGAACGGCGAGTTCTGGCTGGACGGCCAGGGCGAGCTGTGGGTCGGCCGCCGGTACTCGCTGACCGAGTCCGAGCGGCGGCTCGGCATCCCCGCCAAGGACGTGCGGGAGCTGACGGAGCAGCTGCGCCAGGCCACCGGCCCGGTGCGCGTCGTGCGCGGGCACGACGCGTCCGTCGAGGCCGCGCTGACCGACAAGGTCACCGCCGAGCGCGACGAGGAACTGCGGGTGTACCTCTCCGAGGCGCGCCTGGTGAAGGACGCCTTCGAGATCGGCGAGCTGGAGCGGGCCTGCGCGTCGACCGCGCGCGGCTTCGAGGACGTCGTACGCGTCCTGGACAAGGCGCAGGCGACGAGCGAGCGGTACATCGAGGGCACCTTCTTCCTGCGCGCCCGCGTCGAGGGCAACGACATCGGCTACGGCTCGATCTGCGCGGCCGGCCCGCACGCCACCACGCTGCACTGGGTGCGCAACGACGGTCCGGTGCGCCCGGGCGAGCTGCTGCTGCTCGACGCCGGCGTGGAGACCACCACGCTCTACACGGCGGACGTCACGCGCACGCTGCCGATCAACGGCCGCTTCAGCGAGCTGCAGCGCAAGATCTACGACGCGGTGTACGAGGCCCAGGAGGCCGGCATCGCGGCGGTGAAGCCGGGCGCCGTCTTCCGCGACTTCCACGACGCCTCGCAGCGCGTCCTCGCCGAGAAGCTCGTCGAGTGGGGCCTCGTCGAGGGCCCGGTCGAGCGGGTCCTGGAGCTGGGCCTGCACCGCCGCTGGACGCTCCACGGCACCGGCCACATGCTCGGCATGGACGTCCACGACTGCGCGGCCGCGCGGACGGAGGCGTACGTCGACGGCGTGCTGGAGCCGGGCATGTGCCTGACCGTCGAGCCGGGCCTGTACTTCCAGGCCGACGACCTGACGGTGCCGGAGGAGTACCGCGGCATCGGCGTCCGCATCGAGGACGACATCCTCGTCACCGAGGACGGCAACCGGAACCTCTCGGCGGCGCTGCCGCGCCGGTCGGACGAGGTCGAGGCGTGGATGGCCGGCCTGCAGGGCTGACGCGCCGCGCCGGGCGCGCCAGGGGGTGGGAGCCGGACGGCTGCCACCCCCTCGGTGCGGTCAGGCCGGGGTCAGGACGCCACCAGCGGGGCGTCGGACTTCCACTTCACGATCTTGTCGAAGCTCACCACCGCGCCGCCGCGCCCGGATCTGTTGCCGATGTGGACGTGGTCGGCCAGTTCCTCGATCAGGCTCAGCCCCCGGCCGTGCTCGGCCTCGGGAGTGGCTCTGCGGGGCGGGCGCAGCGGGCCCGCGGGAAAACCCGGGCCCGAGTCCGCCACCTCGATGCGGCACTTCTCACCGTCCAGGTACGCGGTCACCCGGTACTCGGCGGAGCCGTCCCCGGCGCCGTGCTCGACCGCGTTCGCACAGGCTTCGCTCAGCGCGAGGGACAGGTCGTACGAGATCTCCGGGTCGACTCCCGCGGTCTCCATGGTGCCGAGGAGGAGGCGACGGGCGAGCGGAACGCTCGCAGCCTCGCGCCGCAAGTGGAGTGACCACCAGATGCTCATGCTCCAGCCTCCTGGCTGCGGCTCGACATATCGTTTCGTATTGCCCTGAGCGGGCGGTCGTAAGCGCTGCGTTGACGCCCAACCCCTCATTCGGCGGATGTGCGTAGCCCGTACGCCGGTGTATGTCGCAAAGGGCATCTTCCGGACCTGCCGTGTGGGGCGCGCGGGCGCAGTGCGATGATGGCCCGGCCATGTCTGCCCTCCCCGACGCGCCGACCGCCGCGCCGCATGCCGCCTCGCATGCCGCACCGCGGCTGCTGAGGGCCGCGGTGTTCGCCGCGGTCTGCGTCGTGCTGTCCGGGACGGGACACGTGCTCGCCGCGTGCGCGGCCGTCCCGTGGTGGACGCTGGCCCTCGGGTTCCTCGGCGTTCTCGCCCTCACGCTGCCCTTCGCCGGGCGGCAGCGGTCCCTGCCGGCGATCGCGGCCGCGCTGGCGGGCGGGCAGCTCGCCCTGCACGTACTCTTCGGGCTCGGCCAGCGGCAGCACCTCGCCGTCGGCGTCGGACCCCAGGCGGACGACGCGCTGATCCGCACGGCCGCCAAGCTGGTGTGCGGGGCGGGTGCGAGCTCCCTCAGCCCGGCCGACGCCCACCGGATCATCACCACGGCGGGCCTCGACCCGGCCGCGGCGCAGTCGGCGGCGCGGTCCGCGTCGCACGCGGCGCACGCCGGCCACCTCGCCGAGCCCGCCGGGCTGTGGCCCAGCCTCCCCATGGTCCTCGGCCACCTGCTGGCCGCCCTGGTGACCGGCTGGCTGCTGCGGCGCGGCGACCTGGCGCTGCTGAAGCTCTCCGGCCTGTCCGCGCAGGGCGCGGCGGACGTCGCCGACGCGGCGCTCGTACGGTCCCTGCGCGCCGCCCTCGTCCTCGTACGCGCCCTCGTCGCCGGGCTGCCCGCGCTGCCCGCGGGCGGGCCGCGGCCGGCGCGCACCGACGACGACCCCCCGCCGCCCGCCGCGGCGGACGCACTCCTCCACACGGTGATCAGGCGCGGCCCGCCGGCCGTATACGTACTCGCCGCCTGACACGGCCCACTCGACGGGAGTGGTGCCGTGGTGCGCCCGTGCGCACACACCGACGTCCCATCTCCGTGGAGTGTGTTCCGTGATGAACGTTTCCCGTATCGCCCTCGCCGGCGGCACCGCCCTCTCGTCCGTCGTCCTGCTGTCCGGCACCGCCTTCGCGCACGTCAGCGTGCAGCCGCAGGGCGAGGCGGCCAAGGGCGGTTACGCCACCGTCAGCTTCAAGGTGCCGAACGAGCGCGACAACGCCTCGACCGTGAAGCTGGAGGTCTCCCTCCCGGCCGAGCACCCGCTGGCCTCCGTCTCCACGCAGCCCGTCCCGGGCTGGCAGGCGCAGGTCACCAAGGCCAAGCTGGCCAAGCCGCTGGAGGTGCACGGCAAGCGGATCACCGAGGCCGCCACCAAGATCACCTGGACCGCGGCCGGTTCGAAGATCGCGCCCGGTGAGTTCCAGCAGTTCACGGTCTCGCTCGGCCGGCTCCCCGAGGACACCGACCGGCTCGTCTTCAAGGCCCTCCAGACGTACGACAACAAGGAGGTCGTCCGCTGGATCGAGGAGCCGAAGGACGGCGCCGAGGAGCCCGAGACCCCCGCGCCCGTGCTCAAGCTGTCCGCCGCCTCGGACGACCACCACGGCACCGCCGCCACGACCGGCGGCCAGGGCGACGGCAAGACCGCCGCGAAGGGCCACGGCGACGGGGCCGAGCAGGCCGCCGCGGACGGCTCCGGTGACACGACCGCCCGCGTCCTGGGCGTCGCCGGCATCCTCGTCGGTGCCGCGGGTGTCGCCTTCGGCGTGCTCGCCGGGCGCCGCCGCCCCGGGTCCCCGGACTCCTCCGGCACCTCGGCCTGACGGCCAGCCACCTGCATACCCCTGAGAGAGAACCCATGTACCAGCTGATGCGCGCCGCGCGGCCCCGCCGCGCCCGGCGCACCCCGCTGATCGCGGCGGCGCTCGTCGCCGCGTCGGCGCTCACCCTGTCCGCGTGCGGCGGCGACGACACCCCGGCCGGCGGCAGCCCCGTCGCCGAGGTCTCCGCCGGCACCCCGCAGGACGCGGCCGGGACCGTACTGGACCGGCCCTTCACCAAGCCGGACCTCGTCCTGACGGACACCACGGGCAAGCCGTACGACCTGCGCGAGCGCACGAAGGGCAAGCCGACGCTGATCTACTTCGGCTACACCCACTGCCCGGACGTCTGCCCGCTGACGATGAGCAACATCGCCATCGCCAAGAAGAAGCTCCCCAAGGCCGATCAGGACAAGCTCCAGGTCGTCTTCGTCACCACCGACCCGGAGCGGGACACCCCCGCCGAGCTCGCCAAGTGGCTGCCCGGCGCCGGCGACCCCTCCTTCGTCGGTCTGACCGGCGACTTCCCGACCATCCAGGCGGGCGCCCGCCAGATGGGCATCGGCATCGACCCGCCGAAGAAGGAGAAGGACGGCTCGGTCGTCTCCATGCACGGCGCGCAGGTGATCGCCTTCTCGCCGACGACCGACCAGGGCTACGTCCTGTACGGGGAGAGCACCCCCTGGGAGACGTACGCCAAGGACCTTCCGAAGATCGTCAAGGGGGAGAACCCGTGATCCGCCGTACCCCCCTCACCGCCCTGGCCGGTGCCATGGCCCTGGCCGGAACCCTGGCGCTGGGCGGCTGCTCGGCCGGGGAGGAGAAGCCGGAGCTCACGGTCAGCGGCGCCTTCATGCCGCAGCCCGTGGGCGACATGGCCGGCGGCTTCCTCACCGTGACCAACGACGGCGGCGAGGCCGACAAGCTGACCTCCGTCACCAGCCCGCTCTCCGACGACGTCCAGATCCACGAGACGAAGGACCAGAAGATGCGGCAGGTGAAGTCCTTCGACATCCCCGCGGGGGGAGCGCTGAAGCTCGAACGCGGCGGCAACCACATCATGTTCATGGACATCAAGCGGAAGCCGAAGCAGGGCGACAAGGTCACCGTCGAGCTGCGCTTCGAGAAGTCGGACCCGATCACGGTGGAGCTGCCGGTCGAGGCGGCCACCCACAACCCGGCGCACCACTAGGCACTTGGGGGACCGACACACCATGACAGCGACCACCGCCCCGCGCCTCACCACCGCCGTCACCGCCGCCGTCACCACGGTTCCGCGGCTGCTGCTCGTCGCGGCCGTGCTGCTCGGTGCGCTGTTCACCGGCGCCGCCCCCGCGTCCGCGCACGCCGCGCTGACCGGGAGCGACCCGAAGGACGGGGCGGTGGTCGCCGCCGCGCCCAGGAGCGTCACGCTCACGTTCTCGGAGCAGGTCGCCCTGGGCGACGACGCGATCCGGGTGCTCGAACCGAGCGGCGCGCGCGCCGACACCGGCGAACTGCGCGACCTGTGCGCCGGATCGGTGGTCAAGTACGGCGTGGCGCTGCGCACCGGGCTGCCGGACGGCACGTACACCGTGGCGTGGCGTGCCGTCTCCGCCGACAGCCATCCGATCGCCGGCGCGTTCACCTTCTCGATCGGAGCGCCGTCGAAGACCACCGTCGTCCTGCCGCAGCAGGAGGCCGGCGGCGGAGTCGTCGGCGTCCTGTACGGGATCGCGCGCTACGTCTCCTACGCCGGTTTCATCCTGCTGGTGGGCGGCGCCGCGTTCCTCCTGGCCTGCTGGCCGCGCGGGGCGGCGGTACGGCCGGTGCAGCGCCTGGTCTCCCGGGGCTGGGTGGCGCTGACGGCGGCCACGCTGGCGCTGTTGCTGCTGCGCGGGCCCTACACCGGGCTGGACTTCGGGCTCGGCTCGCTCGGCGCGGTCCTGGAGACCAAGACCGGTGCCGCGCTCGTCTCCCGGCTGCTGCTGCTGGGCGCCGCGGCGTTGTTCGTGGCGGTGCTGTTCGGTGCCTGGACCCGGCGGGAGGAGGAGGCCGAGAAGAAGGACCTCACCTTCGGTCTGGCCATCGGCGGCTCGGTGATCGCCGCCGGCATCGCGGGCACCTGGGCGCTCTCCGAGCACGCCTCGGCCGGACTCCAGCCGGGCATCGCGATGCCCGTCGACGTCCTGCACCTGCTGGCGATGGCCGCCTGGCTCGGCGGCCTGGCCGTGCTGCTGGTCGCCCTGCACCGCGAGCCGTCGATCGAGCGGACCGCGGTACGGCGGTTCTCGCGGCTCGCGTTCGGGTCCGTGGCCGTCCTGGCCGCGACCGGCGTCTACCAGTCGTGGCGGCAGGTCGGCTCCTGGACGGCGCTGACCGGCACGGCGTACGGCCGGCTGCTGCTGGTCAAGGTGGGGCTGGTCGCCGTGCTCGTCGCCGTCGCGTGGGCCTCGCGGCGGTGGACGCAGCGCCTCGCGGAGACGGCGCCCGCGGAAGCGGAGGCGGAGGCGGAGGCCTGGGAGTCGGCGGAGCCGGCGAAGGTTGCGGAACCGGCGAAGGTTGCGGAACCGGCGGGGGCCGGGGAACCGGCGGACGGCGCGGAGCCGGTGGGGGCCGGGGAACCGGCGGACGGGCCGGACGAGGTCACCGGGGAGCGGGCCGCGCAGCTCGCCCGCCAGGAGGCCGCCCTCGCCGCCGCCCGCAGGAAGCGCGAACGCGACGCCGACCCGGAGCGGGCCGGGCTGCGCCGCTCGGTCCTCGCCGAGGCGGGCGTCGCCGTGGCGCTGCTGGCCGTCACGACCGTACTGACCACGACCGAGCCCGGCCGTACCGAGCAGGAGGCCGGCCGTGCGCAGTCGGCGTCCTCGACCGCCGTACCGGACCGGCCCGTCGACCTGACGCTGCCCTTCGACACCGGCGGCCGCGGCGGCAAGGGCACGGTGCGGCTCAGCCTCGCCCCGGGCCGCTCCGGCACGAACGCCCTGCACGTGTTCGTGGACGGAGCGAACGGCCGGCCCCTCGACGTCCCCGAGCTCAAGGTGTCCTTCACCCTCGACGCCCAGCGGATCGGCCCGCTGCCGGTCACCCCGGACCGCGTCGCGGCCGGGCACTACAGCTCCGAGCGCCTGCAGATCCCGATGCCCGGCGAGTGGACCATCAAGATCACCGTCCGCACCTCGGAATTCGACCAGACCACCCTCGACAAGAACGTGAAGATCGGCTGACCTGACCGTGAGCACCGACAACCTCGACATCTCCAGGCGGGCCCTGCTGGGCACCGTCGGCGCGGCCGGCGCGACCGGGGTCCTGCTGGGCGCGGCCGGCGGCGCCGCGGCCTATGCCGCCACCACCTCCTCGGACCCGGCGGGCGGGACCCTGGCGGCGGTCGGCTCCACCGCCGTACCGTTCCACGGCGCGCACCAGGCGGGCATCGTCCAGCCGCTCCAGGCCCGCGGCCACCTGGTCGCCTTCGACCTGGCGCCGGGCGCCGGGCGCAAGGAGGCGGTCGCGCTGATGCGCCGCTGGTCGACGGCGGCCGAGCTGCTGATGGCGGGCAAGCCGGCCGGTGACGGGGACACGGGCGTCGCCCTGGACGCCGGCCCGTGCTCCCTGACGGTCACCTTCGGCTTCGGCGCCTCCTTCTTCGACCGCACGGGCCTGGTGGACCGGCGGCCGGCGGAGCTGGAGCCGCTGCCGTCGTTCTCCTCCGACCGGCTGGACCCGAAGCGTTCGGGCGGCGACCTGTGGGTGCAGATAGGCGCGGACGACGCGCTCGTCGCCTTCCACGCGCTGCGCACGATCCAGAAGGAGGCGGGCGCGGCGGCCCGGGTGCGCTGGCAGATGAACGGCTTCAACCGTTCGCCGGGGGCCACCGCGCACCCGATGACCGCACGCAACCTGATGGGCCAGGTCGACGGCACCCGCAACCCCAAGCCGTCCGAGCCCGACTTCGACGAGCGGATCTTCGTCCCCGCGGGTGGTCCGCAGCCGTGGATGGCGGGCGGTTCGTACGCCGTCGTCCGCCGCATCCGGATGCTGCTGGACGACTGGGAGAAGCTGTCCCGGGACCGGCAGGAGCAGGTCATCGGGCGCCGCAAGGCGGACGGTGCCCCGCTGACCGGCGGCAGCGAGACGACGGAGCTCGACCTGGACAGGACGGGCCCGGACGGCAAGCCCGTCATCCCCGGCAACGCGCACGCCCGGATCTCGGCGCCCGAGCAGAACGGCGGGGCGGCGATGCTGCGGCGGCCGTTCTCCTTCCACGACGGGATCGGGCCGGACGGGACGCCGGACGCGGGTCTGCTGTTCATCGCCTGGCAGGCCGATCCACTGCGCGGCTTCGTGCCGGTGCAGCGGAAGCTGGACCGCGGGGACGCGCTGTCGCCCTTCATCCGGCACGAGTCGAGCGGCCTGTTCGCGGTGCCGGGCGGCCCGGCCCGGGGCGAGTACGTGGGTCAGCGGCTCCTGGAGTCGTAGGGCCGGGGGGCGGACTAAGGTGACCGGTATGTCGGCGACTCGCTATACGTATCTCGGTCCCGAGGGCACCTTCACCGAAGCCGCCCTGCGTACGCTCCCGGAAGCCGCCACGCGCGAACTGGTGCCGATGGTCTCCGTCCCCGCGGCGCTCGACGCCGTCCGGAACGGGGAGGCCGCCGCCGCCCTCGTACCGATCGAGAACTCCGTCGAGGGCGGAGTGACCGCGACCCTCGACGAGCTGGCCGCGGGCGAGCCGCTGATGATCTACCGCGAGGTGCGGCTCCCGATCGCGTTCGCCCTGCTGGTCCGGCCGGGTACGCAGCTGTCCGACGTCAAGACGGTGACCGGGCACCCGGTCGCCCAGCCCCAGGTGCGCAACTGGCTGCGGGCCCACCTGCCGGAGGCGGTGTGGGAGTCGGCCGCCTCCAACGCGGACGGCGCGCGGCTGGTCCAGGAGGGGCGGTACGACGCGGCCTTCGCGGGCGCGTTCGCGGCGGCGACGTACGGCCTGGAGGCCCTGGTCACCGAGATCCACGACGCCGAGAACGCGGAGACCCGGTTCGTGCTGGTGGGCCGGCCGGCCCGGCCCTCGGCGCCCACGGGCGCGGACAAGACGTCGATCGTGATCTGGCAGCGCGAGGACCACCCGGGTGCGCTGCTGGAGCTGCTCCACGAGTTCGCGGCCCGCGGTGTGAACCTGATGCTGCTCCAGTCGCGTCCGACGGGCGCGGGCATCGGGAACTACTGCTTCGCCATCGACGCCGAGGGCCACATCGCCGACCGGCGCGTGGGCGAGGCGCTGATGGGCCTGAAGCGCATCTGCGCGAAGGTGCGGTTCCTCGGGTCGTACCCGCGGGCGGGCGTGTCGTCCGGCGAGGTGGTCCCGCCGCGGCCGGGGACCTCGGACGAGGACTTCACCGCGGCCTCGGACTGGCTGGGGCGCTGCCTGGACGGGCGTCCCTGAGGCAGGTCGTGGGCGAGGCCCCCTCGCGGCAGAGCCCGTGCCGGCGGCGCGGGGCCCGGCCGCACCGTGCTCGTGCGGCCGTCGCACCGTGCTCGTGCGGCGATTCCCACAGAGTTATCCACAGGGGCCCTTCTCGACCTGGGGACAAGTCGACATGGCAGAGGCGACACAGCTCTACATCGTCGACAAATCGCCCCAGTCACCCTAGGGCCGCCCACAGGGCGGCATGTCGCCCCTCGTCACCCTCATTCATGGGATCACCCCCTTAGAGGGAGGAATTCCCACTCGAATGAGCGCGCGAAGCGGGTTTGATCAGTGAATCCTGCGGTGCGATGGCCACTTTCGGGGTGATCCATTTCTGCGTCCACAGATCTTCCGCACAGTCTGTGGATAACTCTCGCGCACAGGGAACTCCTGTGGACAACATCCGGCGGGAGTCCGGCCGGGGCGGACCGGCGGCCGGTCCGGGACTTCCCGGAGGCGACAGGCAAGTGAACCGACAGAGTCCCGGGAGCCACCTGGCAGAGGCGCGGAAGCGAACCGGCAGTTGCCCGGCAGAGTCCCGGAAGGGATCCGGCGGAGTCCCGGAAGCCACCGGACAGGGACCCGGAAGAGCCAATTCCGGCGAATGGAATGCCCTCGCGCCCAGCGCGCCCCGCCTTTATCAGCAGCTTTCCGAATTCCGGCAATACGGTCAAAGAGGAGCGCGCGGCCCTATCAAGTGGGGTGGGCCGAGTGCGCGACGGTAGCCTGGTGGGGTGATTGACCTTCGCCTGCTCCGTGAGGACCCCGACCGTGTTCGCGCCTCCCAGCGCGCCCGTGGAGAGGACGTCGAGCTCGTCGACGCCCTGCTCTCCGCCGATGAGCGGCGCAGGTCGTCCGGCGTCCGCTTCGACGAACTCCGCTCCGAGCAGAAGGCGCTCGGCAAGCTGATCCCCAAGGCCTCCCCCGACGAGCGTGCCGAGCTCCTGCAGAAGGCCGAGCAGCTCAAGACGGACGTCAAGGCGGCTGAGGCCGAGCAGAACGAGGCCGACGAGGAGACCCGGCGGCTGCTGCTCCGGCTCGGCAACCTCGTCCACCCCGACGTACCGGTCGGCGGCGAGGAGGACTTCGTCGTCCTGGAGACGCACGGCACCATCCGCGACTTCGGCGCCGAGGGCTTCGAGCCCAAGGACCACCTGGAGCTCGGCGAGGCGCTGGGCGCCATCGACGTGGAGCGCGGCGCGAAGGTGTCCGGCTCGCGCTTCTACTACCTCACCGGCGTCGGCGCGCTGCTGGAGCTCGCCCTCGTCAACGCGGCGATCGCCCAGGCCACGGAGGCCGGCTTCATCCCGATGCTGACCCCCGCGCTGGTCCGGCCGCGCGCCATGGAGGGCACCGGCTTCCTCGGCCAGGCCGCGGAGAACGTGTACCACCTGGAGAAGGACGACTACTACCTCGTCGGCACGTCCGAGGTGCCCCTCGCCGCGTACCACATGGACGAGATCATCGAGGCGGACAAGCTGCCGCTGCGGTACGCCGGCTTCTCGCCGTGCTTCCGCCGCGAGGCCGGCACCTACGGCAAGGACACACGGGGCATCTTCCGCGTGCACCAGTTCGACAAGGTGGAGATGTTCTCGTACGTCGCCCCCGACGACGCCGAGGCCGAGCACCAGCGGCTCCTGGAGTGGGAGAAGCAGTGGCTCACCTCCCTGGAGCTGCCCTTCCAGGTGATCGACGTCGCCTCGGGCGACCTGGGCGCCTCGGCCTCCCGCAAGTACGACTGCGAGGCGTGGATCCCCACGCAGGGCAAGTACCGCGAGCTGACCTCCGCGTCGAACTGCGACGGCTTCCAGGCCCGCCGCCTGTCGGTGCGCCTGCGCGACGGCAAGAAGGTCCAGCCGCTCGCCACCCTCAACGGCACGCTGTGCGCCGTCCCGCGCACCATCGTCGCCCTCCTGGAGAACCACCAGCTCGCCGACGGCTCGGTCCGGGTGCCGGAGGTCCTGCGCCCTTACCTGGGCGGCCGCGAGGTCCTGGAGCCCGTCTCCAAGTGACTCCCTTCCCGTACAAGCTGATCGCGACCGACCTCGACGGCACGCTGCTGCGCACCGACGACTCGGTCTCGCAGCGCACGCGTGACGCGCTCGCCGCCGCGACGGCGGCGGGCGCCGCGCACATCGTGGTCACCGGGCGCGCCGTCCCGTGGACCCGCCACATCCTGGACGACCTCGGCTACGACGGCCTCGCCGTCTGCGGCCAGGGCGCGCAGGTGTACCACGCGGGCGAACACCGGCTGCTGACGTCCGTCACCCTCGACCGCCAGCTCGCGGGCCTCGCCCTGGCGAAGCTGGAGGCGGAGGTCGGGCCGCTGGCCATCGCCGCGAGCCGGGACGGCCTCGACGGCGACGTGCTCGTCGGCCCCGGCTACCGCGTCCAGGAGGGCCCGCTGCCCTACGTGCCGTACGAGGACCCGGCCGAGCTGTGGTCCGCCCCGCTCAACAAGGTCTACATCCAGCACCCCGTCCTGGACGACGACGCCCTGGCGCTCGCCGCCCGCGCGACGGCCGGTGGTCTGGTGGACGTGGTGGTGGCGGGACCGGGTGTGGTGGAGCTGCTGCCGCTCGGCCTGAGCAAGGCGACGGGCCTGTCCCTGGCGGCCCGCCGCCTGGGCCTGAAGTCCGCGGACACGATCGCCTTCGGCGACATGCCGAACGACATCCCCATGTTCGCCTGGGCCGCGCACGGCGTCGCCATGGCCAACGCCCACGACGAGCTGAAGGCCGTGGCTCAGGAAATCACCGCGTCCAACGACGCGGACGGCATCGCCGTGGTCCTGGAGTCGCTGCTCAGCCCGACGGCCTGATCCGCACCGCGGAGCGGGGCGGCGGTGCACGCGCCGCGCGGGCCGGGCTTCGCGGGCGGGCGAACCCCGCACGGCCGGCGTCCGCAGCCTGCGCCACCGCGAGGGGGGCACCGGACCACGGGAGGGGCGGCCCGCGCGACGGATCGCGCGCTCGAAGCGGCCGCCCCCGGGCAGTCGGCCGCGGGCGGCACCCGGAGCGATGGTGACCACTCCCGTGCGCGGCGCCGCGCGCTGCCCTGCTGTGAGCCCGGCGTGCCCGTACTCTCCCCGTCCACGCCGCGCTCTCCCCGGTCCCGTGTGAGCGGTGCCTCATCAATGTGCCCGGACGCACGGCGCGGCGCCACCGAATAACCGGGGCGCCGCGCCGTCGTCCGCGTGCGGACCGGGTGGATCAGAAGTTGATCATGTGGCCGGCGAGCCCGTGCACGGCCTCCTTGACCGCCTCGCCCAGCGTCGGGTGCGCGTGGACGTTCCGCGCCACCTCGTGCACGGTCAGGTCCCACTGCTGGGCCAGCGTCAGCTCCGGCAGCAGCTCCGTCACGTCAGGACCGATCAGGTGCGCGCCGATGATCTCGCCGTACGTGGCGTCGCTGATCAGCTTCACGAAGCCCGTGGTGTCGCCCAGGCCGTGCGCCTTGCCGTTCGCCATGAACGGGAACTTCGCGACCTTGACGTCGAAGCCCTTCTCCCGCGCCTGCTCCTCGGTCCAGCCGAAGCTGGCGATCTGCGGCTGGCAGTACGTGGCCCGCGGGATCATCGGGTAGTCGAGCTCCATCGTCTCCGCGCCAGCGATGGTCTCGGCGGCCACGACACCCATCGCCTCGGCGGTGTGCGCGAGCATCAGCTTCGCCGTCACGTCCCCGATCGCGAAGATGTGCGGCACGGAGGTGCGCGAGCGCCCGTCGACGTCGATGGCGCCGCGCTCGGTGAGCCGGACGCCGGTGTTCTCCAGGCCGTACCCCTCGACGTTCGGCGCGAAGCCGATCGCCTGGAGCACCTTGTCGGCCTCCAGGACCTGCTGCGCGCCGTCCTTGCCCGTGACCGTGACCCGCACCTGCGGACCGGACTCGTCGATCGACTCGACCCGCGTCGACGTCAGCACGTCGATGCCGAGCTTGCGGTACTGCTTCGCCAGCTCCGCCGAGACGTCCTTGTCCTCCAGCGGCGCGATCCGGTCCAGGAACTCGACGATGGTGACCTTCACGCCGTAGTTGTGCAGGACGTACGCGAACTCGATGCCGATGGCTCCCGCGCCCGCGATCACGATCGAGCGCGGCAGCTCGTCGGCGACGATCTGCTCCTCGTACGTGACGACCCGCTCGCTGCGGCGCGTGCCGGGCAGCAGGCGCGGACTGGCGCCGGTGGCGATGATGCAGTGGTCGAACGAGATCGTGGTAGTGGCGCCGTCGCTCTGCGCGACCTGGAGGGTGTTCGCGTCCAGGAAGGTGCCCCGGCCGGTGAACTCCGTGATCTTGTTCTTCTTCATCAGGAAGTGGACGCCCTTGACGCGCCCCTCCGCGACCGTGCGGCTGCGCCGGAACGCCTCGCCGTAGTCGAAGGACACCTGCCCGTCGACCTTGATGCCGTACGTCTTCGCCTCGTGCGTGAACAGGTGCGCCAGCTCGGCGTTGCGCAGCAGCGCCTTGGTGGGGATGCAGCCGACGTTCAGGCAGACACCGCCCCAGTACTTCTCCTCGACCACCGCGACCCGCTTGCCCAACTGGGCGGCGCGGATGGCGGCGACGTATCCGCCGGGGCCTGCTCCGAGTACGACGACGTCGAAGCGGTCTGACATGGCTTGCTCCCCAGGTTGTGAGTGCGTGCGAGTCGTACGGGCCGTGCCGGGTGGTCGCGCCCGTGCCCACAGTAATCCCGGGGAGGAGCCCCCCGCCGACGGTGAGACGTACGCCCTACTCCTCCCCGGCCAGCGTCAGCGCCCGCAGCTTGAGGCCCGCGTACCAGGTCGCCGCCACCGTCACTCCCGCCAGCAGCACCGTCGCCACCGGAAGGCCGACGTCCGAGGCGACCAGGCCCTCCCCGCTGACCTTTTCGGCGACCGCCAGCGCCCACTGCTGCACGCTCAGGGTCCGCGCCCCGGCGATGAGCGAACCGAACAGCGCCTCCCAGACGAGCGCGTACACCAGCCCGATGACGACCGCGTGCCGGCTGACCGTGCCCAGCAGCAGGAACAGCGCGCTGTACGCGATCGAGGCCACCAGCGCCGCGATGGTGTACGCCACCGCCACCTGCTGGCCGTTGCCGTTGAGGATCATCCCGGCGAGGAACGTCGGCACGGCCGAGAAGACCATGGTCACGGCGACCGCCACGGTGAACTTCGTGAGGATGATCGTGGGCCGCTTCACCGGCTTGGCGAGCAGGTAGACGATCGATCCGTCGTCGATCTCCGGTCCGATCGCGCCCGTTCCGGCGATGACGCCGA
The DNA here is from genome assembly GCF_044455245.1 of Streptomyces sp. NPDC051310. Lineage (NCBI taxonomy): Bacteria > Bacillati > Actinomycetota > Actinomycetes > Kitasatosporales > Streptomycetaceae > Streptomyces > Streptomyces sp. NPDC051310. The sequence continues at coordinate 137,906 of NZ_JBITEO010000015.1, forward strand.
TCAGCGGCACCATGGTGGCGAGCGCGAAGCCGCCGAGGACGTCCGCGGCGATCTGGTCGTCGGCGCCGTTGAAGCCGCGGACGGCGGCCGCGATGAGCAGCAGCAGCCCGGGCAGGACGAAGAGGATCGCGGCCCGGCGGCGGCCGAGCAGCGCCCGGTAGGTGAGCCGGGCGACGGTGGGGTTGTACATGGTCGGGGGTCCCTTCAGGCCGGCGCGGTGGCGCTCAGGCCGCGACGAGGTACGAGAAGACGGACTCGAGGGACTCGTCCGAGGGCGAGACCGTCAGCAGCCGGATCGAGTGCGCGCGGGCGACCTGCGGCAGCAGTGCGGTGAACCGTCCGAAGTCCACGGCCTGGATGCGCAGGCCGCCCTCCGCCAGGTCCACCTCGATGCCGGCCGTCGACGGGTCGGCGATCAGCGCGGCGGCCAGCGCCCGGTCGTCGCTGGACCGGACGAGGTAGCGGTGCGGGCGGTCGGTCATCAGGCGCCGGATGCGGCGGAAGTCGCCGCTCGCCGCGTGCCGTCCGGCGACGATCACCTCGATGTGGGAGGCGAGCTGCTCGACCTCCTCCAGGATGTGCGAGGAGAACAGGACCGTGCGGCCCTCCGCACCCATCCGCCGCAGCAGGTCCATCAACTGCATGCGCTGGCGCGGGTCCATGCCGTTGAACGGCTCGTCCAGCAGCAGCACCGACGGCTCGTGCACCAGCGCCGACGCCATCTTCACGCGCTGGCGCATGCCCTTGCTGTACGTCGCGACCTTGCGGTCCTGCGCGTACTCCATCTCGACCGTGGCGAGGGCGCGTTGCGCCTCGGCGGCACCCAGGCCGTGCAGTTCGGCGTTGGCGACGACGAACTCGCGGCCGGTGAGGAAGTCGTACATCGCCTCCCGCTCCGGTACGACGCCGATCCGCCGGTAGACGGACTCGTTGCGCCAGATTGGCTCGCCGTCCAGGGTGACGGTGCCGGTGGACGGGGCGAGGAAGCCGCCCATCATGTTGATCAGGGTCGACTTGCCGGCGCCGTTGGGGCCGAGCAGGCCCGTCACACCGGGACCGATCGTCATGGTGACGTCGTTGACGGCGACGACGTTGCCGAACCAGCGCGAGGCGTGCTCGATGTGGAGAGTGCTCATGGGCGCAGCCCCATCCTCGGAAGGGTGGTGGTGGGTGACGGGTGGGAGGTCACAGCCCGACCTTTCGGTAGCGGCGCATCAGGACGCCGTAGGAGCCGGCGATCAGCGCGAGGACGGCCAGCAGGTACACCGCGCCGGCGCCGGCGCCCGGTCCGGCCTCGGCCGGGAAGGACGACGTGGCACCCAGGAAGGCGGTCTGCACGCCGTCGATGAGGGTGACGGGGGAGAACAGGCCCAGCCACGGGACGGCGTTCAGTGAGTCGGTGCTCCAGGCGATGGCCTGGAGCGTGGTGACGGCGCCGTACGAGATGGTGAGGGCGGCGATGACGGCGGCGACGCCGAAGCCGCGGCGGGGCGTCAGCGCCGCCAGTACCAGCCCGATCCCGCCGAAGAGCAGTGACAGCAGCGCCACGGAGACCAACCCCTGTGCGAAGCCCTTGGTCTGGTCGGCGAAGTCCATCTTCGCCAGCAGAGACCCGATGTAGAGGATCAGCAGCGGCGACGCGGTGAGGACGAACAGCGCCGACGCCATCGCGCCGTACTTGGCGAGCACGTAGTCGGCCCGCTCGATGGGACGGGAGAAGTACAGCGGGACGGTCTTGAAGCGCAGGTCCCGCGAGACCGACTGCGGTGCCTGGGCCGCCAGGAACAGCCCGATGACGGCCTGGGTGAAGATCGCGTACCGGGTGTACTCCAGCGGCAGTTCGTCGAGCTTGGTGGCGACGGCCACCGCCACGACGATCAGTGCCGGGACGCACATCACCGCGAAGAGGATCATCGGCAGCACCTTGGACTTGGCGCTGCGGCCCAGTCCGTACGCGCCGCGCAGCGACTGCGAGAACAGCGACCGGCGCGCGTAGGCACGGCCCAGGCGCGGCCCGTCGTAGTTGCGGTAGCCGATGTTGTGGATGCGGGTTTCGGCACTCATCGGGCCTGCACCTCCAGGGACTGGGCGGCGGCCGCGTCGGTGCCCGGGCGGAAGACCTCGGCGATGTGGTGGCGGCGCTGTTCCATGCGGACGAGACCGAGGCCGAGGCCGGCGACGGTGTCACGGACGAGGTCGTACGTCTCCTCGCCGGTCGCCTCCAGCAGCAGGATGTGCCCCGCGCCCGGCAGACCGTCCTCCACGCGCGCGTGGAGGGTGATTCCGGCGGCGGTGAGCGCCTCGCGCAGGGCCGCCGTGCCGTCGGGGTGGGTGTCGGTGTCGGTGACCTCGACGGCGAGGGTGGTGGTGATGCGGGTGAAGTCGCTGGTGGAGCTGGAGCGCAGCAGCCGGCCGCCGTCGATGACGACGACGTGGTCGCAGGTGCGTTCCAGCTCGCCGAGCAGGTGCGAGGTGACCAGGACCGAGATGCCGAAGTCCGTGTACACGCGCCGGATCAGTCCGAGCATCTCGTCGCGGCCGACGGGGTCCAGGCCATTGGTCGGCTCGTCGAGGAGCACCAGCTTCGGGTCGTGGACCAGGGCCTGCGCGAGCTTCACACGCTGCTTCATGCCGGTCGAGTAGCCGCCGATGGGGCGGTAGCGCTCCTCGTACAGACCGACGTGGCGCAGGGTGTCGGCGGTGCGCTCCCGGGCCGCGGTGGGCGGCAGGCCGGACATCCGCGCCATGTGCACGACGAACTCGGTGGCCGAGACGTCGGGCGGGAGGCAGTCGTGCTCGGGCATGTACCCGACCTGCTCACGGATGGCGGCGCCGCTGGTGGCGACGTCGAGGCCGAGGACCTCGGCGCGGCCCTCGGTGGCGGGGGACAGGCCCAGCAGGATTTTGATCATGGTGGACTTGCCGGCTCCGTTGGCACCCACCAGTCCGGTCACACCGGGCCCGATGTCCAGGGAGAGCCGGTCGAGAGCGGTCACCCGGGGGAACCGCTTGCTGAGGCTTTCGGTCGCGATCACAGTCACGTCCTCGACGGTAGTGGCGCACACCACAGCGGTCGTCAGACCTGGCGGCTGGATCCGTGTCCGACTCCAGACGTACGGGCCCGTAGGGGAAGACCTCCTGGGGTCGGGTCCGGGTGCCGGAACCGGCCGGTTCGCCGGGGCTTTCCCTCACTTCATCCACAGAGCGTGCACGACTCTTGACTCAGCCGCCGGGCATTGTCACATTCATCAGTGTCAAGTTACGGGCGGGCGGCGGCGGGGAGCGCACTCCCGCACACGGACGGACGGGGTGGCATGGGTTCTGTCGGGACGGCGGTACGCACCACGGAGGAGCTGCGCGGCTTCAGGGAGGTGCAGCGCCTGGCCTACGCCTGCGCGGAGGCGGTCGCCGCGCAGCTCAAGCCGGGCGTGACCGAGCGCGAGGCGGCGCGGATGCAGCGCGAGTGGCTGCGCGAGAGGGGCGTGCGGGACTGGTTCCACCGTCCGTTCGCCTGGTTCGGCGACCGCACGGCGTTCGTGAACTTCCGTGTACCGCTGCAGTTCTTCCCCACCGACCGGCGGCTGGAGGCGGGGATGCCGTTCATCCTCGACATGGCCCCGGTCCACCACGGCTTCACCGCCGACATCGGCTACTCGGGCTGCCTGGGGCTCGACCCCGTGCACGACAGGCTGCTCGCCGACCTGCGCGCGCACCGCGAGCTGATCCTGCGCGAGGTGCGCGAGCGCCGCCCGCTGCGGGAGATCTACGAGGACGTGGACCGGCTGATGGTGCGGCAGGGGTACGCCAACCGGCACCGCGCGTACCCCTTCGGCGTGATCGCCCACAAGGTGGGCCGGGTCAGGGAGCGTCGCTGGTCACCGACGCTCTTCGGGATCGGCACCCAGGCGCTCAAGGGGCTGGCGAGCGACGCCCTGCACGGCCACCGGGAGGGATGGTCGCCGCTGTGGTCGCCCCACCGGTTCTCCGACCACCCGCCGCGGCCGGGGCTGTGGGCGGTCGAGCCGCACCTCGGCTTCCGGGGCACGGGTGCGAAGTTCGAGGAGCTCCTGGTGGTCACGGACTCCCGGGACCCGGAGCAGAGTGCGTTCTGGCTGGACGACGATCTGCCGCACGTGCGGCGCTGGGCGGAGGAAGCGTGAGTCTGCAAGGCGCGCGGGAGCGCTGGGTCCGTACGGGCGGCGTCGAGCTGTGCGTCGCCGAACTGGGGGACGCCGGGCGGCCCACCGTGATGCTCGTCCACGGTTACCCGGACTCCAAGGAGGTGTGGTCACAGGTCGCGGTCCGGCTCGCCGAGCACTTCCACGTCGTGCTGTACGACGTGCGGGGCCACGGCCGGTCCACCGCGCCGAAACCGCTGCGCGGCGGGTTCACGCTGGAGAAACTGACGGACGACTTCCTGGCGGTGGCCGACGCGGTCAGCCCGGACCGGCCGGTGCACCTGGTCGGTCACGACTGGGGTTCGGTGCAGTCGTGGGAGTTCGTCACGGTCGGGCGCACCGAGGGCCGCATCGCGTCCTTCACCTCGATCTCCGGGCCGTCCCTGGACCACTTCGGGCACTGGCTCAAGCAGCGGATGTCCCGGCCCACCCCGCGCAGGGTCGGCCAGCTCCTCGGCCAGGGCGCCAAGTCCTGGTACGTCTACCTGCTCCACACGCCCGTACTGCCCGAGGCGCTGTGGCGCGGACCGCTCGGCAGGCGCTGGCCGTCGCTCGTGCGCCGCCTGGAGAAGGTGCCGGACGACGGCTACCCGACCCCGTCGCTGCCCGACGACGCGGCGCACGGCGCCTGGCTGTACCGGGACAACGTCAGGGCGCGGCTGCGGCGCCCGCGCGCGGACGCCTACGCCCATGCGCCCGTGCAGCTGATCGTCCCCACCGGTGACGTCTTCCTGTCCGAGCGGCTCTACGACGAGCTGGCGCGGTGGGCCCCGCGGCTGGTGCGCCGGACCCTGCCCGCCAAGCACTGGGTGCCGCGGACCCGGCCGGACCGGCTTGCCGCGTGGATCTCCGAGTTCGTGTCGGCGCACGAGGAGCGGGGCGGCGAGCTGCCGGCACCGGTCGCCTCGGGACGGCGCCACGCCGACCGGTTCGGCGGGCAGCTCGTCCTGGTCACAGGCGCGGCGAGCGGCATCGGGCGGGCCACCGCCTTCGCGTTCGCCGAGGCGGGTGCCCGGGTCGTGGCGGTCGACCGGGACGCGGAGGGCGCGGCCCGGACGGCCGAGATGGCCCGGCTGATCGGGGCGCCTGAGGCGTGGGGCGAGGTGGTGGACGTCAGCGACGAGCAGGCGATGGAGAAGCTCGCCGAGAAGGTGGCCGCCGAGTACGGCGTCGTGGACGTCCTGGTGAACAACGCCGGGATCGGCATGTCCGGCTCGTTCCTGGAGACCACGAGCGAGGACTGGAAGAAGGTCCTCGACGTCAACCTGTGGGGCGTGATCCACGGCTGCCGCGTCTTCGGCCGGCAGATGGCCGACCGGGGGCAGGGCGGCCACATCGTCAACACCGCGTCGGCCGCGGCCTTCCAGCCGTCGCGCGTGCTGCCCGCGTACAGCGCCTCGAAGGCGGCGGTGCTGATGCTCAGCGCGTGTCTGCGCGCCGAGCTGGCCGGGCAGGGCATCGGGGTCACCGCGATGTGCCCGGGCCTGGTCAACACCGGCATCACCGCGACGGCGCACTTCGCCGGGGCGTCGCCGGAGGAGGAGAAGCGGAGGCAGCGGAGGGCCGCCCGGCTGTACGGGCTGCGCAACTACCCGCCGGAGAAGGTCGCCGACGCGATCCTGCGCGCGGTGGTGCGCAACGCGGCGGTCGTACCGGTCACCCCGGAGGCCCGCGGGGCGTACCTGCTGTCGCGCGTCGCCCCGCGGAGTCTGCGGGCCCTCGCCCGGCTGAAGCCCCCTGTGTAGCCCTGCCGTCGGGCGGGCGACGTACGATCCCCCGCACAGGGGAGCGCACATCGGGGCAGACAGGGCAGCAGGGAGCGGGCGTGGACGAGCGGGACGAGTACCGGATCGAGGACCTGGCGCATCTCAGCGGCGCCACGGTCCGCACCATCCGCGCCTACCAGGACCGTGGCCTGCTGCCCAAGCCGGAGCGGCGGGGCCGGTCGAACGTCTACGGCACCGCCCACCTGACCCGGCTGCGCCAGATCGCCGACCTGCTGGACCGCGGCTACACCCTCGCCTCCATCAAGGAGTTGCTGGAGGCGTGGGATGCCGGCCGCGGGCTGGGCGGCGTCCTGGGTCTGGTCGCCGAGGTGGACGGCCCGTGGACGGACGAGGAGGCGGACCGGATCACGCGCGCCGAGCTGGACGCCACGTTCGGCGGCACGCCCGACGAGCACGCCGTGGAGGAGGCCATCGAACTCGGCGTGCTGGAGCGCATCCCGGGCCGCGACGACGAGTTCCTGGTGCCCAGCCCGCAAGAGCTCGCTGTGGCGGCCGAGTTGTACGCCGCCGGGGTGCCGCTGCTGGCGATCGCCGGACATCTGCGGGAACTTCGCGGCCAGGTGGAGCACATAGCCAACCGTTTCCTGGAGTTCACCACGGAGCACGTCTTCGCGCGCTACCTGGAGCACCGCCCGCCGTCGGACGCGGACGCGGCGGAGGCGGCGACCCTGGTGCGGCGGCTGCGACCGCTCGCCCAGCAGACGGTCGACGCCGAACTCGCCCGCGCCATGCGGACGATCGCCACCCGGCACCTGCAGCAGCACCTCGCACCCGGCACCCCGGCGCCGCAGGACGACGCGTCACGGTCCGTGACCCTGCCCGCCGCGACAATCCGGGCCGTTCATCAGCTCGTCGGGCCGGAGAACGCGTCGGTGTTCATCACCGCGGCCACCGAACGCGAGCTGCACGCACGGACCTTGGACGCCCTGACGGCACACCGCGGCTCACGGGGTGATGTTGGGGAAAAGCCTTGAGAAGCAAGGGTGGTTGTCCACAGAACCGCCAATTCCCCTGTGGATAACGCCGGTTACTTGTGGACCAAACCTGCCGCGCTGAATTTCCATGGCGCCGTGTGCGTGATCCCTGACACGCTGCGAGCATGAAGGACATGGACGACAGACGCGCCGTGAAGGTGTCGAAGTACCTGTCGAAGCACCTGCGCCACCAGCCCGAGCGGATCGGGCTCACGCTCGACCCGCACGGCTGGGTCGCCATCGACGATCTGCTGCGGGCCACCGCGGAACACGGCATGCGCATCAGCCGCACCGAACTGGAGCACGTCGTCGCCGTCAACGACAAGCGCCGCTTCACGATCGACGGCGAGCGGATCCGCGCCAACCAGGGCCATACGGTCGACGTCGACCTCGACCTGCCGCCGGCCCGTCCGCCCGCGTACCTCTACCACGGCACCGTCGCCCGCGCCCTGCCCGCGATCCGCGCCGAGGGCCTGCGCCCCATGGCCCGCCACCACGTCCACCTGTCCCCCGACCGGGAGACCGCGACCCGCGTCGGGGCACGCCGCGGCCGGCCCGTGGTGCTGTCCGTCGACGCGGGCGCGATGCACCGCGACGGCCACGTCTTCCACGTCACGGACAACGGCGTCTGGCTCACCGACGCCGTGCCCCCGGCGTACGTGCGCTTCCCGGACTGAGGTCCGGGAAGCGCACGTACGCCGGGCGGTGCGACGGATGCGGGCCGCCCGGCTGCGGCGCGGGGCGGCCTGCCCGGCCGGGGAGACGATGGCGGCGCGGGCGCGCACCGGCGTGTCCGCGCTTCGCGGCCGGGAGCCGCGGGGGAGCCCAGCGCCCGGGGGGGTCCTGCGACCGTGAAAGGCTTAGGCGAGCTGGGCCGGCGCCTCGTTCGCGATCCGCTCGAAGACCACCGGATCGGCGGCGAACCGGGTCTCGGGGATGGGCGTGTGGAGCACGATCTCGGTGAAGCCCAGTTCCCGGTGGCGGCCCGCGAAGTCGACGAAGGCGTCGAGCGACTGCAGCGGCGCGCTGCCCTCCGGGGTGAAGCCGGTCAGCAGGACCTTGTCCAGCTCGGCCGCGTCCCGCCCCGCCTCCGCGCACGCCTTGCCGAGCCTGACGAGCTGGCCGCGCATCGCCTCCAGCGACTCCTCGGGCGTCCCGGTCTCCGCGAGCTTCGGGTCACCGGTCGTCACCCACGCCTGACCGTGCCGGGCCGCCAGCTTCAGCCCCCGCGGCCCCGTCGCCGCCACGGCGAACGGCAGGCGCGGCCGCTGCACGCACCCGGGGATGTTCTGCGCCTCGTGCGCCGAGTAGAACCGGCCCTCGTGCGTGACGGTGTCCTCCGTCAGCAGCCGGTCGAGCAGCGGCACGAACTCGGCGAACCGGTCGGCGCGCTCGCGCGGCGACCACGGCTCCTGTCCGAGCGCCGCCGCGTCGAACCCCGTGCCGCCCGCACCGATGCCCAGGGTGATCCGGCCGCCGGAGAGGTCGTCGAGCGAGATCAGCTCCTTGGCGAGCGTGACCGGGTGGCGGAAGTTCGGCGAGGTGACGAGCGTGCCCAGCCGCATGCGCTCGGTGACTCCGGCGGCGGCCGTCAGCGTCGGCACCGCGCCGAACCAGGGGCCGTCACGGAAGGGGACCCGCCACGACAGGTGGTCGTAGGTGTACGCGGCGTGGAAACCGAGCTGCTCGGCCCGCAGCCAGGCGTCACGGCCGCCCTCGTGCCAGCGGCGGAACGGAAGGATCACGGTACTCAGGCGCATGCACCGACCCTACGCGGCGCCACCGGCATCCCCGGCCGGGCCGGCGCCCCGAACGCCCGCGACCGGCCGGGCCGCGGCCCGTTACCGGCCATTCCCGGTGGCTCACATGTGCGCAAGGCCACACGGGTGTGCACCGGGGTGCGGGAGAATGAAGGGGTGACCTTCTCAGCGACCTCTCCCCGACCGCAGCCGACCGCACGCCCCCGTACCCGGCTGATCGCCACCGACCTGGACGGAACGCTGCTGCGCGACGACAAATCGGTCTCGGACCGTACGGTCGCCGCGCTCGCCGCCGCCGAGGAAGCGGGCATCGAGGTCTTCTTCGTCACCGGCCGTCCGGCCCGCTGGATGGACGCCGTGGCCGACCACGTCCACGGCCACGGGCTGGCGATCTGCGCCAACGGCGCCGCCGTCGTCGACCTGCACGCCGGGGGCCGGATGCTGGAGGTCCGCCCGCTGGAGCGGGACGCCGCCCTCCAGGTCGTACGGGCCCTGCGCAGGGAGGCCCCCGGCACGGCGTTCGCGGTGGAGTTCACCACCGGTTTCCACCACGAGCCGGAGTACGTCCCGCTCTTCATGGACGGTGTCGCCACCGTCGCTCCCGTCGAGAAGCTGCTGCACGAGGAGGAGCCCGGCACCGGCGCGCCCATCCTCAAGGTGCTCGCCCACCACTCCGAACTCACCCCGGACGGCTTCCTCGCCCTGGCCCGGACGGCCGTGGGCGACCGCGCCGCCATTACCCGGTCGAGCCCCACGGCCCTGCTGGAGATCAGCGGCCTGGGCGTGTCCAAGGCCAGCACCCTCGCCCTGTGCTGCGCCGAGCGCGGCATCTCCGCCGACGAGGTCGTGGCCTTCGGGGACATGCCCAACGACATCGAGATGCTGTCCTGGGCGGGCCGCTCGTACGCCATGGGCAACGCCCACCCGGACGTCATCGCGGCCGCCTCCGGCCGTACCGTCGCCAACAACGACGACGGCGTGGCCGTGATCATCGAGGACATCCTGGCGGTCGGCCGCTAGGAGGTGCCCGCACGGTAGCGCCATCCGCCCACCGGCCGGAGCTTTGCGGATACCGCCCAGGCCCCACCGCGGCGGGTCCGACGCGGCGACGCACGCTGCCGGGTGCCCGACCGGCGGGGGTCACCCGTGCAGCCGCACCCCGTGCTCGCGCAGCCAGGGGACCGGGTCCACCCCGGAGCCGAGGTATGGCGTCAGCCGCACCTCGAAGTGCAGGTGGGGTCCCGTCGAGTTGCCCGTCGTCCCCGCCTGCCCGATCCACTGACCGGTCCGCACCCGCTCGCCGCTGACCACGGCGGGCGCTGCCAGATGCGCGTACTGCGAGTACCAGCCGTTGTCGTGCCGTACGACGACCTCGATGCCGAAGGCACCGCCGCAGGACACGGAGTGCACCCGCCCGGCGCCGATCGACCGCACCGGGGTGCCCAGATCCACCGCGAAGTCCTGTCCCGTGTGCCGCCGGGCCCAGTGCGCGCCGGCACTGTCGAACCGCGACGACAGCCGGTACCGGTCCACGGGCGCCACCCAGGGGCGGCCGCCGGCCGCCGGGCGCCCTTCGCTGCCGGATGCGGCTGGCCCCGCTCCGGAGGACCCCTTCGGGCCTGCGGCTCCCGTGAGCCCTGCCGCCCCGGCCTTCGCGACGGCCCCGGATCTCCCGGCTGCGACGGCCTCCCGGCCCTTGCCCCGCCTCTCCGGGGCCGCGGGCTTCCCCACCGCCCCAGCCTGTCCCCGAGCCTTCCCCCGGGCCCCCGCACCCCCCGGAACCCCCGGCCTCTGCGAGGCTTCCGCCGCGCCCGACACCGCGCCCTTGCCGCCGCTGGTGCCCTCTGACGCAGCGGCCCCACGACCGGCCCCGGCCGCCGCGGCCCCGTGATCGGCCCCGTGATCGTCGTCCGTTCCCGCCGCCCCCGGCCTCCCGGCCGCCCCGCCGTCCGGGAGGCGCAGCCGTACCGCATCCCGGCACCGGCCGGTCGCCACACTGCGCTCCGCCTCCGCGTGCAACCGCCGCTGCGCCTCCGCCAGCCGCGTCTCGATGCCCCGCTTGACCGCGGCGAGCCGGGCCGTACGGGTCTCCAGGTCGCGCCAGGCGGCCCGCGCGTCCACCTCGGCGAGCGCCAGGTGCCGCGCGGCGGTACGGGCCCGCTCCATCAGCCGGTTGACGGATCGCGCCGCCTGCCCGGCGACCCGCTGCGCGGTCATCACCGCCTCCGGGGCCTCGGCCAGCAGCAGCCGCGCGGTCAGGGCCAGCGAGCTGCCACCGCGGTATTGCACCCGCGCCACCTCGCCGACCCGGTCGTACAGGACCGCCAGCTCCCGCCGCTTCCCGGCCAGCTCCTCCTGGAGCCGCAGGGCGGTACGGCGCTGCGCGGCCGCCGCGTGCCGGCCCTGCTCGTACGCCTCCGTCGCCCGGCCCGCCTCCTCGAACAGCAGCGCCACCTCCGCCCCCACACCGACGGGCCCGTCGGACCGGTCGTGTCCGGTCGCCGGGCTCGGCTGGGGGAGCAGGACGCACAGCACCGCCACCATCAGCGCGAGCAGCGGCCGCCGTGCGGGGTGAGGGCCCTGGCCGGGACGGAGAACCATGCAGGGATGGTGACGCCGCCGGCACCGCTTCCCGTGCACCCGGGCGTCTCCTACCGCCGACCGGTCTACGTCCGTACGCCACCCGGCCTAGGTCCTGTCGATCAGGCCGGCTCCCGCAGGCCCTCCGCCGCCCGCTCACGCTCCAGCATGCGCCCCAGCGGCCCGTCGACCGCAGCGAGTTCCGCGTACGGGCCGTGCTGTACGGTCCGGCCGTCGTCCAGGACGACGACCTCGTCGACCGCGTCGAGGCCTTTGAGCCGGTGGGTGATCAGCACGGTGGTGCGTCCCTCGGTCGCCCGCAGCAGGTCGTCGGTGAGCGCGTCGGCCGTGGCGAGGTCGAGGTGCTCGGCCGGCTCGTCGAGGACGAGGACGGGGAAGTCGGCCAGCAGTGCCCGGGCGAGCGCCAGCCGCTGGCGCTGACCGCCCGACAGCTGGGCGCCGTGCTCCCCCACGAGGGTGTCCAGGCCGTCGGGCAGCGCGTCGACCCAGTCCAGCAGCCGGGCCCGGTCCAGGGCGCCGCGCAGGTCGGCGTCGTCGGCACCGGGACGGGCCAGACGCAGGTTCTCGCGGACCGTGCTGTCGAAGATGTGCGCGTCCTGGGCACACAGCCCGACGACACGGCGTACGTCGTCACCGTCGAGCGCGGTCGCGTCCACACCACCGATCCGGTACGTGCCCGCCCGGGCGTCCAGGAAGCGCAGCAGCACCTGCGCCACGGTGGTCTTGCCCGAGCCCGACGCGCCGACGACGGCGACCCGGCGCCCCGCCTCCAGCCGCAGCGTGAATCCGGCGAGGGCGTCCCGGTCCTGGCCGGGGTACCGGGCGGCGAGCCCGCACACCTCCAGCGGGAACGGCCCCGCCGGCGGCGCCGTCGGCCGCAGCGGCTCCTGTACGGGGACGGGCGCGTCGAGCACCTCGTAGACCCGCTCGGCACTGCGCTTGACGCGCTGGTGGTACTGGACGGCCAGGGGGAGTCCGGCGACCGTCTCGAACGCCGCGAGCGGTGTGAGGACGACGACCGCCAGCGTCAGGCCCTCTATTCGTCCGTCCCGTACCGCCTGCACCCCCACGAGCGCCGCAGCCGCCACCGTCAGGCCGGTGACCAGCGCGGACAGCCCGCCGCCGAGCGCGGTGGCGGTGGCCTGACGCCCTGCGATGCGGGTGAGCGTGCGGTCGGCCTCCCGCACCCGCTCCATACGGCTCCCCAGGGCCCCGGAGACCGTGAGCTCGGCGCAGCCGCGCATCAGGTCGACGATCCTCACCGCCAGCGCACCACGCGCGGGGGCGAGGCGCCGCTCGGCCCTGCGTGCGCAGGCACCGCTGAGCAGCGGCACGCCGACCCCGGCGGCCATCAGGCCGAGGGCCAGGACGAGACCGGCCTCGGGCAGCAGCCACCCGGTGAAGGCGACGGCGCCCGCGCCCACGACCGCCGCGCTCCCGGCAGGCAGCAGCCAGCGGAGCCAGTAGTCCTGGAGGGCGTCCACGTCGGCGACGAGCCGCGACAGGAGGTCACCGCGGCGCGCCGTGCGCAGCCCGGCGGGCGCGACACGCTCCAGCCTGCAGTACACGGCGACCCGGAGATCGGCGAGCATGCGCAGCACGGTGTCGTGCGACACCAGACGCTCGGCGTACCGGAACACGGCCCGCCCGATGCCGAACGCGCGCGTCGCCGTCACGGCCACCATCAGGTACAGCACGGGCGGTTGTTCGGAGGCCCGTGAGATCAGCCATCCGGACACGGCCATGAGGCCCACGGCCGACCCCAGGGCCAGGCTTCCGAGCGCGAGCGCCGCCCACAGCCGGCCCCGCCACTCCCCCGCCGTGTCCCGGATCCGGCCCAGCACTCCGCGGCCCGGAGCCGCCGCGCCGGACGTGTCGTCCGGGTGCCCTGAGGCTTCCGGTCCGGGTCCAGGGCCCGATCCCAGGAGGGGGGCCGCAGCACCGTCCTGGCCACCGCGTCCCGCGTATGTGTCCTCCGCGGTCGCCGCGTCCCTGGAGTCACTCCCCGAAGGGCTCCCCGGTCCGGCCGCGACCCCGGCCCGGGGTTCCCTCTTGGCGAGGACCCCGCCGGGGCTCCCGGCGGGGGAGACCCGCAGTTCGACCACCCGGTCCGCCAGCGCCAGCAGCGCCGGCCGGTGCACCACCAGCAGCACGGTCCGCCCTGCGGCGAGCCGCCGCACCGCGTCGGCCACCGCCGCCTCGGTCTCACCGTCCAGCGCCGCCGTCGGCTCGTCGAGCAGCAGCACCGGCCGGTCCGCGAGGAACGCCCGCGCGAGGGCGAGCCGCTGCCGCTGGCCCGCCGACAGGCCGGCGCCGTCCTCGCCCAGCACCGTCCCCGCACCCGCCGGAAGGGCGTCGACGAACGCGGCCGCGCCCGCGTCGCGCAGCGCCCGCGCCACCGCCGCGTCATCGGCGTCGGGCCGGGCCAGCCGCACGTTCTCCGCGATGGTCCCGGCGAAGAGGTACGGCCGTTGCGGCACCCACGCGACGCGTTCCCGCCACCGGTCCAGGTCCAGCGACCGGAGGTCGGCACCCCCGACCAGGACCCGGCCACCGTCGGCCACGGGCTCCACGAAGCCCAGCACCACATCCAGCAGCGTGGACTTGCCCGCCCCGCTCGGCCCGACCAGCGCGACCGTCTCGCCCGGCCGGACGACCAGCGACGCCGCGTCCAGCGACGGCTCCGCCCGGCCCGGGTGGCGCACGGTGACACCGTCCAGCTCGATGCGCACCGAGGCCGGCGCGGCTCCGGCGCCCGTGTCCCGTACCGGGGTCTCCAGTACGGCGAAGATCTCCTCCGCCGCCGACAGCCCCTCCGCCGCCGCGTGGTACTGCGCCCCCACCTGCCGCAGCGGCAGGTACGCCTCGGGCGCCAGGATCAGGATGACGAGCCCCGTGAAGAGGTCCAGGTCCCCGTGGACCAGCCGCATACCGACGCCGACCGCCACCAGGGCGACCGACAGCGTGGACAGCAGCTCCAGCGCGAAGGACGACAGGAACGCGATCCGCAGCGTCCGCACCGTCGCCTGCCGGTACTCCGAGGTGATCGCCCTGATCGACTCCGCCTGTGCCTTCGCCCGGCCGAACACCTTCAGGGTCGGCAGACCGGCCACCACGTCCAGGAAGTGCCCGGACAGCCGCGACAGCAGCTTCCACTGCCGGTCCATGCGGGCCTGGGTGGCCCAGCCGATGAGCACCATGAAGACCGGGATCAGCGGCAGGGTCCCCACGATGATGGCCGCCGACACCCAGTCCTCGGTGACGATCCGGGCCAGGACCGCGACCGGCACCACCACGGCCAGCCCCAGTTGCGGCAGGTATCGCGCGAAGTAGTCGTCGAGCGCGTCCACTCCCCGGGTGGCCAGCGCCACCAGCGACCCCACCCGCTGCCGGCTCAGCCACCCGGGCCCCAGCGCGGCCGAACGCTCCAGCAGCCGCCCGCGCAGCTCGGACTTGACCGCGGCGGCGGCCCGGTGGGCGGCGAGCTCGGTCAGCCAGGCCACCAGCCCCCGTCCCACGGAGACCGCCGCCAGCAGCCCCAGGGGCGCCATCGATCCGGAGACGTCAAGCCCCCGCTGGAAGGCGCCCACCACCACCTCGGCGATGAGCATCGCCTGGGCGACCACCAGTCCCGCACCGAGCAGGCCGAGCACCACCACGCCGACCAGGAAGAGCCGGGTGGCACGGGCGTACCGGAGAAGACGCGGGTCGATCGGTTTCACGTGAAACATTCCCCACTAGTGAGCGGCGTCGGCGATGTGCTGGGTGCCGATCCGCTTGCGGAACACCCAGTACGTCCAGCCCTGGTACAGCAGCACCAACGGCGTGGCGACAGCCGCGCACCAGCTCATGATCTTGAGCGTGTAGGGGCTGGAGGCCGAGTTGGTGACCGTGAGGCTCCAGTCCGGGTTCAGCGAGGACGGCATGACGTTCGGGAAGAGCGTCAGGAAGAGCATCGCGACGGCGGCCGCGATCGTGATGCCCGACAGCGCGAACGACCATCCCTCACGCCCCGCCTTGATGGCCCCGACGGCCCCGACCAGGGCCACCACGGCCACGGCCATGGCCACCAGGCTCGTACCGTCCCCGCGCGAGAGCTGCGTCCAGCTCAGGAAGCCGAGCGCCAGAGCGGCGGTGACCAGTCCCAGCGTGAGCGCGAGCTTCCGCGCCCGGACCCGGATGTCACCGACCGTCTTCAGCGCGGTGAAGACCGTGCCGTGGAAGGTGAACAGCGTCAGGGTCACCAGTCCGCCCAGCAGGGCATACGGGTTGAGCAGGTCGAAGAGCGTTCCGACGTACTCCTTGGACGCGTCGATCTTCACGCCCCGCACGATGTTGCCGAAGGCCACGCCCCACAGGAACGCGGGGATGAGGGAGGTCCAGAAGATCGCCTGCTCCCAGTTGTGCTGCCACCGCTCCTCGGGCCGCTTGGCGCGGTACTCGAAGGCGACACCGCGCACGATCAGGCAGACCAGGATGAGCAGCAGCGGCAGGTAGAAGCCGGAGAAGAGCGTGGCGTACCAGTCCGGGAAGGCGGCGAAGGTCGCACCGCCGGCGGTCAGCAGCCACACCTCGTTGCCGTCCCAGACGGGCCCGATGGTGTTGATGAGCACCCGCTTCTCGACCCGGTTCCGGGCGAGCAGCTTGGTCAGGACACCGACTCCGAAGTCGAATCCCTCCAGGAAGAAGTAGCCCGTCCACAGGACGGCGATGACGACGAACCAGACGTCGTGGAGTTCCATGCCTCAGCTCCCAGTCCTTGAGTGGAGGGCCATCAGTACGAGAAGGCCATCGGCCGGTCGGCTTCACGATCGGCGTCGCGGTCGTGGCCGCCGATCCTGGTGGGCGGGTTGAGGTCGGACTCGGTGAGCTCGGGGGGCCCGGCCTTCACGTACTTGACGAGGAGCTTGACCTCGATCACGGCGAGCACGGCGTAGAGCGCGGTGAAGACGATCATCGAGGTGAGCACCTCGGCCTGGGAGACACCGGGGGAGACCGCGTCCCGCGTGCGCAGCACCCCGTACACCACCCACGGCTGGCGCCCCATCTCGGTGAAGATCCAGCCCCACGAGTTGGCGATGAGCGGGAAGCCCAGCGTCCACAGGGCGCCCAGCCAGTACAGCTTGGTGAGCTTGGGGCTCAGGGGCTTGCGGAGAAGCACCAGATTCGGCACCTCGTCGTCGCCCACCCGCAGCCCCTTCGGCAGCAGGAACCGCTTGCGGGTCAGCCACAGCCCGAGGAGCCCGAGCGAGAAGGACGCCATGCCGAAGCCGATCATCCACCGGAATCCCCAGTACGCCACGGGGATGTTGGGTCGGTAGTCGCCGGGACCGTACTTCTCCTGGAGCGCCTCGTTGGTGTCGTTGATGCCGGGGACGTACGACTCGAAGTCGCTGTGCGCGAGGAAGGACAGCAGGCCGGGTATCTCGACGGCGACCTTGTTGTGCCCCTTGTCGACGTCTCCGTACGCGAAGATCGAGAAGGGTGCGGGGCTCTCGCCGTCCCACAGCGCCTCGGCCGCGGCCATCTTCATCGGCTGCTGCTGGTACATGACCTTGCCGAGGAAGTCGCCGCTGATCGCGGTCAGCATGCCGCCGATCACGACGGTGACCAGGCCGAGCCGCAGCGAGGTCTTCATGACCGGGACGTGCTTCCTGCGGGCCAGGTGGAACGCGGCGATGCCGACCATGAACGCGCCACCGGTGAGGAAGGCCGCGGACATGGTGTGGAAGACCTGGGTCACGGTGGTGTTCTGGCTGAGCACGGCCCAGAAGTCGGTCAGCTCGGCCCGCCCGGTCGCCGGATTGATCCGGTAGCCGACCGGGTGCTGCATCCAGGAGTTCGCCGCCAGGATGAAGTACGCGGACAGGATGGTGCCGATCGACACCATCCATATACAGGCCAGGTGGATCCTCTTCGGCAGCTTGTCCCAGCCGAAGATCCACAGCCCGATGAACGTCGACTCGAAGAAGAAGGCGATGAGCGCCTCGAAGGCGAGCGGCGCGCCGAAGACGTCACCGACGAAGCGCGAGTAGTCGGACCAGTTCATGCCGAACTGGAACTCCTGCACGATGCCGGTGACGACACCCATCGCGATATTGATCAGGAACAGCTTTCCCCAGAACTTCGTCGCCTTGAGGTACTTCTCCTTCTCCGTCCGCACCCAGGCGGTCTGCAGACCGGCAGTGAGGGCGGCGAGGGAGATCGTCAGGGGAACGAAGAGGAAGTGGTAGACGGTAGTGATACCGAACTGCCACCGCGCCAGCGTCTCTGGCGCCAGAGCCAGGTCCACGACATCTTCTCCTTACGGCCGTGCCGGGTCGTCGTGCGCCCCCACCGCCCACCCGATTCCGGTGGATCACGGGAGGAACCAGGCGAGCTTGTGAATGCGTTCACAATCACAAGCAATTATGACTCACACGAAATCCGTAGCGGTACCCGGGGGTACCCCTACCGGAAAACTTCAACATCTTGTTGAATCCTGCGGGTGCAGATACGTATCTCTTGGCCTGCGGGCCACACGACCGCGACCATCGGGGAAACCCCCACGAGCAAGGCGCTCGCAGGGGTCCTCCCGATCACCTCCACCGCCCGCACGTGGGGCGAGGAGGTCTACTTCGACACCCCCGTCTCCACCGCGCTGGAGGCGGACGCCCGCCAGGTGGTGGAACCGGGCACCGTCGCCTTCTGGACCGAGGGCGACGCGCTGGCCCTGCCGTACGGGCCCACACCGATCTCGCGGGGCGACGAATGCCGCCTCGCGAGCCCGTGCAACGTCCTGGGCCGGCTCGACGCCGACCCGCGCGTCCTCGCCACCGTCCGCGACGGCGACCCGGTGCGCGTCGAGCTGGTGACCGACTAGGGGGTGTCCGTCAGAACCTCTCCTTGCGGTAGGACTCCGCCACCCGCAGGAAGATGTCGTTGGCCTCGCTCTCGCCGATCGTCACCCGCACGCCCTCACCGGCGAACGGCCGCACGACCACACCGGCCTCGTCGCAGGCCGCCGCGAAACCCTCGGTCGCCTCGCCCAGCCGCAGCCAGACGAAGTTGGCGTGCGTCTCGGGCACCGTCCAGCCCTGGGCCACCAGCCCGTCGTAGACCCGCGTGCGCTCGCACACCAAGGAGCCCACGCGCCCCAGCAGTTCGTCCTCGGCGCGCAGCGAGGCCACCGCCGCGTCCTGCGCGAGCTGGCTGACGCTGAAGGGCAGCGCCGTCTTGCGCAGGGCCGCGGCGACCGGCTCGTGGGCGATGGCGAAGCCCACCCGGAGCCCGGCCAGCCCGTAGGCCTTGGAGAACGTCCGCAGGACGGCCACATTCGGCCGGTCGCGGTAGATCTCGATCCCGTCCGGCACCTCGGGGTCCCGGATGAACTCGCGGTACGCCTCGTCCAGCACCACCAGCACATCGGACGGCACCCGGTCCAGGAACCGCTCCAGCTCGGCCCGGCGCACCACCGTGCCCGTGGGGTTGTTGGGGTTGCAGACGAAAATCAGCCGCGTCCGGTCGGTGATCGCATCCGCCATCGCGTCCAGGTCGTGCACATCGCCCTCGGTCAGCGGGACCTGCACCGGAGTGGCCCCGCTGATCCGCGCGATGATCGGGTACGCCTCGAAGGAGCGCCAGGCGTACAGCACCTCGTCGCCCGGGCCGGCGGTGCTCTGGACGAGCTGCTGCGCCACGCCCACCGAGCCGGTGCCGGTGGCCAGGTGCGTCACCGGCACCCCGAAGCGCTCGGAGATCTCGGCCATCAGCCCGGTGCACGCCGCGTCGGGGTAGCGGTTGAAAGAGCCCGCGGCGGCCATCGCCGACTCCAGCACGCCGGGCAGCGGCGGGTACGGGTTCTCGTTGGAGGACAGCTTGTAGGCGACCGGCTTGCCCTCACCGGCACTGACGGCGGGCTTGCCCGGCTTGTACGTGGGAATGCCGTCCAGCGCGGCCCGCAGCTTCGGGCCCGTGCCGCTCGCGCCGCTCTTCCCGCTCGTCTCGCTCACTGTGGTCCTCCTCGACCGTGCGTACCACCAATACTTCTCACCCTATGAGGATTCCGCCGCCGTGCGAATGGCTTCAGGGCCACGAATGCGACACGCCCGCACCCGGGTCGCCGGGCAGGGGGGGAGCGCTCTCCGGGGTGGCGCGCGCCGGTGGCTCACGCCGTGGCGCGCATCCCCCGTAGAGGTGAGTTGAGTCCTCACCGAAACCTCGGCCATGTGGCCGGACCGTACGTACCGACATCTCGCGGCACCAAGCAGTAACCCCCAACTGCCTTGAAAAACAAGGCGATTAGGGCGGGGGGACCATGCAGAAACGTGCCTGTCAACGAGTGAATATGCGACCGGCTCAACCGCCCGCCATCGCCCTACTATCGGCTCGCCATGACAGCAGCAGGGAAGCACCAGGTGAGCCGGGCACAGACCCGGGGAAGCCGGCAGGGTCGAGCGGGCATCCGGGACGTGGCCGCCGCAGCCGGAGTCTCCATCACGACTGTCTCCGACGCGCTCAACGGCAAGGGCCGGCTCCCGGACGCCACCCGCCGCCATGTCCGCGAGGTCGCCGACCGGCTGGGCTACCGCCCGTCGGCCGCGGCCCGCACGCTCCGTACCGGCAAGTCCGGCCTCATCGGCCTGACGGTGACGACCTACGGGGATGAACCTTTCACCTTCACCGAATTCGCCTACTTCGCCGAGATGGCCAGGGCCGCCACCTCCGCCGCGCTCGCCCGCGGCTACGCCCTGGTCATCCTGCCCGCCACCTCACGCCATGACGTCTGGTCGAACGTCGCCCTCGACGGCACCGTCGTCATCGACCCCTCCGACCACGACCCGGTGGTCACGGAGCTCGTCCGCCAGGGCCTGCCCGTCGTCTCCGACGGCCGCCCCGCCGGAACGCTCCCGGTCACCGCCTGGGTCGACAACGACCACGAAGCCGCCGTACTCGATCTGCTCGACCATCTCGCGGCCGCCGGCGCCCGCCGGATCGGCCTCCTCACCGGCACCAGCACCGACACGTACACCCGCCTCTCCACCAGCGCGTACCTCAGCTGGTGCGAGCGCGTGGGCCAGGACCCGGTGTACGAGGCCTACCCGGCCCACGACCCGTGCGCCGGGGCCGTCGCCGCCGACCGGCTGCTCGCCCGCCCCGACCGCCCCGACGCCGTCTACGGCCTCTTCGACCCCAACGGCACCGACCTGCTCGCCGCGGCACGGCGCTACGGCCTGCGCGTCCCCGACGACCTGTTGCTCGTGTGCTGCAGCGAATCCACGGTGTACGCCGCCACCGAGCCGCCCATCACCACGCTGTCCCTCAAACCGCGCCGGATCGGCACCGCGGTCGTCCAGCTGCTCATCGACGCCATCGAGGGCATCGACGCCGACCGGCCGGTCGAGCAGGTGATACCGACGGAGCTCATCGTCCGGACGTCCTCCCAGCGGCGCTCCACCCGCACGACCGTCAGTCCGCCCAGGTCGCCGTCACAGGAGTGACTCCGGCCACCGGGCGGGGCGGAGCCACGGACGGGTCGGCGACGCGTCGGCGACAGGCCCGGGGCAGGGACACGAGCAGGGACAGCGACAGAGACGGGGGCATACCTCCCCAACCGGGGCAAAACAACCAGTGAACCCGGGGGTGCACCCGGATTCACCACCCCTGGTGCGTCACACAGCTCGGGCCTCATTCCTATGATGGGCGGACGACACCGCGGACCGCCCCGACCAGGCCGGTCTGCCAGGTGTAGGGCGTCGCGACGGTGGTGGAGGGGTCGATGACTCAGGGGGCCGGTCAAGGACCCGTGGTGCGGACGGCGACGTTGCGTGACTTCCGCGTGCCGCCGTACGCCCAGGTGCCGGTGCAGGACCACGCCGCACACCCCGGCAACGCCTTCCCGGAGGGCGAGTTCCCCGAGGGCTACACGCCGACGGAGCGGGATCTGCCGGTGATCAACCGGGGCGACACCGTGCAGGTGACCGTCGACCCGCCGAAGGCCCCCGCCCCGGCGCCCGCCACCGCCCCCGATCCCCAGACCGGCCCCGGCCCGCTGTACGTGGTCGGCGATGTGCACGGTTACCTCGACGAGCTGGTCACCGCGCTGCGCGAGCAGGGCCTCATCGACGCCGAAGGACGCTGGGCCGCGGGCAACGCCCGGCTCTGGTTCCTCGGCGACTTCACCGACCGCGGCCCCGACGGCATCGGCGTCATCGACCTCGTCATGCGGCTGTCCGCCGAGGCCGCGGCCGCGGGCGGCTACTGCAAGGCGCTCATGGGCAACCACGAGCTGCTGCTGATCGGTGCCAAGCGGTTCGGGGACACCCCCGTCAACTCCGGTGCCGGCACCGCCACTTTCCAGGCCGCCTGGCTGCTCAACGGTGGCCAGAAGAGCGACATGGACCGTCTCCAGGACGTTCACCTCCAGTGGATGTCCCGGCTGGACGCGGTGGTCGAGGAGGACGGGCACCTGCTCCTCCACTCCGACACCACCGCCTACCTGGAGTACGGCTCCACCGTCGAGGACGTCAACGACACCGTCCACGAGGTCCTCACCCGCAACGACGCCGACGAGTGCTGGGACCTGTTCCGCAAGCTCACCAAGCGCTTCGCCTTCCGCGACGAGGGCGGCCCCCTGGCCGTACGGGAACTGCTCGACGCCTACGGCGGGGAGCGTGTCGTGCACGGCCACAGCCCCATCCCCTACCTCCTGGGCGAGGTGGGCTCCGAGGACGGCGAGGACAGCGCCGGCCCTTCGGTCGCCGGGCCGCACGTGTACGCCGACGGCCTCGCCATCGCCATGGACGGCGGTGTGACCATGGCCGGAAAGCTGCTGGTCGTCCAACTCCCGCTCTCCCCCTGAGACATCACGCAGCGGAGCCGGGACAGGCGATTTCCGGAATTCCCCTGTCACCCTTTGCCGTAACCGCTCTACCATCGGCTTATCCGTAGCAGGCTCTCCTCCGTTTCCGCCCGACTGCCCGTTCTACGCGGGCAAACAGGCCCTACGGAGCATCGGGGGATGCACATGAAAAGCGCTCCGCACCTGCTGACCGAGGACCGCTCCGAGTACGAGCGCCTCCTCGACGAGGCACTGCGCAATGCGCACGAACGTCCGGAACTCGACGCGCTCGGCAAGCGGCTCAACGCCGAACAACTGCGCACCATGGCCCTGAACGCGACGGCACTGATCACCCAGGCCGCCGCGACCGAGTACGACCACTTCGTGCAGGTGCGCGAGGAAGCGCGTACGCCCGCACCCACCTCCACCATCGGCTCCGTGCTGTCCGCCGCCACCGACGACGACACGGCGACCGGCGCCGGAGCCGGACTCGGTGTCGTCGTCACCGTCCTGGCCCCGGTGCTCGCCGGCACCGCCGCGGTCATCTTCCTGCTGGTCGGCTATCTGCTGATGGCCCTCGACCCGGCGCCGTCCTTCGCCAAACCGCTGCTGACGGCCGGCTGGTTCTTCGCCGCGGTCACGGCGCTGGGGATCCTGGTCGCCGCCGTCGGCCTGCTGGTCACGGCCCTGCGCAACAGCTCCACGCAGGTGCCCGCCCATGAAGGGGGCGACGACCTGCCCGACGAGATCGCCCGCGCGAGAGAGGCCTGGCGGCACGCCCTGCTCGAACGCGGCATCATGCCGTTCCTGCGGGACGCCCTGGCCGATCCGAGCGCGGACCCGGCCTCCGGGGTCCCTCCGCGCAAGGTCGGGCAGCTGCCGAAGGTCGGTTACAGCGGCCCCGATTTCTCCAGCCCGAGCGAGGGCGGCACGGCGGCGCGTCCCACGTTCACCAGCCCGGACTTCACCAGCCCGGACTTCGGCGGCCCGGAGCACCAGCCGGACTGACCGGTGCCCCGGCGCCGTTTCACGTGAAACATCCGTTCGAGGATGCGTCGCCGCGTCCGCGCGGCCGGGGTCAGTCCGCCAGCGGCAGATAGACCCGGTTCCCCGCAGCGGCGAACTCGGCGGACTTCTCCGCCATCCCCGCCTGGATCTCGTCCTGCTTCAGATCGCCGCCGTGCTCCCGCCGGATGTCCTGCGAGATCTTCATCGAGCAGAACTTCGGACCGCACATGGAGCAGAAGTGGGCGGTCTTGGCGGGCTCCGCGGGCAGCGTCTCGTCGTGGAACTCCCTTGCGGTGTCCGGGTCGAGGGCCAGGTTGAACTGGTCCTCCCAGCGGAACTCGAAGCGCGCGTCCGACAGGGCGTCGTCCCACTCCTGCGCCCCGGGGTGGCCCTTGGCCAGGTCGGCCGCGTGCGCCGCGATCTTGTACGTGATGACACCGGTCTTCACGTCGTCACGGTTGGGCAGCCCCAGGTGCTCCTTGGGCGTCACGTAGCAGAGCATCGCGGTGCCCCACCAGGCGATCATGGCAGCACCGATGCCCGACGTGATGTGGTCGTACGCCGGCGCCACATCGGTGGTCAGCGGGCCGAGCGTGTAGAACGGCGCCTCCTCGCAGATCTCCTGCTGGAGGTCGATGTTCTCCTTGATCTTGTGCATCGGGACGTGGCCCGGGCCCTCGATCATCGTCTGCACGTTGTACCGCTTGGCGATCCGGTTGAGCTCGCCCAGCGTGCGCAGTTCGGCGAACTGCGCCTCGTCGTTGGCGTCGGCGATCGAGCCGGGCCGCAGACCGTCACCGAGCGAGTACGTCACGTCGTACGCGGCGAGGATCTCGCAGAGCTCCTCGAAGTTCTCGTACAGGAACGACTCCTTGTGGTGCGCCAGGCACCACGCAGCCATGATCGAACCGCCGCGGGAGACGATGCCGGTCTTGCGGCGCGCGGTCAACGGCACGTACCGCAGCAGGACTCCGGCGTGCACCGTCATGTAGTCGACGCCCTGCTCGGCCTGCTCGATGACCGTGTCCTTGTAGATCTCCCAGGTCAGTTCCTCGGCCTTGCCGTCGACCTTCTCCAGGGCCTGGTAGAGCGGCACGGTACCGATCGGCACGGGGGAGTTGCGCAGCACCCACTCGCGGGTGGTGTGGATGTTCCGGCCGGTGGAGAGGTCCATGACGGTGTCGGCACCCCAGCGGGTCGCCCAGGTCATCTTCTCCACCTCCTCCTCGATGGAGGACGTGACGGCGGAGTTGCCGATGTTGGCGTTGACCTTCACCAGGAACCGCTTGCCGATGATCATCGGCTCGATCTCCGGGTGGTTGACGTTGGCCGGCAGTACCGCGCGCCCGGCCGCGATCTCCTCGCGCACCACCTCCGGGGAGACGTTCTCGCGGAGCGCGACGTACTCCATCTCCGGCGTGATCTCGCCGCGGCGGGCGTACGCGAGCTGCGTGACCGCCTGCCCGTCACGGCCCCGGCGGGGCTGGCGGGGCCGGCCCGGGAAGACGGCGTCGAGGTTGCGCAGCCCGCCGCGCGGCGAGGTGTGCTTGATCCCGTCGTCCTCCGGGCGGACCGGCCGGCCGGAGTACTCCTCGGTGTCGCCGCGCCCGATGATCCAGTTCTCCCGCAACGGCGGCAGGCCGCGGCGTACGTCCGTCTCGACGCTCGGGTCGGTGTACGGCCCTGACGTGTCGTACAGCGTCACGTCCTTGCCGTTGGTGAGGTGCACCTTGCGGACCGGCACGCGAAGGTCGGGGCGCGAACCCTCGATGTACCCCTTGTGCCATCCGACGGACTTCCCGGCCTCGTCGTTCCGATTCGAGGCAGGCGTGCGTGCGTCCTGAACGGTCATCGTGACCTACTCCCTACGCCGGCATTACCCGGTAACAGGTTCGGCGGTCGACGCAGCCGTTTCCGTACTCTTCGTACGGATTTCAGCGCCCTCTCAGCCCGGTGCTCCGAGCTCCCGCGTGTGCAAAGGTGTCACCACGCTAGCGTCCTTCCGGCCACGCTGAACAGAGGGCCCCCTCGGTTCTTGCGATGATCGGTCGGTGACTTCCACGCACGAGACACCCGAGCCGGACCGGCATGCGCACGGTCATACGCACAGCCATGGCCCTGCCGCGCCCGTCTCCCAGCATCTGCGCAAGGTCATCGCGGCCGTACTGATCCCCTTCGCCACGGCGGTCGTCGTGGGTCTCGCCCTGCTGTGGCCAGGTGGCGCGCCTGCCCACGAGCGCACGGGTGTGGGCTTCGACCGGCAGACCGAGCAGGGCACGGTCGTCCGCGTCGAGCGGGTGGACTGCAAGGACGTGAACGCGGCGCAGGTCCCGCCCACCGGGGACACGACGACACCGGAGGGCCGGGAGGCGGTCAACGCCCAGCAGGGGAAGTGCGCGAAGGCGACGGTCGAGGTCACCACGGGCAAGGACCGGGGCCGCCGGTTCGTCGAGGTCGTGCAGCCGGACTCGCCCCGCCAACTCGACCAGGGGCAGGGCGTGGTGGTGGCGTACGCGCCCGACGCGCCCCGCGACCTCCAGTACTCGGTCACCGACGTCGACCGCAGGATGCCGGTGGCGATCCTCGCCGGGATCTTCGCCCTGGCGGTGGTGGCCGTCGGCCGGATGCGCGGCGTGATGGCGCTGATCGCCCTGGCGGCGAGCTTCGTCGTGCTGACCGTCTTCATCCTCCCGGCCATCCTCCAGGGCTCGAACCCGCTGGTCGTGGCGGTGGTGGGGGCGAGCGCCATCATGCTGATGGCGCTGTACCTGTGCCACGGCCTCACCGCCCGCACCTCGGTCGCCGTGCTGGGCACCCTCATCTCACTGCTGCTGATCGGGCTGCTGGGCTCGGCCTTCATCGGGTGGGCGTCCCTCACGGGCAACACCGACGACTACACCGGTCTGATCCACGGGCTCTACCCGAACATCGACATGTCGGGTCTGCTGCTGGCCGGCGTCATCATCGGTTCCCTCGGTGTCCTCGACGACGTGACCGTGACCCAGACGTCCGCGGTGTGGGAACTGCACCAGGCCGACCCGAAGATGGGCCCCCGCGCCCTGTACCGGGCCGGTATCCGCATCGGACGCGACCACATCGCCTCCGTGGTCAACACGCTGGTCCTGGCGTACGCGGGTGCGGCACTGCCCCTGCTGCTGCTCTTCTCGATCGCGGAGAGCAGTGTGGGGACGGTCGCCAACAGCGAGCTGGTGGCGCAGGAGATCGTACGGACCCTCGTCGGCTCCATCGGGCTGGTCGCCTCCGTGCCGGTCACGACGGCGCTGGCCGCCCTGGTGGTCTCCGCCGACCGGCCGGGCGCCGGCACCGGCCCGGGTCCCGCGGCCGCCGCGGCCCCGGCCGGACGCGGCGGACGGGGCGGACGGGGCCGTCGTCGCAAGCAGTGACCTCAGCCGGCGTTCTCCTCGGCGAGGATCCGTCCGAGTGCCTCCTCCAGGTGCTGCTCGAAATCACCGAGCGTGAGCTCCTGTCCCAGGGGCACCAGCTTGTCGGTCCGGTCGAGGAACGCCACCAGGGGCGGCACGCCCGCACGGAACAGCGCCCGGTCGCTGCCGACCTGCAGCCGGATGCTGACGTCCGACAGATCCTCGGGACCGGTCGGCGCGATGTGCACGTCGCCGTCACCGCTCGGTGCGTTGATCCCGTCCAGGAGCAACTCCCGCCCGAAAGTCCAGCTCACCGGTGCGTCACCGGGCAGGTGGAAGGTCATCCGGACCGCGAAGGGGTCCGTCGTGTCGTACCCGAGCTCGACCGGAATCCTGAAGGCCAGCTCCTCGGACACGACGAAGCTCATCAGGACCTCGGCCTGAACCGACTCGTGCATCATGTACCCCGCAGTGGATGAAGCAGTGATGAACAGCAATGGGATGGAGGCCGGAGCCGATAACGGCAAGTAATGATCCCTTCCCGCCCTCTTAGTTCAATCGTCATCGTCCTGGAGGCACTGGAGGATCACAAGGAGTGATTTTTCAGATACTGATAGAGACGCCGAGGGAACGCAGCAACCAGCCCACTTCTCCGCGGAGCCGGTCAACAGCGGGCCACAGCCGTTCCTCCTGATGGAGGGGGACGGAAATTGCCATGGCCGCCTTCATCGACCCCGCCGGGACCGGAATGGCGGCGCAGACCGTTCCGAGCGCGTACTCCTGGCGTTCCACCGAGGGCTGTATCCGATCGGCGCGTGCCAGACGGTCCAGCAGGGACTTCCGGTCGCGGACGGTGTACGGAGTGACCGGCTGCACGGGGTGGCGGTCGAGGTGGTCCAGCCGGGCCTCCTCGTCGAGCTGGCCGAGCAGGCACTGGCCGATCGCGTGGGCGTGGCCCGTTTCGCGGAAGTCGGCGCACTCCTCGACGGCGGGCGAGGCAGGCGTGTCGGCCACGGCGAGCAACTCGATCTCACCGTCGCGGTAGACGGCGAAGTAGAGCGGGACACCGATACGGTCCCGCACCTGCGCCAGCACGTTCTCGATCTTGCCGCGACGA
Organism: Streptomyces sp. NPDC051310; assembly: GCF_044455245.1. Taxonomy (NCBI): domain Bacteria; kingdom Bacillati; phylum Actinomycetota; class Actinomycetes; order Kitasatosporales; family Streptomycetaceae; genus Streptomyces; species Streptomyces sp. NPDC051310. The sequence goes on from NZ_JBITEO010000015.1 coordinate 165,533, forward strand.
TTCTGCGGTGCTTCGCCGACCACCAGGCGGCGGGCCGCTTCACCGATCACGAACACGCCGCCCACGCGGTGCAGATAGCCCTCGTAGGTGAGGGTGCGCAGCAGGTGGTACGCGGTAGGGAGGGGCAGGCCCGTCTCGCGGGCGAGCTGTTTGGCTGGGGCCCCGTCGGCATGGGAGCCCACGGCCTCCAGGAGTCTCAGCGCCCGCTGGACGGAGCCGATGAGGGTCGGAGCCGCTGAGTTGGTTGCCGTGGCCAATGGTCACCCCCGGGCGGATTGCCCCCGGTGCGGTCCGTGGACCGCGGACAGGGCGTGCGACCGCCCTTGTTTCTCAAGGGCGGCGAAGGCTGGCCACTCTAACGGCAGAGCTCGCATGGAGGTCGGGTTTCACCGGCTCCGTTCCCCCGCCCGGGCTAACGCCCGCGCCGGCAGCCGGGCCGGCAGGCCGGCCGCGGGCACCGCGGGCCGCGTGGAGGCGCCGGTCGCGCGGGGAGCGACGTTCGCCGCGGGGGCGCCGTGATCACCGGTCGCGGCGGTCACGGAGCAGTGCTCACCAGTCGCTACGGGACGACGACGAAGCGAGGAACTTCCGTACGACGTAGATCAGTCCGCCCACGAGCGCGACGAACAGCAGCACCTTGAACAGCACCCCGATCAGCACGCTGACCACGGTCGCGATCAGTCCTCCGAAGACGAGCACCGCAATCAGGGGTATGGCCACCCACTTCACCCACCACGGCAGCCCCGCCAGAAGCCCCTTCATCGCCATCGCCCCTACCCCATCTCTGCACACCGGCACGTCCGTACGTCCTGACGCCCTCGATGCTAGAGGTGAGCCGGGGGCCCGGCGGGGGCCCGGCGCCCCTTGCTCTCCCCTGATCCTTCCCCTAGGGAGCCCGGGGGACGGAGGTCAGCTCTCCGGCGGAGAGAACACCACCAGCACGCGCAGGTCCTCGGTGATGTGGTGGAACTTGTGCGGCACCCCGGCCGGCACGTACACCACGCTCCCCCGCCCGACCTGCGTCGTCTCCATCCCGACCGTGATCGACGCGCGGCCGCTGACGACGACGTACACCTCGTCCTCGGCGTGCGGCTTCTGCGGATCGAGCTCGCCGGCGTCGAGCGCGTACAGGCCCACCGACATGTTCCGCTCGCGCAGGAACTGCAGATACGCGCCGTCGTTGGCGGCGCGCTCCGCCTCCAGCTCATCCAGTCGGAATGCCTTCATGCCCGTCCGTCCCTGCGCTCGCTCCGGTGCTGTCTGCCACGATCAGACACATGATGAATTTCCTAGTCAAGACGATCGCGAACGCGGGCGCCCTGGCAGTGGCGATCTGGCTGCTCCAGGACATCACGCTGACCGGTGACAGCACCGGGAAGAAGGCGCTGACCCTGGTTCTGGTGGCCCTCGTCTTCGGCGTGGTGAACGTCCTGGTCAAGCCGGTGGTGAAGCTGCTCACGCTGCCGCTGTTCATTCTCACGCTCGGACTGTTCACCCTGGTCGTGAACGCGCTGATGCTGCTGCTGACCTCGTGGCTCGCCGACAAGCTCGACCTGAACTTCCACGTCGAGGGCTTCTGGACCGCCGTCCTGGGCGGCCTGATCATCTCGGTCGTGTCGTGGGCCCTCAACGTCGTTCTCCCCGAGGGCAAGGACTGAGGGCCGGGCGACCGATGGAGGAAGCACGCATGGGCGACGGAACGCGCGCGGTACGGGCCGGCCTGCCCGAGCCACACAAGTACGAACCGACCCTGCCCGGGCCGGTGTTCGCCGCCCATTACCACCTGCCCGGCGAGCCCACCGGCCCGTACACCTACGGACGCGACGAGAACCCGACCTGGACGCACCTGGAGCGGGCCATCGGCGAACTGGAGGCGCCGGGCGAACCGGACGGCGTCGAGACCGTCGTCTTCGCCTCCGGTATGGCCGCCATTTCGGCGGTGCTGTTCTCGCAGCTCAAGGCCGGCGACGCGGTCGTCCTGCCGTCCGACGGCTACCAGGCACTGCCGTTGCTGCGCGAGCAGTTGGAGGCGTACGGGATCGAGGTGCGCACCGCGCCGACCGGCGGTGACGCGCAGCTGGCCGTGCTGGACGGGGCACGGCTGCTGTGGATCGAGACGCCGTCGAACCCGGGACTGGACGTCTGCGACATCCGGCGGCTGGTGGCGGCCGCGCACGACCGGGGCGCGCTCGTCGCGGTCGACAACACCCTCGCCACGCCTCTCGGCCAGCGTCCGCTGGAACTGGGCGCCGACTTCTCCGTCGCCAGCGACACCAAGGGCATGACCGGACACGGTGACATCCTGCTCGGACATGTGGCCTGCCGCGATGCGCGGCTCGCCGCCCCGGTACGGCGCTGGCGCAAGATCGCCGGGGCCATTCCCGGGCCCATGGAGGCATGGCTCGCGCACCGGTCGCTGGCCACGCTGTCGCTGCGCGTCGAGCGCCAGTGCGCCAACGCGCTGGTACTGGCCGAAGCCCTGATGCGGCGCGACGACGTCTCGGGACTGCGCTATCCCGGGCTGCCGGGCGACCCCTCCCACCAGGTGGCCGCGGGGCAGATGTGGCACTACGGGTCGGTCGTCTCCTTCGTCCTGCCCGACCGCGGGCGGGCGGAGCGCTTCCTGGAGGCGCTGCGGCTGGTGGACGACGCGACCAGCTTCGGCGGCGTGCGGTCCACCGCTGAGCGGCGCGGCCGGTGGGGCGGCGACGCCGTTCCCGAGGGCTTCATCCGCTTCTCGGTCGGGGCCGAGGACGCCGAGGACCTGGTGGCGGATGTCCTGCGGGCGCTCGACGAGGCGGCGCGGCCGGCGGAATGAGTACGGGACCCGTGGAAAGGACGGTCCGAGCCTCCCCCCTCGTGGCTCGGACCGTCCTGGCTTGACGCGCGGAGATCCTGGTGCAGATCCGCGTGGAACAAGGCTAGTTGACTCTGCGTCAGTGTCCAATCACAGTAGCGACAGCGACCTATCGACTTATTTATAGTTGGACGGTCCTGAGACGCCGTCAGGCGACGCGATCGTGACCGTGGCGATGGGGAGGCGGTGGATGTGGACCTCGCCCTGCTGCGCACGTTCGTCACCGTCCACCGGGCGGGTTCCTTCACCCGCGCCGCCGCCCTGCTGGGCCTCTCGCAGCCCGCCGTGACCAGCCAGATCCGCACCCTGGAGCGGCAGCTGGGCCGCCCGCTGTTCCTGCGCCAGGCCCGTGGCGTCACACCGACGACCATCGGGGACGAGCTCGCCCACCGGGCTGCGCCCCACCTGGACGCGCTGGTGGAGATCATCGAGACCGGACTGGACGAGCAGACCGGAGTACGCACCCTGCACCTCGCCGGGCCCCCCGAGTTCACCTCCGTACGCGCCCTTCCCGCACTCACCGGGCTCATCTCCCAGGGACTCGCGCTGCGCACCACCCTGGTGGGCACCGCCGAGGAGACCCTGGAGGGGCTGGCCGCCGGCCACCACGACCTGGCCATCACCACGGCCCGTCCCCGCGGCGGGCTGCTCACCGCGACACCCCTCTGCGACGAGGAGCACGTCCTGGTCGCCTCGCCGCGCTGGGCCGCCCGGCTCGGCCCCGGCGTCCTGCTGCGCAAGGGCGCCGTCGTGCTGGAGCAGCTGCCCGTGGTCGAGGTGCACGAGTCGCTGCCGTTCGTCGCGCGCTACTGGACGGCTGTCTTCGACTCCAAGCCGGCCGCCGCCGCCACCGTCATCGCACCCGATCTGCGCGCCGTGCTGGAGTCCGCCGCCTCGGGCGCCGGCCTCGCGGTCCTGCCCCGCTACCTGTGCGAGCAGGACCTGGAGCGCGGCCGGCTGGTGGCCCTGCTCGATCCGCCCGTGCCCCCGTTACGCACCTACTTCCTCGTCGTACGCACCGGCACGCTCGCGCTGCCGCACATCGCGCGGGCGCACGAGTCCCTGCTGCGTGCTGCCGTCGACTGGTGAGAGGGAGTTTCAGGAGCGCCGTTGCGGGCCATTTTCAAGCCATGACCGAACGACCGGTGGTCAAGCGCACCGCACGCGCCATCCTGCTCGACGGTGGCGACCTCATCCTGATCAAGCGCACCAAGCCGGGTATGGATCCGTACTGGCTGACCCCGGGCGGTGGTGTCGAGCCAAAGGACTCGACGGTCGTCGACGCACTGCACCGCGAGGTCCACGAGGAACTCGGCGCCAAGATCGTCGACGTGGTGCCCTGCTTCGTCGACACCGTCGAGCACATCGTGGACGGCGGCGTCTCGGGCGTGAAGGTGCAGCACTTCTTCGTCTGCCGGCTGGAATCCATGGATCCCGCCCAGCGCCACGGCCCCGAGGTGGACGAGCCCGAGGGAGAGTACGAGATCGTACGGGTCCCCTTCAGCCGCGTCGGCATCGCCGCCGTCAACCTCGTCCCGCTTTCGCTTCGGCACTACCTGGACGGCAACATCGAAGGCGTACGGGCGATGCACGCGCCGGACCTCGGCTGACCGGCCCCCGGCCGGCCGGACCGGTCAGCTCTTCACCGCCACCAGCTCGTCGAGCGAGTCGTGCCGGATCCGTTCGTACGGCACACCGATGCCCCGCAGCGCGTCGACACTGCTGCGGATCATGCCCGGCGGGCCGGAGAGGTAGGCGTCGTACTCGTTCCACGGCCCGTACTCGCGCACCACGTCCGGCAGCTGCGCCTTGCCGTCGATGATGGCCCGCACCTCCAGCCACGGATGCGACTGCTGGAGCCGCAGCATCGTGTCGATGTCGTACAGGTCGTGATCGGTGCGGGCACCGTAGAAGACCTCGACGGGCCGCCGCTCACCGTGCTCGGCGACGTCCTCGACGAGCGCCTTGATGGGCGCTATGCCGGTGCCGCCGCCCAGGCAGAGCAGTCCGTTGTCGGTGGAGTGGTCGACGGTCATGGAGCCGGCGGGCGGTCCCAGCCGCAGCACGTCACCGGGGCGGGCGTGGTGGACGAGGGCGTTGGAGACCCACCCCGCCGGCACCGCCTTGACGTGGAAACTGAGCAGGCCGTCCGAGCGCGGTGCGGAGGCGAACGAGTAGTGCCGCCAGACCCTCGGCCACCACGGTGTCTCCAGGCTCGTGTACTGGCCGGCCAGGAAGGGGTACGGCTGGTCGGGCCGGACGGTGACGACCGCGATGTCGGGCGTTCTCAGGTCGTGCGAGACCACCTCGGCGTGCCACCAGGCCGGAGCATGCCGCTCGTTCTCCGCCGCCGCGTCGATCATGATCTGCGAGATCGTGGTGTACGTGCGGACCCAGGCCGCTTCGGTCTCGTCGTCCCACGTCGTCGTCGCGTACCGGCTCAGGGCTCCGATGAGCGCCTCTCCGACGGCCGGGTAGTGCGAGGCCTCGGTGCCGTACTTGCGGTGGCCGCGGCCCAGATGCTGGAGGTACTCCTTGAGCACCTCGGCGTCGTCCATGTGGTCGGCCGCCGTCAGCAGCGCTTTGAGGAGGCGGTCCCGCTGGGCGTCCATGGCAGCCGGGAAGAGGGAGCGCAGGTCGGGATGGCGGGTGAAGAGCAGGGCGTAGAAGTACGACGTCACCTTGTCGGCCACGGGGCCCACCTCGGCGAGCGTGCGCCGCACCCGTATCGCGTCGGGCGAGCCGCTCTCGGCGACGCCGGCCGTGCCAGGGGTGCCGTGCAGGAGGGGCCTGTCGGCGCCGGAGGCGCTCCCGGAAGCAGGCCCGACCGCCTCCGGTCCCCGCCGTTCCGGTACCCGCACCGAAGGCACGGTGGACTCCTGCGCGGGACGCTGCTCGCGGGCGGAACCTTCCTCGCCGAGGGGACGGTACGCGCCGGTTAGGCATCCGCCAGCGGTGTGCTCGTCACCTTCGGGGTGCTGGGCGGCCCGGTCGTGGGCCGTCCGGTCTCCCGTGGCGGCGGGCTCGTCGGCGGGATGCCCCGCCGCCACGGGCTGGTGGGGGGCGGGGGGGGGCGCCCCCCCCGCCCCCCCCCCGCGGGGGGGGCGGGGGGGGGGGGGGGGGCCCCCGCCGGGCGCG
>NZ_JBITEO010000016.1:0-166634 GCF_044455245.1 Streptomyces sp. NPDC051310
GGAGAAGCTGAAGGGCGAGGACACCGCGGAGATCCGCACCGCCACCGAGAAGGTCGCGGCCGTCTCCCAGAAGCTCGGCCAGGCGATGTACGCCGGCGCGCAGGGGTCCGCCGGCGCCCAGGCCGCCGGGGGCGCCGGCGGTGCCGGTGAGGCTCCCGGTGCCGCGCAGGATGCCGCTGCCGACGACGTGGTCGACGCCGAGATCGTCGACGACGACAAGCCGAAGGGGGACACGGGGTGAGCCGCCTGACCGACGTCTCCAGCGGGCCCGGCACCCCGCTGATGCTCACCGGGCCGGGTCCCGCCCGCGCCCCCGCGCCCGCCGAGCGGCCGGCCCGCCGGGAGCGCCCGCCCCGGGCCGTCGGCCCCGCGCCGGTCCAGGACCCCGCCCTCCAGGCGACCCTGCGCGAGCGCACGGCCGACCTCCAGCGGCTGAAGGCCGAGTACGACAACTACCGCAAGCGGGTCCGCCGCGACCGCGCCGCGGTGCACGGGATCGCCGTGGCCAATGTGCTCGCCCGGTTCCTGCCGGTGCTCGACGCGCTGGACGCCGCCGCCGACCAGGGCGAGGTGACCGGCGGCTTCCAGCAGGTGGCGCGGGCCCTGGAGACGGAGCTGAGCGCGCTGGGCCTGCTGCCCGTGGGCGCGGTGGGCGACCCGTTCGACCCGCTGGTGCACGAGGCCGTCGCGTACCACCCGTGCCACTGGTTCGACCGGCCCACGTGCACCGTGGTGCTGCGGCCGGGGTACGCGGTCGGCGAGCACCTCCTGCGGCCGGCCACGGTCGTGGTCGCCGGGCCGCCGCCCGGCGAGCGGACGGCCACCGCCTCGGGGCCCGTTCCCTGAGCGCGGTGTTCCGACGAGGGGGCCGGGGGTGACGGCCCGGCCCTCTCGGCCGCGCGCCTGCCGCGGACCCCTGTCCTTGCGGAACGGACCGCCCGGAACACGACCGCCCGGGAACACGACCGCCCCGGCCGGGCAGGATGCCGGCCGGGGCGGAACGGTGCCTCAGGGGCGCGCGGAGGGACGCCGGGCTCAGGCCAGGGTCGCGAGAACCTGGTTGAGGGTCTCCGACGGGCGCATCACGGCCGCGGCCTTGGCCGGGTCCGGGTGGTAGTAGCCGCCGATGTCGACCGGCTTGCCCTGGACCGCGATCAGCTCGTCGACGATCTTCTGCTCGTTGTCGGTGAGCGTCTGGGCGACCGTGGCGAACGCCTTGGCCAGCTCCGCGTCGTCGGTCTGCTTGGCCAGCTCCTGGGCCCAGTACATGGCCAGGTAGAAGTGGCTGCCGCGGTTGTCGATGCCGCCGAGGCGGCGGGAGGGCGACTTGTCCTCGTTCAGGAACGTGCCGGTCGCGCGGTCCAGCGTGTCCGCGAGGACCTGGGCGCGGGCGTTGCCCTCCTTCTGCGCGAGGTGCTCGAAGCTGACGGCGAGGGCGAGGAACTCGCCCAGGCTGTCCCAGCGCAGGTAGTTCTCCTTGACCAGCTGCTGGACGTGCTTGGGGGCCGAGCCGCCGGCGCCCGTCTCGAACAGGCCGCCGCCGTTCATCAGCGGGACGACCGAGAGCATCTTGGCGCTGGTGCCGAGCTCGAGGATCGGGAACAGGTCGGTGAGGTAGTCACGCAGCACGTTGCCGGTGACGGAGATCGTGTTCTCGCCGCGGCGGATGCGCTCCAGGGAGAACGCGGTGGCCTCCACCGGCGACATGATCTCGATCTGCAGGCCCTCGGTGTCGTGCTCCTGCAGGTACTGCTTGACCTTGGTGATGAGCTGGGCGTCGTGCGCGCGGCTCTCGTCGAGCCAGAACACGGCCGGGTCACCGGTGGCGCGGGCGCGGGTGACGGCGAGCTTCACCCAGTCCTTGATCGGCGCGTCCTTGGTCTGGCAGGCGCGGAAGATGTCGCCGGCGGAGACGGTCTGCTCCAGGACGACGTTGCCGGCCTGGTCGACCAGGCGGACGGTGCCGGTGGTGGGGATCTCGAAGGTCTTGTCGTGGCTGCCGTACTCCTCGGCCTTCTGCGCCATCAGGCCGACGTTCGGCACGGAGCCCATGGTGGACGGGTCGAAGGCGCCGTGGGCGCGGCAGTCGTCGATGACGGCCTGGTAGACGCCGGAGTAGCTGCTGTCCGGCAGGACCGCGAGGGTGTCGTGCTCCTGGCCGTCCGGGCCCCACATGTGGCCGGAGGTGCGGATCATGGCCGGCATGGAGGCGTCGACGATGACGTCGCTCGGGACGTGCAGGTTGGTGATGCCCTTGTCGGAGTCGACCATGGCCAGCTCGGGGCCCTCGGCGAGCTCGGCCTCGAAGGAGGCCTTGATCTCGGCGCCCAGGTGCGGGACGCCGTCCAGGCCCTTGAGGAGGGCACCCAGACCGTCGTTCGGGGACAGGCCGGCGGCGGCCAGCGCCTCGCCGTACTTCGCGAAGGTCTTGGGGAAGAAGGCCCGTACGACGTGGCCGAAGACGATGGGGTCGGAGACCTTCATCATCGTGGCCTTCAGGTGCACGGAGAAGAGGATGCCCTCCTCCTTGGCGCGCGCCACCTGCGCGGTCAGGAACTCGCGGAGCGCCGCGACGCGCATGACCGAGGCGTCGACGACCTCGCCCGCGAGGACCGGGACCGACTCGCGCAGGACGGTGGTGGTGCCGTCGTCGCCCACCAGCTCGATGCGCAGCGCGCCGTCCTCGGTGACGACCGTGGACTTCTCGGTGGAGCGGAAGTCGTTCTCGCCCATCGTCGCGACGTTGGTCTTCGACTCGGACGTCCACGCACCCATGCGGTGCGGGTGGGCCTTGGCGTAGTTCTTGACCGACGCGGGGGCGCGGCGGTCGGAGTTGCCCTCGCGCAGGACCGGGTTCACGGCGCTGCCCTTGACCTTGTCGTAGCGGGCGCGGATGTCGCGCTCCTCGTCGGTCTTCGGGTCGTCCGGGTAGTCCGGGAGCGCGTAGCCCTGCTGCTGCAGCTCGGCGACCGCGGCCTTCAGCTGCGGGATGGAGGCCGAGATGTTCGGCAGCTTGATGATGTTGGCGTCGGGGGTCTTGGCCAGCTCACCCAGCTCGGCGAGCGCGTCGTCGATGCGCTGGCCCTCCTGCAGGTACTCCGGGAACCCGGCGATGATCCGGCCCGCCAGGGAGATGTCACGCGTCTCCACGGTGACACCGGCCGTCGAGGCATACGCCTGGACCACGGGCAGGAACGAGTACGTCGCCAGGGCCGGGGCCTCGTCGGTGTGCGTATAGATGATGGTCGAGTCAGTCACCGGGTGCTCCGCTCCACGTCTGTAACATTGCTCGACATCAAGATATCTCGTGATCGACCCCTGTTCGACAGGACCCCGGTCACGGATGTCGCCCGCCCGGTCCCGCGATCCGGCACCCGCCCGGCCGAACCGTCCCGGCGCCCTACCACGCAGGGAGCACGGAGGCAACGTCTCCCTTTCTGCGCGTGGCTGGTTATGATCGGCATCCTTCTCGTCCCCGCGCCGAAGCCGGACCGGCCGTCCCCGAGCCCCTCCCCCAGGGCTGCGCCGTGCCCGGCTGCCGGTCGGTCCCCGCTTCTCCGCTCCGAGGGCTGATGTCTCCCATAGAACCCGGCACCGCACCCGAAGGACCGCCGACCCCGCCGGAACCACGCCGGCGCCGGCGCACCGTACGCCTCCGGACCCTCCTCGTCCTGCTGGCGGTGGTGCCCACCGTGGCGATGGGCACCCAGGTCGCCGTCACCGCGGACCGGTTGCTGGACCAGTCGCACCACCTGCGCGCGGACGTGGCGGCGGGCCAGCGGATCGGCGCGCCCCTGTACCGGCTGCTGGGCGCGATGCAGGCCGAGCGGGCGGCGAGCGCCGCCCGCTGGTCGGGCGCGTCCGTGCCGGAGCAGGAGCTGGAGGACCGGCGGGCGGCCACCGACCGCGCGGTGGCGGAGTTCCGCCGGGCCGCGGGACCGGGCGCCCGGTCCGAGGAGGCGCGCCGACGCCTCCAGGAGGTGACGGAGGGCCTGGACGACCTGGCCCCCTACCGGGAGCGGACGGACCTGCGCACCGGCAGCGCCGACAGCACGGTCGTGTACTACACGAACGTCATCGGCCAGATGATCCGGTTCTACCAGGACGAGTTCAGCCACACCGAGGACGCCGAGCTCACGCTGGAGAGCCGGGTCGTGGTCACGATGTACTCGGCGTCGGAGATGCTGGCGCGGCAGGACACGCTCCTGGCGCTGGCCGGGCCGTCCCGGGAGCTGAGCGCGACGCAGTTCTCGGACTTCGTCAACGCGGTCGGCGCCCACCGCTATCTGTACGACACCTGGGTCGTTCCGCAGCTGCCGCCCGCGGAGAGCGAGCTGTACGCGCAGCTCGTCGGCTCGGACGCGTGGCAGACCAAGGTCCGTATCGAGAACACCGTCATGTCCGACCACAAGGACATCGAGTTCGGCGTGCGGCTGCCGCGCGAGGTCACCGGCTGGCGGGCCGCGCAGGCCGTGTGGGGCGCCCGGCTGGACGCGCTGAACACCGCGCGGTCCCAGGGGCTGCTGGCGCGTGCCGACGCGAAGGCCGACGAGCTGGAGTCCGAGGTCACCTGGCTGATCACGGCCAGCGCGGGCGCGCTGCTGCTGGTCGCGGCGGGCGTCGTCGTCATCACGCGCTCGATGCTGCGGCGTCTGCGCCGGCTGCACGAGCGCACGGTGACCATCGCCGAGGAGACCCTGCCGGACGTCGTCGACCGGCTCCAGCGCGGGCTGCCCGTCGACTCCGGCGCCCTGCCCTCGGTCACCGGGAACCGGGACGAAGTCGGGCGGATCAGCGATGCGTTCGCGCGGGTCGTCGCCGTGTCCGTGGACGGCCACCGGCAACTGGCGGCGGAGCGTCACGGTTTCGGGATGTTCGCCGCGGGCATCGCCTCCCGCACCGGCAACCTGGTGAGCCGGCAGCTGACCCTGACCGAGGAGCTGCAGGACACCTTCGGGCACGACGAGACGCTGCTCGCCCGGTTGATGCGGTCCGACCAGCTGACGGTGGGGATGCGGCGGCAGATCGAGAACCTGCTCATCCTCGCGGGTGGGGAGATCCCCGATCCGCACACCGATCCCATGCGCGTCGCCGATCTGCTGCGGGAGGCCGCCGCGGAGGTGGAGGACTTCCGGCGCATCGAGCGGCAGGCACTGGACGAGATCAGCGTGGAACCGCGGGTGATCAGCCAGATCAGCCATCTGCTCGCCGAGCTGCTGGACAACGCGACCCGCTTCTCGCCGCCGCGCTCGAAGGTGGTCATCCGGGCCGAGCTGGTCACCGACGGGCTGTCGGTGGAGATCGAGGACCGGGGGCCCCGGGTCACGCCCGCGGCGTACGAGGAGATGAACGGGCGCCTGCACTCCGCGCCGCCGTACGCCGTCCTCGCCGAGAACGCCCACCGGCTCGGGCTCTTCGTCGTCGGCCACCTCGCCGACCGGCTCGGAGCCACGGTGACGCTGCGCCGGTCGGTCTACGGCGGGACCTCGGCCGTGGTGATCGTCCCGGCCGAGCACCTCGTACCGACCGGGCCCGGGAAGGACCGCGACGGCCGCGGCGCGGCGGGGAGCGGCGGGGAGCGGGAGCCGGTGCGCGCAGCGGTGACACCGCCGTCCGCGCCCGCCTCGGCCGGCGGACCGGCCACCGCGCACGAGACCTCCACCGCTCACGAGCCCGCGCCCGAGGCCGCGCGGGTGCCCGCGCAGCCGGGCCGGGCGGCTCTGCCGCGCCGTGCGGAGGGCAGTGCCGGGCCGGTGCCGCTCGCCGGCGCCGCCGGGCTGCCCGTGCGCCGCACGCAGCAGCGGGCGCAGGACGCTCCGCCGGTACGGCCCGCGGCGCCGGGGGACGGAGGCGGCGCCCGGCCGCCCCTCCCCGAGCGCGTGCCGCAGACCCACATGGTCCGGCAACTGCGCGAGCCTCGCGCACCGGAAGCAACGGTCGCCCCCGACACGGCGACCCCCGAGGAAGTGGCCGACGCCTGGTCGGACTACGAACACGGAACCCAGCAAGTCGAACAAGAGCTCCGACGGGATCAGCCATGACGACACCGAACGACATGATCTACAGCGTCCTGGACAACAACCTGAGCAGGATCGCCGGCATCCAGGGCGCCGTGCTGCTGTCCAACGACGGGATCAAACTCAGCGCCTACCTGCTGGACCGGCCCCAGGCCGAGCGCGTCGCCGCGGCGGCCTCCGGCATCGCGGCCACGATGAAGGCGATCTCCCGGGAGATCGACGGGGGCCGGGTGATCCGCCAGCTGGTGGAGATGGACGACCGGTACCTGTGCATCGTGGGCTGCGGCGAGGGCAGCACCCTCATCGTCGTGACCTCGCGCAAGGCGCGCCTCGGCGAGCTGGGCGGCGAGGCCGTGCGCACCGCGCAGGCGCTGGGCGAGTGGCTGGGGACGCCCGAACGCACCGAGACGTCCACGTCGTAATGGCGGACGAGCCGCCCCGCGCGGGCCGCCGGCGGACGCGGCTGTACGCCCTGACCGACGGCCGTACGGCAGCTCCGCACACCGCCCTGACCATGGACACCACGATCACGGCGGCCGTCGCCGCGGACGCGCGGGGCGGCCTGCCCTCGGAGTGGCAGGCCGTCCTGGCCATGTGTCCGCCGCCCGGCGGGCTGGCGGTCGCGGAGATCGCGGCCCGGATGCGTATGCGCCTGACTCCGACGACGCTCCTCCTCGGCGAGCTCGCGGACCGCGGGCTGATCCACCACCGGCCGCCGCTGGAGGAGTCCGAGACCACCGATGCCCGTCTGCTCATGAGAATCAGGGACAACCTTGCCCGTATCTGACCCCCGGTCCCCGTCCCGGGAAGCGCCGTCCGCGGAAGCGGCCCCCGTCAAGATCCTCGTCGCCGGGGGCTTCGGCGTCGGGAAGACGACACTGGTCGAGACGATCTCGGAGATCGAGCCGCTGCGCACGGAGGAGCGGCTGACGGCCGCGGGCGTCGGCGTCGACGACCTCGACGGCATCGAGTCCAAGGCCGTGACCACGGTGGCGATGGACTTCGGCCGGATCACCCTCACCGACGCCGGTGTGGTCCTCTACCTGTTCGGTACGCCCGGCCAGGAGCGCTTCTGGTTCATGTGGGACGACCTGCTGAACGGCGCGCTCGGAGCGGTCGTGCTCGTGGACACGCGGCGCCTGGACCGCAGCTTCCCGGCCGTCGACTTCTTCGAGAGCCGGGGACTGCCCTTCGTCGTGGGCGCCAACTGCTTCCACGGCGAACAGCCCTACACCGTCGAGGAGATCAGGGCGGCTCTGCGGCTGGGCGACCCGGACACGCCGGTCCTGCTGCTGGACGCCCGGTCACGGGGCGACGTCCGGGACGCGCTGCTGTCGCTGCTCGACCTGCTCATCGCGAAGGCCTCGGCACCTGCCTGACCGGTGCGCCGCTGATCATGCGGTGCAGCAGGTCGGAGGCGGCACGGCCGAACGCCGGGTCGTTGATGTGCGTGTCGATCTCGACGACGTCGACGGCGCTGCCGCGCAGCCCGTCGCGCAGGGCCCCGAACAGCGCTTCGTCCGCGGCCGGGTCGTGGTACGGCCCGCCCGGCTCCCCCAGCGTGGACAGTCCGCGCAGGGGCAGGCACACGGCGGCCGGGCCGGTGGCGGTCCGCAGCTTCGCCGCCACGCGGCGGCCGAGTTCCGCGCACTCCCGCGGCGTCGTGCGCACCACCGTGATGGACGGGTTGTGCACGCGCATGTCCCGGTCGCGCATCCGCGCGGGAACGGTGTCGGCCGGGCCGAACTTCACCATGTCCAGCGCGCCCGGGGCGACCACCTGGGGGATGCCGCGGCGCCCGGCGGCCTGGAGCCGGTCCGGGCCCGCGGTGAGGATGCCGCCGCAGAGGTCGTCGGCGAGCTCGCTGAGCGTGAGGTCGAGGACGCCCGCGAAAAGTCCCTGCCCGGACAGCGTTTCGAGGGTGCGCCCGCCCGCGCCGCTGGCGTGGAACACGAGCACTTCGTAGCCGAGTCCGGTCAGCCGTTCGCGGGCGGCGTCGACGCCGGGGGTCGTCACGCCCGCCATGCTCGCGGCGACGAGGGGGCGGCCGCCGTTTGCACCGGGGCCGGTGGGCAGCGGGGCCCGGCCGGCCGCGGCGAAGCCCTTCGCCATACCCGCGACGGCGTCGGCGGCGTTGGCGAGGATCGGCGCGGAGACGCTGTTGACGCCCGCGATGTCGACCACGCTGTACATCATGGTGATATCCGCGGAGCCGACGTACGGCGAGACGTCGCCCGCGGCCATGGAGGACACCATCACCTTGGGCACGCCGAGCGGCAGCGCGCGCATGGCGCGGGTCGCGATGGACGTGCCGCCGCTGCCGCCGAGGGCGAGCACACCGTGCAGCCGGCCCTCCCCGTGGAGGCGCAGCACGGTCTCGGCGGCGCCCCGGGCCATCGCGGTGACGGCCGCGCCGCGGTCGCCCTGGGCCCGTAACCGCTCCAGGTCGGCGCCGGCCGCCCGCGCCACGTCGGCCCGGGGCACGTCGGCGGGTATGCGGGGGGATCCGGCCACGCCGGTGTCGACGACCACGACGTCCACGTCGTGGCGCAGCAACCGCTCGCGCAGCCATCCGTACTCCAGCCCTTTGGTGTCCAGGGTGCCCACCAGTACGACGATCGCCATGGAGGCAACTGTCCGGGACATGCGGCGGAGCGGCAAGGTGCGTGCGCGGGGAAGATCGCGGTGCGTTCCCCGCCCGGGTCCGCCGCGGCCGGGGCGGGCGGAGCTCCTCGCGGGTGACCGGCCGACCGCTTCCCGTCACCTCGCCGGATCGGGCACCTTTCGCCTGAATGTCCCGATTACGGATGAGTCAGCCATCTTGCTTGGTTTCCCCCGCATGCCAACATAATTGCCCCTTATACACCGGCCGTGATATGACTCACCTCCGAACCCGGCCTCCTGGAGTCCTCCCCCCTCCATTTCCGCTGTTCGGAAAGAAAGTTGAGTTTCCGGGAGGACGCGAACGATGGCGTTCCCGTAACCGGCCGTGCGTAATTCAGGACTTGTTCGGCCGCGTTGCTCTCGCTTACCGTCACGGTCAATCCGGTCGGACCGCCGAATCCTGCCGCCGCCCGGAATCCGCACCCATCCACTGACGTACGGCAGGAGCGGGGGACCCAGGTAAGCCGCCGGCCCGGAAATACGGGACGGCTCGGGGTGAAGTCGCGCGCTGCGCGGCCGGGCATCTCCAGCCCGAACCCGACAGCTCACCTCGCAGGCGACGGAGAGGAATGTCCCATGCCCGCAAAGGGTAAGCACCGCCGCCCCGGCAACCATCCGATCACCCGGCGTCTCGTCGCCGCGGGCACGGGCGGCGCCGCCCTCGCCCTGCCGCTGTTCGGCGCCACCGCGGCCGAGGCCGCGCCGAACACGGCTCCCTCCGCCGTCGTGGAAAAGGCCGTGACCTCGCCCGTCACCTATTCCGTGATCGCCGGTGACACGCTTTCCAAGATCGCCCGGACACACGAGGTGACCGGGGGCTGGAAAAAGCTGTACGAGGACAACCGCAAGGCCGTCGGTGACAATCCGTCCCTCATTCACCCGGGCCTCAAGCTGACGATCGGCGCCAAGCCGAAGCCGAAGAACGAGGCGAAGGCCGCAGTGAAGACCGCGGTGAAGACCACGGCGAAGGCGAAGGCTGTTTCCACCGCCCCGGCGGAGCGGGCCGACCGCTCCACGCGCACCAGCCTCGCCCCGAAGCCCGTGGCGTACGCGGACAATCTCGACGGCTGGATCAAGGAAGCCCTGGCCATCATGGCCGAGCGCGGAATTCCCGGCACGTACGAGGGAATTCACCGCAACATCATGCGTGAGTCCTCGGGCAACCCGCTGGCCATCAACAACTGGGACTCCAACGCCGCGGCCGGAACTCCGTCCAAGGGCCTCCTCCAGGTCATCGACCCCACGTTCCGCGCCTACCACGTGCCCGGGACGTCCACCGACCCGTACGACCCGGTCGCCAACATCACCGCCGCCTGCAACTACGCCGCCGCCAGGTACGGCTCCATCGACAACGTGAACGGCCCCTACTGACGGGCGCCGTCACTCCCGTCGGGGGCCGGTCCGGGGAACTCACCCCGGACCGGCCCCTTTTGGCGCGTGCGGCGGCCACGCCGACCGGTCCGCGTGCCGCCGTGGACGGCGACGGCCATGAGCGGTGCTGCTCCGGCTCCGTGCAGGCTCCGGCGGGGCGCCCTCCCGCGTCCCGGGGTCAGCCGGCCACGAGTTCGGGGTGGTGACGGCGCGCCACCTCGGGGTGGGCCCGCACCCAGCCCTTGAGTTCGTTGCGGCCGTACTCGGCGTGCAGCGGGTTGTCGAGGTCCTGCGCGACGCCCGGCGCGTGCTCCAGGTAGGCGCCGGGCACGGTCCTGATCACCGCGTCGAGCCGCGGGTTGTAGAAGAACGGCACCGAGAACCGCTCCACCGCACCGGGTGGGCTGACGACCCGGTGGTCCGTCGCGGACAGGTAGCCCTCGGTGGCTATCTCCAGCAGCTCGCCGAGGTTGACGACGAAGGCGCCCGGCAGGGGCGGTACGGCGATGTAGCCGTCTCCCGACCGGACTTGGAGACCGCCCACCTCGTCCTGCAGCAGCAGGGTCAGGAACCCGTAGTCCTTGTGCGCGCCGACGCCCTGGCCGGCGCCCGAGGGGGCCGATCCGGGGTAGCGGATCAGCTTGGTGTGCAGGTGCGGACGGTCGGCGAAGTCCTTGTCGAAGAAGTCCCCGGGCGCACCCAGGGAGGCGAGCAGCTCCCGCAGCAGCCGGTGGGCCACCGCGGCCAGCCGGTCCTGCCAGGCGAGCACGACGGAGCGCAGCTCGGGCAGCGCGGCGGGCCACTGGTTGGGGCCCTCCAGCCACAGGTACGGCGGGTCGCCGGGGCCGATGGGGGGCGCCGGCCGCTCCGCACCCACGTCGAGCTGGTCGCGCCAGTCCGACCGGCCGCCGGTGAGTTCGTGGCCCACGCGGGTGTAGCCGCGGAAGTGGGGCGAGCGCAGGTTGGCGATCGCCAGCCGGTCGGCCTCGGGCAGGGCGAAGAACGCCCTCGTCACGGCCAGGACGCGCTCGGTCTCGGCCGGGCTCACGCCGTGTCCGGTGAGGTGGAAGAACCCGACGTCGCGTGCCGCCTCGTGCAGATCGCGACGGAATGCCGCCCGGGTGAGCGGATCGTCGGCCCGGGACAGATCGATGACGGGGAGGCTGGTGGGCAAGGCAGCGGGCATGGACGGCATGGTGGCCTTCCGTTTCTGGTCTGACGAGGGCCCTGCTCCCTGGGATGGCGGGATCGCGGCGTGCGGAAAGCGGTCGACAGGGGTGAGCCGTGCGTCGTCGGGCGTCCGCGGCAGGGCCGGGTGGAGAGGTGACGGGGTGATCAGGCCTGGGGCGGACAGCCCATGGTCGTGACGCGCGCGTAGTCCACGTGCCGGCGCATCACGAGAAGAGTCACGCGGCGATCATACGACGAATGCCCGGCGCGGACGATGTCCCGCTCGTCACATCACGCCAGCCGGGGCGCCGCCGCCCGGGCCCGCGCCCTCGGCCGGCCGCGGCCGGGAAGTGGCGCATGCCCGCCGATCCGTGCGCCGCACCGAACGCACGACGTATCGCATGCGCGACGCACCGAACGCGCCACGTGTCGCATGCACGACGTGTCGGACGCGGATCGCCGGGTAACAGGTGCGGCACGCGAGACGGAACAGGCACCTGCGGGTGCGGAAAAGGAGAACCGGCGTGCTGATGGCCCACCCCGCGGTCCTGAAGAACCTGGTCGAGCAGTACGAGACGCTGAAGCTGCTGCAGGCCGACGAGGCCGCCAGCCCCGAGGTGCGCCAGCGCATCGACGACATCGCCTACACGCTGTGCGTCTCGACCGGCACGCGCGATGTGGACGCGGCCCTCATCGCGGCCCGCTACCGGCTGCCGGGTGCGCGCCCCGAGGACGACTCCCTGCTGACCAGCGGCTGACCCCGGCTCCCGTCCGGCCGGGCAGCCACCGGGCCCCGGTGGCCCGCGCCGGGGCGACCGGCCCCGCCGGACACGGCGCAGCGGAGGCCGGGCGGCCCCTGCGACCGGTCAGCGGTCAGCGCTCAGGGCTCAGCGGTCGAGAGCTCCGGAGGCCGGGACGGTGGCTCCGCCTCCCGCGCGGACGGCCGCCACCACGGCCTCGTGCAGGACCCGGCTCTCCTCCTCCGTCGTGCACGCCACGGGGCTGCCGGTCATGGCGAACCAGTCGGAGGCCCCGCTGTGCTGCACGGCCACCCGGGCCTCGCCGTCGACCCACGTCGTGTGCACGTCGAGTTCACCGGTGAGCACACCGGCCGTCTCGGTGTGCACACCACCGCGGCCCGCGAAGACCCGGACTGTCGTCCACGATGCCCACATCACGTACCCATGCTCACCCCGCGGGGCCGCTCGCGCGACCCGCGGGCGAGCACGGGATCGGGGCACCCGGGACGCTGCCACGGACCGTTCCCCGCCGTGCGCGGGAGGTCGCGGCGGCCGGCCGCCGCCGGGAGGCCGCGGTCGCTCAGGAGCCGAAGCCGGCTATGCCGAACCCCTCCTTGGCCCGCGCCTGCCGCATCCAGTCCACGCAGGACTCGACGGCCTCCAGCACCTCCGGGTCGAGGGCTTCGCGCTGCTCGGGCGTGCTCGCCTCCCACTGCGCCAGGCCCTGCGCGCACTGCTCCGCGCTCCACTCGCCGTAACCGGGCAGGTCGCGGTGGGGCAGCGGAGCCGGCACGGACCCGTACATGAAGTCGGTGACGGCGACCGCCGTGATCCCCAGGGCGCTCAGCCCCGCGTCCACCTCCTCCAGCCAGGAGCCGCGGAACGGTGAGAAGTGGTTGTTGAACAGGAACCGCCCGTGGAACTCGCAGATCATCCGGTACGCGTAGCCGTACTGGAACGCGAACTCGGGGGCCGCGTCGAACGGTCCGCCGTCGATCACCGCGCGCAGCGCGTCGTACCGGGTGGGGGCGCCGCGCTCGATCTGGTCGGCGAAGTAGTCGTCGTCGTGGGCGAGCCGCTGCTTGAAGCGGCCGCCGATCATCCGTCGCAGCTTCGCGTCGCCGGAGCCGACGGCGCCGCGCACGACGGCCAGGTCGACCAGGTAGGGGCTCAGGGAATAACTCATGATCGCAAGAGTAGAAGGCGCCACCGACAACGCCCCCATGGCCCGCGCCGGTTCACCGCGCGGTGCGGTCCCGCAGCGCCGCCCGCAGGGCCGGCGCCGGCCCCTCGGGCCCGGACTCCGCCGCGGCGCGGAGCCGGCCCCGGGCGGGAAGTGCGTCCCGACGGCTCAGCGGACGGCGACCAGGACGTGGCCGGTGCCGAACTGCCAGACCGTTCCGGCGTCCCGGAAGCCGGCCTCCCGCAGCAGGGCGAGGTGACCGGAGAGGGACAGGTCGTTGCCTTCGCAGCGCGGGTGGCGGCGGTCGTCGTGGGCGGCGAAGAGGGCGGCCAGCTCGGGGTCGGCCGCGACGCCGGACCACCAGGTGTCCCAATCGTCGTGCGCGCGGGCCAGGCGCCGCTCGGTGCGGCGGCGCCCGATGTGCAGGGCGATCCCGGCGACCCCGGCGGAGTCGGGGCGGATGTGGTCGCCGTTCACGAGGACCCCGCCGGGGCGCAGCCGGGCCGCCAGGTCCCGGTAGACCCGGCGCAGGGTGCGTTCGCCGAGGTAGTGGAGGGCCGTCGAGGAGACGGCCGCGTCGAGCGGGCGGGCCGTGCCGAGGGCGTCGAGCCAGCCCGGCGCGCCGATGAGGGCCTCCACGTAGTGGACGGCGGGACCGTAGTGGGCGCGGCCCAGCTCCAGCAGCCGGGGGTCGGCGTCGACGGCGAGCACCCGGGCGCGGGGCATCCGTTCCGCCAGGCGGGCGGCCAGGGAGCCGGGTCCGCAGCCCAGGTCGGCGACGAGGGGCGCGGACCGGTCCGCCGTGACGGCCTCGACCACGTCGGCGATGACCGTGAACGTCTCCTCCCGGTCGACCGCGTACCGCTGTTGCTGGCTGTCCCAGCGCTCCACCCAGCGCGCGGCCGCCACCGTGCTCACACCCATGTTCGCTCGCGCCTCTCCCACACCCGGAAACGGTCATGGAAATCATTGCAGACTGGCGAGCGCGACAAGGAGTCCGTCGACCTCTTCGGGGGTGCTGTAGACGTGCAGGCTGACGCGGACCGAGCCGTCACCGGGGCCGGTGCCCGCCTGGCAGTGGCCGTCGGAGCGGACCATGAAGCCGTGGCTGTACAGGATGAAGCCGAGGTCGTGGGCGCTGATGCCGCGGTGCCGGAAGGTCACGATGCTCCGGCGGCGCTGGACCTCGGAGGCGGCGTCCAGGCTCGCCCGGCAGCCGAGCACCTCGTAGGAGTCCATCCTGGCCAGGCCGTCGGTCAGCCGGGCGGCCAGGGCGACGGTCCACCGTTCGATGCGGTCCGTCCCCGCCGCGTCCAGCCAGTCGAGCGCGGCCGCCAGACCGGCGATGCCGGCGGTGTTCGGGGTGCCCTGCCAGCCGCCGGGCCGCAGTTCGGGGCCGCGCCGGCCGCGCGCCCAGATCGCACCGGTACCGGGCGGCGCCAGCACCTTGTGGCCGGAGAACACGACGAAGTCCACGTCCAGTTCCCGTACGGACACCGGGAGGTGCCCGGCGCTCTGCGCGGCGTCCAGGCAGATCGGCACGTCCGGGCCGACCACCCGGCGGATGCGGTGCACGTTCATGTCGGAGCCGTAGACGTGGTGCACATGGGTGGCGGCGACGAAGCGGGTGCGCGGTCCGGCCACCCGGGCCAGGGCCCGCTCGTCGTAGTCGCCGGAGCCCGTCTGGTACGGCAGCTCCCGTACCCGGACCCGGATGCCCTGGCGTGCCAGCAGCCGGGCCGCCTCCAGCCAGGGCGAGAGGTTCGCCTGGTGGTCGGCGAAGGGGACGACGATCTCGTCGCCGTCGGACAGCAGCCCGGGGAGCCAGTCGCGGGCGACGGTCCGCAGGCCCTCCGACGCCCCGCTGGTGAAGTGCACGGCCGAGTGCGCGGGGTCCGGGTCGTCCAGGAACTCCTTGATCCGCTCCCGGACCCTCTCCACCAGGGCGGTGGTGTGGTTCGCCCACGGGTAGGAGCCGCGGCCGGCGTTCGCGTTCGAGGTGGTCAGATACGTCATGACGGCGTCCAGTACGGCCTGCGGCTTCTGTGCCGTCGCCGCGCTGTCGAGGTACGCCAGCTCCGGATGCCCGGTGATGATCGGGAACTGGGCGCGCAGCGGACGCTGCCAGGGGGTCAGCAGCTCGATGTCGTCGCCCATGTCAGTCCCGGACCAGCGGGGCGCCCGCGTCGCGCCACGCGATGATGCCGCCCGCGAGGCTGCGGACGTCCTGGTGGCCCATGCGGGTCAGGAGCGCGGCGTACCGGGCGGACTTCTCCCCGACCGGGCAGGCGAGCAGGACGGGCTGCCGCCTGCCGAACGGCAGGCCGCCGCGGACGAGTTCGTCGAACAGCTCGTCCACGATGTTGACCGAACCCTCGATGTGCAGCGCCCCGTACGCGAAGGGGCCGCGCAGATCGATGATCAGGGGGCGCTCCGCCGCGATCCACTTGCGGGCGTCGGCGACGTCGATGGAGGCGGCCGAGCGCACCTCGCTGTCGGTCAGTGTGGCCACCGAGTTCCTCGCGGGCGGCATCCCCAGCAGCTCGGGGCGGCGGGTGCGGACGTATCCGAGGTAGCTCTCGACGCGGTCGCAGACGATGAACACGGCCGTGCGGCGCCGCCCGGTCCCCTCGTCGTCCAGTGCCCGCAGGTGGCGGACCGCACCGTGGTAGGCCGCTCCCCCGGTCGGGCCGGAGAGGATGCCGCAGCGCCGGATGAGGGTGAGCATCCCGTCGATGGCCTCGTCGGCGCCGACGGTGTCGATGGTGTCGTACGTCGCCGGGTCGAACAGCCCGACCTCCTGCACCTCGTCGATGGTGCGGATCCCGGGTATGAAGTCCGTCTTGCGGGCGACCAGCCCGACGACCCCGACGGACGGGTCGTGCGCGCGCAGCGCCCCGGCCACGCCCGTGGAGGAGCCGGCCGTGCCCACGCAGGCGATGAACCAGTCGGGCGCCCGGCCGTCCAGGTCGGCGATGATCTCCGGGCCGGTGCCGGTGGCGTGCGCCTCGGTGTTGAGGGTGTTGAAGTACTGGTCGGTGTGGAGGTGGGCGCTGCCGGGCGCGTTGAGCCGCTGGTGGAAGAGGGTGAGCGGGTCGTCGGTGGCGGTCGGGTCGAGGCATTCGCTCTGCCCGGGCAGCTCCTCGATCTCCGCCCCCAGCAGCAGGAGCAGGTCCTTGATCTCGGGGATGCGCATCCGGTTGGTGACGCTCTTGAACCCGATGCCGTGCATGCCCGCGATGAGGGCCAGCGCCTTGGCCGTGTTGCCGCTGGAGAGTTCCACGATGGTCTCGCCGCGCTCCCGGGCGCCCGGCAGGCCGGCGCGCACCATGTTCCAGGCGGCCCTGTCCTTGACGGACCCGAAGGGGTTCAGCATCTCCAGCTTCGCGTAGAGGTCGATGCCGCGCAGGCCGTGCACGGCCGGGTCGATGCGCACCAGCGGGGTGTCGCCGATGGCGTCGGTGATGCTCTCGTACCTCATGCCTGTGGTCCCCCTGTGCGTGTGATCGGCCAGTACTGTTCGTCCAGGCACCAGTGCCAGGAGCCGTCCGCGTCCCGGCGTACGGCGGCCTTGCGGGCGACGGGCTGCTGCTGTGCGCGGGTGGCGCCGAAGTCCATGCAGTAGCCGGCGGTGTTGGCGAAGGCGAGCAGGTCGCCGGGGCGCGGCAGCCGGGGCAGGAACACCGTCCTGCGGGTGATGAGGTCCGCCTCCAGGCACAGGTTGCCCATGAGATGGACCCCCACCGGTGCGTCCGCTCCGGCGGGCGCCGGGGCCCGCGGCACCAGTACGGGGTCCATGAGGACACCGTGGTCCTCCAGGCTGACGTCGCCGGCGTTCATCGCCAGGCGCACCAGGTGCTCACCGCCGTCGGTGCCGCGTTCGTCGAGCACGCGGGCCAGGGAGATCCCGCACTGGTCGGTCAGGGCCCGGCCGGGTTCGGTGTACAGGTCGTAGAGGCCCTCCAGGAGCAGGGTGCCCAGGGGGCGGTCCAGGCCCGGGGCGGGGCGGGAGAGCAGGTCGTCGAGATAGGCGGCGCCCGTGATCTCGCGGTGGGCCGGGTAGAGGCCGAGGGTGCCGCGCAGGGTGCCGCCCTCGGCGTGCAGGCCGTAGCCGTGACCGCCCCAGGTGAGCGGGGGGCGGCGGCCCAGGACGGCGTCGGTGAGGGCCGTGGTGTACCGGTCCCACTGGGCGGCGTGCGCCAGGTAGCCGACGCCGAAGCCGCCGCCGATGTCGAGGGCGCGCGGGTCGAACCCGCGCAGGCGTAACTCCTCCGTCGCCCGCAGGCAGCCGGCGAACGCGGTCGCCTTCTCCTCGGGGCTGGTGGTGTCCAGGTGGTAGGCGACGCCGATGGGCTCCAGCTGGTCGCGGTGGCGCTCGACGGTGTCCAGCAGCCGGCCGAGCGATCCGGCGGGCGAGCCGAAGCGGCTCCTGCGGGACAACTGCCTCACCCCGGAGGGGGCTTCGAAGCCGGACAGGCGCAACAGGACGCGTACGCGCCGCAGTCCGTGCGTACGGACGAGGGCGGCGGCCTGCTCCAGTTCGCCGGCGCTGTCGGCGTTGAGCGTGACACCCGTGAGGAGGGCGAGCCACAGGAACTCGGGGTCCTTGGGGCCGGTGGCCACGATCCGGTCGGCGCCGAAGCCGGCGCCCAGGGCGTGCTGGAGCTCGCCGAGCGAGGCGACGTCGATCCCGGTGCCGGGGCCGGTCGCGGCGAGGTGCCGGATCAGGGCGCTGGACCGGTTGGCCTTGTGGGCGAAGAGGATCCGGCCGGAGAGGCTGTGGCGCCGGTAGACGTCGCGGAACCGCCGGGCGTTCTCCGCGATCTGCTCCGGCAGCACCACGTTGAGCGGCGAGCCGAGCGCGTCCACGAGCGTGTGCAGGAACGCGCCGTTCGCCAGCAGCTCGGCCGGCCGCCGCGCCAGCCGTGGCTCCAGGTACAAGGGGGCATCGCTCACGCAGCAGTCCTCCCCGACGAGGAATGCCGACGGCCGTCACGTCGGCACTGGGGTCCTATCCACGCCGACGGGTGTTAATGCCCGCCGGCGCGGCGTGATGGCGTGAACCCGGCCTGCCGTGCAGGCGCGTCGGGCGTCGGGGACCGGCCCGGGCGGTGCGGGCCGGTGCATCTCCCGGCGGCGGTGCGGGTGCACTTCCGCCGGCCGGCGAGGCCGGTGCGTCTCCGGCCGGCGGTGCCGGGCCGACGGCGGGCGAGGCCGCCGGCGTCACAGACCGGCGAGCGTCAGCGCGGCCGCGGTGACGGACTGCGCGACCGTCGCCGCGAACTGCGGGTTGTGGTCCTCGTCGAGGAGGGTGTCGCCCGGTGTGTGGTACTGCCGGGTGCCGGTCCCGGGCGTGCCGTCGGGGGTGGCGAACAGGTCCTCGGAGACGGCGACGGCCGCCCAGCCCCGCTCGTGGAAGCTCGCGTGGTCGCTGCGCCCGACCGCGGGGTCGTCGGGGCCGGTGAGCTGCTGGACCGTCAGCGCGGGGTCGATGACCGGGACGGCGCGTGCGACGCGGCCGCCCAGTTCGTCGGAGGCGTTGACGACCGGGCCCGGCACCAGGGAGCCGGCGTGGATCTCGATGACGGGCGCGCTGCCGCGCTGACGCCCCGCGATCATGTCCATCTGGAAGACGCCGGCGATGCGGTCGCCCGCCGCGGCGGCGGCCCGGGCGTAGTACTTGCTGCCGACGAGCCCCTGTTCCTCGGCGTTGAAGAGGACGAAGCGCACGCTGCGGGCCGGGACCCTGCCGTGCTGGAGCAGCGCCGTCAGGCACTCGGCGGCGGCCATCACGGCCGCGGTGCCGCTCCCGTCGTCGTCGGCCCCGGGCGCGGGGTCCACCGCGGGATCGTACGGGCGCGGCTCGCCGTCGGCGTCGGTGAAGACGCCGTTGCCCGCGGTGGAGTCCATGTGGGCGGTGATGAGCACGGTGGAATCGGCCCCGGCGACCCGGTGTTCTGCTTCGACGTTGAAGAGGCGGTGCCCGTGCCAGGGGAACGGATGCCGCCGGACCGTCAGCCCGAGGTCCTGGAACCGGCGCGCCAGCGCGTCGACGACCCGGACGTTGTCCTCGGCGGCCGCGTCCCGGCTCCGGACCTTCAGCGGAAGGCCCTCCTCCAGCGGCTCGGCGCCGGAGATGTACGCCACGTGCCGGCGCAGCACGTCGGGGGTGACGGCGGCACGCACCGCGTCGATGGTCGGACCGGACGGCAGACCGTCGCCGAACACGGCGGCGAGGCCCTCGGGGAGCGTCGTGCCGCGGCCGGCGAGGAGCGCCGGGTCCGGCAGCAGCCGCTCGGTGTGTCCCGGTTTCGCGCCGGGCAGATGCAGCTCCTCGACCGGGGTGCCGGCGGGCGCGGCGAGGTACACCCCGCCCGGCGCGGGACCCAGCGGTGTGACCGCGAGGGCCGCCGTGGCCGCCAGTCCGTCAGCGACGTGGCCGAAGACCGCCGTGGCGCGCCGCGCCGTCGCGGCGGCCGGACCGGGCGCGGCGTCCGCGGCGGCGCCGGCGGCCGGGAGGGGACGGTTGTCGCGGACGAGGAAGGCGGCCGTGTCGTCGACCGGTGCCCGCAGGTCCACCCGGAAGCCGGCGTCCTCGAGGGCGCCGGCGCCGCGGGTGGTCGTCATGGCGAGCACGAGCGTCGCGGAGGTGACGTGCACCGGGACGACCTCGGTCTCCTCCGCGACCGCCGCCAGCCGGGACAGCCGGTGCCCTTCGGGCAGTTCGATCCGGGTCCAGAAGACGGGCCTGTTCTCCAGAGCGGCGAGGGTGAACACGGGGCCGGGCGCGGTACGCATCCCCGCCTCGCGGGCGAACGCCCGCTCCTGGGGGTCCTCGCCCACGAAGACGCACTCGTCCGCCGAGTGCGGCCGCGCTGCCGCACCGGCCGCGCTCGTGACCGCCTCGTCGAAGAGCCGGCGGCTGTCCTTCGGGCCCCAGTGCACGAGCCGGTCGTCCGTGAAGCGGCCGGGGAAGGCCGCGTGGAGCGCGGCGGCGGCCGTCTCGGCGGCGCCTTCGTGCGTCCCGGGGTGGGAGAGGATCCCCTGCGGAACGTCACGGAAGGCGTCGAGCACGGCCAGGACGCGTGGCCGCGGCGTGAGCTCCAGCGAGCCGTCGGCCTCGATACGGGCGTCCGCCAGGGTCGCCCCGATGTCGAAGAAGAGCACGGACATATCGGATCCTCCGCGACCCGGAAGCCCGGGGGGCCGGCGGCCCGGCGCCGCGGCTCTCGACCGTGCACGCTGCTCCGGGGACAGGCTCCCGGCCACTCCATCCTCGTCCTGCGGTTGCGTGCCCGCATCCCGGGACGTAGGAGGATGCGGGCACGCGCCGGCCGTTCAACAGGCCACAGTTGAAGGGGATACGAGCGCGAGGGGGCTTACCGTCCGGTTGCCGTTCGCACAACCCGGTGTGAGCTTGGAAGGGGGGCGTGCGAGCAGGGAGGCGGCACGGGGGTCACCAGGAGCGAGGGGCGCAATGAGGGGTCGCAGTCATGGCTGCTTTGGAAAGATACCGCTATCACTTCGCCGATGACCCGCTGGCGCGCGGCGCGCCGCCCGGGCCCGAGGCGATCCGGGGGCTGGAGGCGCCGGAAGGCGCGGAGAGCCGGACGGGCTTCAACTCCCCCGAGTCCGCCGCGCGGTTCTACCTGGCCGAGAAGCTCGCCCAGGAGGAGGCGCCGGCGCTGCGCGGGGCCGTCCGGGAGGACCGGCCCGAGCGGGTGCCCGATCTGGCCCTGAGCACCGAGCGCCGCCAGGCCGGTACGGGCACCACGCTGGTGCGCTTCGAGCAGACGCAGAAGGAGATCCCCGTCTTCGGTGCCGAGGCGCTGGTCGAGATCGACGAGGACCAGCGGCTGGTGTCGATGGACTGCCGGCTAGGCGAGGTGACCGGCGTCGGCTCCGTGCCGGAACTGTCGGGCACGGAGGCACTGGAGCGGGTCAGGGCGGTGACCGGGAGCACGGTCACCGCCGAGGAGCTGCCGCCGCCGACGCTGGCGTACGTCAGCCGTGACGACCACTGGCACCTGGCGTGGCATTTGCGCGGGGTGCCGGCCCAGCTCCCGGAGAACCGCCGTGAGGAGGGCCAGCGCGGCCACGGCCTGGACGCGTCGCCCCGGGAGGACCACCCGGTCACCGGCTACCTCGTCGACGCGTACTCCGGCGAGATCCTCAGGTCGTACGGGATGGCTCCGACGATCAGGGTGCCCACCCGGCTGGAGGGCGAGGACGAGGCCCAAGTCCACCACCGGTTCCAGGGGAGCCGCCAGGACGGATCCTTCCTCCTCCACGACCAGTGGCGCGAGATCGCCACGTACGACCTGGACTTCGCCGACCTCGCGACCGCGGCGCCGCCGGCGGCGGCGATCGGGTCCCCGCAGGCGGACTTCGGCGGCGGGCACCGGGCCGGGGTCTCGGCGCACGTCAACGCCGAGCGGGTGGAGAAGTTCTACCGCGACCAGCTCTTCCGCAACGGCATCGACGACGCCGACATGGACCTGGTCTCCACGGTCAACTGCATCTACCGCGAGCACGGGCCGGGGCCCGAGTGGGTCAACGCCGTGTGGTGGAACGGGCGGATGTGGTACGGCCAGCGGTCGGAAGGAAACCGGCTGGTCAGCCTGGCGCGCTATCTCGACGTCATCGGGCACGAGATGACCCACGGGGTGATCGAGACCTCCAGCGACCTGGTCTACCAGGACCAGTCCGGTGCCCTGAACGAGTCCCTGGCGGACACGATGGGCGTGATCATCGCGAACTGGTACCAGGCGTCGGACCGCGAGGACGTGCGCACCTGGACCTGGGAGATCGGGCCCGGGCTGGGCGGCGGCGCGCTGCCGCTGCGCGACATGAGCGATCCGCGGCGCACCGGCGATCCCGACCACATGGACGACTACCTGGACACGCCGCACGACAACGGCGGGGTGCACACCAACAGCAACATCCACAACAAGGCGATGTTCCACCTGCTCACCTCGGTGGACGCGGTGGGCAAGCCGGTCCTGAAGGCCGAGGAGTGGGCACTGCTGGTCTACCTCGCCCTGGTACGCCTCCTGCGGCACTCCGGCTTCTCGGACATGCACCAGGCGCTGCGCGACGTCACCGCCACGTACCTCGCGGGGAACACCGCGCTGCGCACCGCCGCGCGGGCGGCGATCGACAGTGCCTACCGGAAGGTGGGCATCGCCTGACCGTCACGCGGGGGCCGTGGCCACGGACGGCCGGGCCGGGTCCCGGAAGGGGCCCGGCCCGCACCGCGCCGGGGACACCGCGGGGCGGGGTGCCCCCCTGCCGGTGCGGGGACGGGTGACAGGGCGTCGGGCCTCAGTAGTTCTTCCACTCGTCGCTCGTGTACTCCAGCACCGCGGGATCCATCAGGGTGCTCGCCCGTACGTCCTGGGGGCGGCGGTCCACGGGGAAGACGGTGGCGGCCGCGAGGACGGTGTCGTCCAGGAAGCGCAGGCGCGGGGCGTCCTCGGCCAGGCGGAGCGGCGGCGGGCCGCCGGTGCCCGGAGCCGCCAGGACGTAGCCCCAGTTGCCGAAGCTCGGCACGTCCACCTGGTAGGCGGTGGTGGCGTACCCCGCCTCGCCGATCGTCGTGGCGATGGACCAGTACGACTTGGGCGCGAAGAAGGGCGAGCCGGCCTGCACCACGACCCGGCTCCCGGGCGTGAGGACGTGGCCGAGCAGGTGGTAGAACTCGACGCTGTAGAGCTTGGCCAGCGCGGCCGTGTCCGGGTCCGGGAAGTCGATGAGGACGGCGTCGTAGCGCCGGCGGGCGTCCCGCAGCCAGTTGAAGGCGTCGGCGTGCACGACGGTGACCCGCGGGTCGGCGAGGGCCCGGTCGTTGAGGTCCCGCAGGGGGGCGTAGGTGCGCGCCAGCCGTGTCATCGCCGGGTCGAGGTCGACCAGCGTGACCTGCTCGACGTCGTCGTACCGCAGCACCTCCCGCAGGGCGAGCGCGTCGCCGCCGCCGAGGATGAGCACGGAGGAGCGCTTCCCCGACAGCGCCGGGTGGACCAGGGCTTCGTGGTACCGGTACTCGTCCACGGAGGAGAACTGCAGGTCGCCGTTGAGGAACAGCCGGGTGTCCGGCTCGCCGGTGAACGCGGTGGAGCGGGTGAGGACGATGTCCTGGTACGGCGTGGTCTCGGCGTGGATGATCGGGTCGCGGTAGAGCTGCTGGCGTGCGGTGACCTCGATGTCGTCCGCCAGGACGTACACCGTGCCCAGGATCGCCAGGACGCCGGCCGCCCCGGCCAGCAGCGCGGCCCGCACCACGCGGCGGGTCTCCTTGCGGAAGATCCACAGGACGACGACCACCCCGGCCACGGCGTTGACCGCTCCGACCACCAGCGCGCCCTTCAGCTGGCCGAAGGCGGGCAGGAGCAGCAGTGGGAAGCACAGCCCGCCGATCAGCGCTCCGACGTAGTCCGCGGCGAACATGTCCGCCACGGCGCTGCCGGCCTCCTGCCGCCTGATCCGCTGAAGGAGCGTCATCAGCAGCGGGATCTCCGCGCCGATGAGCAGACCGACGGTGAACGAGACCACCACCATGGCGGGCATGTAGAGCCGGAGCCAGGCGAACGCGGCGTACAGCACGAGGACCGACAGGCCGCCGACGAGCGCGAGCAGGATCTCGACGAGCGCGAAGGCGCCGACCGCCCGGTGCTGGAGCGGCTTGGCGGCCAGGGAGCCGATGCCCATGGCGAAGACCATGACCGAGATGACCACGGAGGTCTGGGTCACGGAGTTGCCGATGAGGTAGCTGCCCAGCGCCGTCAGCGCCAGTTCGTAGACCAGGCCGCAGGCGGCGCAGACGAACACCGCGAGCAGCAGCAGGAACCGCTTCCCCCGCGCACCGCCGGCCGCCCGCGGCGGTGCGGCGTGAGCGGTCTCCGCGCCGCCGGCGGCGTCCGTCCCGTCGGTGGAGGCAGCGGCGGAGTCCTTGTCGGCGGGCCGGGGGGTGTGGTCCAGGAGAGGGCTGCTCATGGCGGGCGGCTCAGGAGACGGCGGCGCCGACCATGAAGGCCGTACCGATGTACATGGCCGCCTGGACCCAGGCCGCGGGATGGGGGGCGACTCCGTTGTCGTCGAGCA
Source organism: Streptomyces sp. NPDC051310 (assembly GCF_044455245.1). Taxonomy (NCBI): domain Bacteria; kingdom Bacillati; phylum Actinomycetota; class Actinomycetes; order Kitasatosporales; family Streptomycetaceae; genus Streptomyces; species Streptomyces sp. NPDC051310. The sequence goes on from NZ_JBITEO010000016.1 coordinate 24,246, forward strand.
CGGCGGCGCCCATGCGGCCGGGGGTCAGCCAGCCCACGAGGCAGGAGATCAGCGTCATCACGACGACGCCGGCCAGGCCGTACAGCAGGGTGCTGAACAGGCCGTAGCCGAGGCCGAGCTCGGACTCGCTGGCGCGGATGGACTGCTCGATCACCAGGCCGATGGCGATCATCTGACCGGCGAGGAGGACCGCGGCGCCGCGGTTGCGCTCGGTCCACACCACGTGGAAGAGCTTTCCGGGCGTGACGAGGTCGAGCGCGATGAAGCCGACCACCATCACGACGAAGCCGACCAGGCCGTAGAGCAGGGCGACGCCTGCCGACTCGAAGATCTCTGCCACGGGTGTGCCTTTCGGGGACGTCGTCGAAGGGTGCGGGAACGGAGGGACTACTTGCCGGAGCCGGGGCCGCCGCCGCGGAAGGAGGCGCTGTCGGGATCCGGCCAGACGTTCCCCAGGCGGGGCTTCCAGCGGTGGTAGCCGGTGCGGTAGTCCGCGATCTCGATCAGGCTGCCGGTGCGGTACGGGGAGATGGCCACGATGTCGTCCCGGTAGCGCAGGAAGACCATGCCGTCGTCGCTGTGGCGGTCCTGGGCCGAGGTGTTGCCGTGGATCTCGTCGGCGACGCGTGACGTGGGGTCGCTGCTGTCGACGTAGCCGGTGTCGGCGGGGGTGTACGTCTCGCGGATCCAGCCGGACGGTACGGCGTTGCCCTCCTCCGGCTCCTCGGAGCACGCGGTGAGCGCGGCCGCGGCGAGGAGTACCGCACTGATCCGTCGAACCGTCTTCATCGGGCCTCCAGCCGGGTGTGCGTCGCCACGATCCGGCGGCTCTGCGGGTAGGTGTGCCAGGTTTGCCAGCTCAGGCCCGGGCCCTGCCGCTCGACGGTCAGCGCGGTGACCGCCTCGGGCGAGCCCGGGAAGACGCCGTGCAGGGCGCGGGGGTGGTCCTCCGCCAGGCTGCGGATCCGCGCCACCCGGGCGCTGAACTCCGCCGGCGCGAAGAGCCCCACCTCGGCGGTGAAACGGTACGCCCAGTCGTCGAAGTCCTGCTCCGCCGCGGCGGGCAGGCCGCCCGCGACCCCCGGCAGGCAGGCGACCGTCTCCCGGACGGGCCCGGCGAACACCTGGTGGGACGCGCCCAGGAGCCTCAGCTGCACCTCGGTCCCGCCGATCGTCAGGTCCCGCACGGCGAGCGCCTCGTGCGCGGGGCGTCCGAGCGTGAAGGAGAGCTGGTCGGCGTCGGTGTCCAGGTACGGGGTCGCCAGGGCTATTCCGCTCATCGCGGGCCACCGGGGCGGCGGCCGGCCGGCGTCCCGCGCGCGGCGAGCTTGACGTTCATCGAAAGATCCCCCGACTCCCGGAAAGGGCAAAGAGCGCGGCTGAGTATGGCACAAGGGAAAATCACGCCACTTCGAGGGGACCTCCGGCGCTGCCTGTCGTCAGCCTGCCGGGCTCCGTGCAAGGCCCGGAGGGGCGCCTCGCACTCCCCCGCGGCGTCGTCCCGGCGGCCGGCGCGGTCGGCGCGGCCGGCGCACAGGGCTTGCCCCGGCACGGGGCCGCGGGCGGATACTTGACGGGTGAACGTGTCCGCGCCCGGCCTGGCCGAGCTGCGCGAGCGACTCGGCAGCAGCCTCTTCACCCGTGTCGCGGGCCCGTCGGGCCCGGACAACCGCGCCCGCATCCACGGCACGCCGGGGCCCCGCTGGTTCGGCCCCGAGCGGCCCGTCCGCAGGGTGCACGGCGACGCCTCGATGTTCATCGGCGGGCTGCGCGCCCTGCTGCTCCAGTCCCTGCACCCGCTGGCCATGGCCGCCGTGGCGGCGCACTCCGGCTTCCGGGGCGACCCCTGGGGACGCCTCCAGCGCACCAGCACCTTCCTCGCGGTGACCACCTACGGCACCGCGGACGACGCCCAGCGCGCGGTGGACCGGGTCCGCGCCGTGCACCAGCAGGTGCGGGGCGTCACCGCCGCCGGGGAGCCGTACCACGCGGCCGACCCCCACCTGCTCGCCTGGGTGCACATCGCCGAGGTGGACAGCTTCCTCTGCGCGCACCAGCGCTACGGGGCCCACCCGCTGGACCCGGCCGGCTGCGACGCGTACGTCGCCGACATGGCGCGCGTCGCGACGGCGCTCGGCGTCGTCGACCCGCCGCGCGACCATGCCGAGCTCGCCGCGCGGCTCGACTCCTACCGCCCGGAGCTGCGCGCCACGCGGGAGGCCCGCGAGACGGCGCGTTTCCTGCTGCTGCACCCGCCGCTCCCGCTGCTCGCGCGGCCGCCGTACGCCGTCCTCGCCGCGAACGCCGTGTCCACGCTGCCGAGGTGGGCGCGCGCGCCGCTCCGGCTGCCCTATCTGCCGGGGCTGGAGGACACCTGCGTACGGCTGACCGGACACGCACTGACCAGGACGATCCGGTGGGCCATGACGCCTCCCCCGGCCGCAGTCCGCCCGCGGCCGGCCGCGGGCGGGGAGTGAGGGGGTAGCAGGCCGCCGCGCTCCGGTCCGGCCGGACGGCGGACGGCGCGGATGGCGCCGACGGCTGATGGCGGTCGGCGGGCGGCACGTCCGCCGACCCGTACAGGTGCGCGGGTGTACGGGCGGGGACCGTCCCTGAGCGGTTGTGGGCCGTTCCGGCCAGGCACTACCGTGCCGGAGTGGATCTCTTCTCGCGCTCCTGGACGGCGTTGCGCACGGCGGTCGACGCACTCTCCGACGAGGACTGGGAACGGCCCTCCGGCTGTGCCGGCTGGCTGGTGCGGGACCTGGTGTGCCATCTGGTCATCGACGCCCAGGACGTCCTCATCACGCTGGTCACGCCCGCCGATGCCGAACCCACCGTGGATGCGGACACCTACTGGGCCCTCGTCGAGCCCCCCACCGGCGAGGACCCCCTCGACGCGCTGGTGCCCCGGCTGGCCGCCGCGTACGGCGAGCCGAGGTGGCTGAAGTTCCACTTCGACGACGTCGGCTCCGCCGCCGGGCGCGCCGCCGTGCTCGCCGACCCGGCCCTCCGCGTCAGCACGCGCGACGAGGTGCTGACCGCCGGCGACTACCTGGCGGCGTACGTCATGGAATGGACCCTGCACCACCTCGATCTGATCGCGCACCTGCCCTCGGCCGCCGAACCGCCCGCCGAGACCCTCGCGGCCGCCCGCGCGTCGCTGGAGCGGATCGCCGGCACGCCGTTCCCCGCGTCGTTCCCGGACAAGGACGCGCTGCTGGTGGGGACCGGACGCCGTGCTCCGACGGATGCCGAGAGGGCCGCGCTGGGCGGGACGGTCGCGCGGATCCCGTTCGTGCTCGGCTGACCGGGCCGGGCGGGAGCCGGGCTGCGGCAGGCGGCGGGGCTCAGCGCGCCGGCGGGGCCGCGGGGCGGGCGGTGTCCTTCGTCTCCGTCCGCGACACGCGCGCCACGAGGAGCAGGAGCACTCCGCAGGCGGCCACCAGGAGCCAGCCGGGACGGGACGCCCGGGCCAGTTCCGCCGGTCCGGCGGCCGCGACGAGACCGCCGGCGACGGCGATGCCGAGCGCGGAGCCGAACTGGCGCGCGGTGGAGGTGATCGCCCCGGCGACACCCGCGCGGTCCGCGGGCAGTCCGCTCACCGCGGTGTTGGTGATCGGAGCGTTGGCGAAGCCGAACCCGATTCCGATGAGCAGGTAGGCCGACAGCAGCAGCCAGACGCTCGTGTGCCGCTCGAGTCCGACGAGGCAGAGTCCGCCGGCCGTGGTGAACCCGCCGGCCAGGGCGAGGGGCAGGCGGGGTCCGAGCCGGCCCACCAGACGGCCGGACCACGGTGCGCAGAAGGTCGCCCCGGCCGCCATGGGCAGGGTCGCCGCCCCCGCCGCCAGCGGCGTCCAGCCCCGGGCGTGCTGCAGGTAGAGGGTGGTGAGCAGCAGCGTCACGTTGAGCGCGACGAAGACCGCCACCGCGCCCAGGACCGCCCCGCTGAAGACCGGTCGCCGGAAGAGCCGTACGTCCATCAGCGGCTCCGGCCGGCGGGACTCGACGCGCACGAAGGCGACCGCCGCCACGACGGCGGACGCGTACAGGGCCAGCGCCGCGGGCGAGGTCCAGCCGATCCGGGGCCCTTCGATGAGGACGCCGACCGAGACGCCGATGACCACGGTCAGCAGCGCCTGACCGGGCAGGTCGAGCCGCTGCGCCCGCCGTGCCCGGGACTCGGGCACGAACAGGGCGGTGAGCACCAGGGCCGCGGCGATGACCGGGGCGTTGATCCAGAACACCGACCGCCAGCCGAAGGCCTCGATGAGGGCGCCGCCCGTGACGGGCCCGGCGGCCATGCTGAGCCCGAACACCGACGCCCAGACGCCGATCGCCCGCGCCCGTTCCCTCGGGTCGGGCATCGCGTTCACCACGATCGCGAGGGCCACGGGACTGAGCATCGAGGCGCCGATCCCCTGCACGGCGCGGGCCGCGACGAGTACGCCCAGGGAAGGGGCGACCGCGCAGACCAGCGAGGCCGCGCCGAACACGGCCAGTCCGGTGCGGAACACCCGCCGGCGTCCGAACCGGTCGGCCAGGGCACCGGAGGAGATCAGGCAACCGGCCAGGGCGAGGGTGTACGCGTCCACGGTCCATTCGAGACCGCGCGTCCCGGTGCCGAGGCCGTGCCCGATGGCGGGCAGCCCCACGTTGACGATGGTGGTGTCCAGGCCGACGAGGAACATGCTCAGGCAGCAGACGGCCAGCACCGTCCGGCGTCGGCGCACGCTGAGAAGGGGCTGAACGGGGTGGGTCGTCGTGGTCACGGGCTGCCTCTCACGTCGGGAGCATCTGCCCGGCAAGACTCCGGCCGGCCCCCGCTCTCCGCCCAGCGATGTTGCCGGGACGGCAACATGAGCTCCCTGGACGCGCGTGCGCACCGCGCCGCGCCCGGCCGGCTGGTGGCCGCAGCGGCCGGCGCCGAGCCGCGGGTGCACCTGCTCCCCTGCACGCCCTCCGGCGACGCCCCGCCGGTGGCATGACGCCCGGCGGTCTCCCCGTCCGCACGCCGTCCAGGGGCTCTTGTCCGTAGGGCCGGAGCCCGGCGTGACCGGCCAGACAGGGCCTAGGCCCTGTCGTCACATTCCCGTCTGCCCCGCGACGCCATGCACGCACTCTCGCCGCACCGGGCCCAGACCCGAGTACATCCAGTACGAGGGTCAGGCCCCGGCACACGCGAGAGCACGCACCTGACGCCGCAGGGCCGCCCTTCGGGCGACGACGGGAATGTGACGACAGGGCCTAGGAGGCCGCTCCCGGGGCGTAGAAGGTGGACAGCATCGTGTCCATGACCTCGCGCTGGCGGGGCCAGTCCGTGCCCGGGCCGGCGACCTGGACGCCGTAGACGGTGCCGTCGGGCGCGGTGAAGACCCGGTAGAGGCCGCGCCGCCGGGAGCCGTCCGTGGCGTCGTACGCGAAGTCCACCTCGACGGCCGCGCCGGGTCCGTCGCCGACCGGGCCGAGCGCGGTCTCCGTGTAGTTCGGCCAGACGGACCTCACCGCGGCCGAGAAGGCGCGTGCCGCCTCCGGCGGATCGGTCGCCGCGGGTGCCGGGCTCACCTCCAGGAACGAGGCGTGATCGGGGGCCACGTAGCCGTGCGCGGTCCCGTTGACCTGGTACGACCAGTCCCGCGGGACCGCGAGGCTGACGCCGCCGGGGCCGTCGGCGATGCGGTAGTCGCTGCCGGGGGCGGTCGGGGAGGCGGTGGGGAAGGCCGTCGAGGCGGGCCGGCCCGCCGCGCCCGGACCGTCGCCGTCTCCGGTGGCCAGCCACCACGCGGCCGTGGCCACGAGCGCCCCCGCGGCGATGCCCGCGACCAGCGGGCGCACTTGGCGGGCCCCGGCCCGGGTGCGGGGGCGCGCGCCGGCAGGACCGGGGGCCGCCCCGTCCGCGCCGCGACCCCGCTCGTCGGCCAGGGCGTCCTCGCCGGGCGGCTGCCAGGGGACCGGCGGCCGCGTCAGCGGGCGGCGGCCGGCACCGTGGCGCCGGGTGTCCGGCGAAGCCGCCTCCGCGGGTTCCGCAGGGCCGGGCGCCTCGGTCCCGGTCCCCGCACCGCACACCGCCCCGGGCGCCTCGGCCCCGGCGTCGGGCACCGCCCCAGGCTCGTCGCCGGCGTCGTACTCCCAGCTCTGCGCGCGGGCGTTCCAGCGCGGCGGACCCGGGTACACCCTCAGCCGCCCAGCAGGGCCGCGACGGCGGTGGCGACCGCGCCGCCGGAGGCGAGGAGCTCGACCACGGGCGCGGCCGACACGAGCGCGGCGCGCAGACGGGCGAGCCGGCCGGTGGCGACGGCGTCGCCGGTCTCGATCTCCTCCTCCACCGCGACCAGTTCGGCGTCGAGCACCGCCACTTCCGTCCGCTGCGTCACGGCCGATGTCAACCGCGCCAGGTCGGCTCGCAGCTCCCGTACGGCGGTCAGCAGCGCGGCCGTCTGCTCCTCGGTCGCCGACGGCCCGGCCGGCGGGCCGTTGACCGTCCTGACCTCGTTGTGGTCACCGACAGCGAAGGCGCTGCCGGTGACGGAACCGATGTGCACGGCTCTCCCGGGGCGCTCCGTCTCCGGTCCCGGCTCAGGTCGTGTCACCCTTGGCTCTCCTTTCTCCCCCGGCCGTGCGGGTCGACGCGGTGACGGCGTTGCCGTCGCCGATCCCGACGGCGCTGTTCTGCACCGACTGGATCCACACCGCGCCCTCGCCGAGGTGCACGGCCTTCCGTTCGAACTCGGCCGTCTGCCAGCCCGCCTCGTACAGCGCGAGCTGCACCCCGCGCGCCACCCGGTCCTGGACGGTCTTCAGGTAGCGGTCGACGTCCATCGCCTGGAAGAGCGAGGCGTCCGGATCCGCGCCCAGTTCGCGGACCGCGGCGCGCGGCCCGGCCGCCGGCGCACCGGAATCCGCGGCCGTCAGCACGAGCCAGAGGCTCCGCAGCGCGCGGGCGAGGGCGGCCAGCGCCGTCCCGAGCGCCCGGGGCGCCTCGACGAGGGCCCGCAGCGCGAGGGCCGCGGCGTTGTCGCCGGTCAGCCGCTCGGCGGCGCGGGCGTCCGCGTCCCGGAACCGGCGCCGTACGGGCCGCAGCACGTGCGGCGCGACCTCCAGCATCAGCATCCCGCCCTGCGTGTGCACCCGTACGAAGACGGTGACGACGATGTCCTCGTCCCAGCCGCCCACCCGGATGCGCAGGAAGTGCCGGCGCTTCTCGCCGCCCTCCTCGATGGCGCACGCGCGGTGCTCCTCGAAGTCCTCCTGGGCGAGCGGTACTTCCTCCCGCCGGAGCAGCCCGGCCACCGGGAGGAAGACGCACTCGTCCACGACGAGTTCGCGCAGCCGGTCCAGTACGGCGGCGGCGGCCTGCGGAGAGCCGTGCGGGGACGGCACCCGCAGCGCCTCGACCAGCGGGACGACCCGGCGGAGGATCTCCTCGTTGTCCACGGCCTGGGGCTCGGGGGCGCCGGGGTCGGTGCGGGGCCTCAGCTCGACGGACAGGTGCCAGGGCTTGAAGGGCATCCCCGCGCCGCAGAACGGGTTCTCCGTCGCGTACATCACCAGGGGCCAGTGCTGCTCTCCGCGGATCAGCTCCTGGACGAGGAGCAGACGGGCGTTGCGGGACCGTTCGGCGGGGTCGTGCGCGAGGTCCGGGTACCTCCGGGGCGACAACGGCCCCGACATGCTGCGGGCCACCCGCTCGCGCCGCAGGCCGACGAGCACCGCGAGCAGCAGCAGGAAGCCGAGGACGAGGTACGGCGCCGGCACCAGGCCGTCGTCCGGGCGGTGGTAGAGGGTGAACCGCCACTCCTCCGGCATGATCCGGTACTGGAGGTCGACGACGGACTCGGTGGTGTGGAGCAACTCCACGAGCCGGTTGTCCAGCAGGTCGCGGTCCGCGCGGATCAGCGGGGCCACCGCGGTGGTCAGCAGCAGCAGTCCGAGCAGCACCCGCGCGTACAGCCGCAGGCCGCGGCTCAGCAGACGCAGGGCCGGGGCCGCCCGGGTGACCTCGACCGCGCGCCCGGCCGCGCTCAGCAGAAGGCAGGGAAGCAGCAGCAGTACGGCGAACCAGCCGTCGGTGACGAGCGAGGCGACCACCCACACCGCCGCGATCGCCGCCGACCAGCCGACCTCCTCGCGCCGCGCACGCAGCGCATGCGCCAGGACGCGGGCCGCGTCGATGCCGTAGCTCGGTGCCGTGACGCGTTCGTCGTGGACGTACAGCTCGTCGATGACGCGGTCCCGGAAGCCCGGGTCGAGGTACGTGCCGGCGCAGAGCAGCCGGCCCGCCTCGCTGGCGGCCGGGTCGACGGGCGCCTGCCCGGACGGGAGGGGATCGCGGGCATCCGCCGTCGGGGAGGGAAGCGCCGTCTGGCTCATCCGGGTGACGATAGGGGCGCGCGAGGGGGTGCCGACAGGCGGAATCAAGCCACGCGCGGGCCGGCGCCGGCGGGCAGCCCCGTCGCGGGATCCCGGCGGGCGACCCCGTACGTCACTTCTCGACGATGACGATGTCCTCGATGAAGCGGGTCATCCTGATGGTGTTGCCGGTGATCTCGACGATGTGCTGCAGACCGTGGAGGGAGTCCTTCTGCCCGGCGATGAGGAACTCCTCGTACTCACCGGCCAGATAGGCGGGGAAGCAGGTCAGGGACGGGCCGAAGAGGCGGATGTGGTCCGCGAGGCGGCGGAACAGCTTCGGCAGGATCACCTGGTACTCGGTGATCGATTCCAATTTCTCGATCGTGGCGCCCCGCTCGAAGGTCACGTCGTGGGCCCACACGCCGTCAGGGGCCTTGGCCTCGCGCGCCCGGCGGGTGGTCTCGGCCATGTCCTCGCGCAGCTCCTCGGGGAACCTGCTGTAGAAGGTCGGATAGACCAGGCCGCGTTCGAGCAGGTGGTGGTTGGCGGTCTGGTGGAGGTGGTCGATGGTCACCACGGCCCGCCGGCCGTTCTCCAGGTCCTGGGGCAGTTCGCCCCGGCCGACGAGGGCGACGCAGCGCTGGAACGTGTCGGTGCCGCCGGCGAGGATGTAGCCGGGCACGGTCTGCGGGGTCGAGGCGGTGACCTTCTCCTTCTCGTTCATGACGACGTCGGTGAAGCCCAGCCAGCGGAGCAGCTCCTTGCGGGCGGCGCGGGCACCGAGATCCAGTGGCTGGTGGACCTCTTCGGGGCCGACGCCCTCGTAGTGGGTCTCCAGTGCGTCGATGGCGTCCATCCGGATCTTGCCGGCTCCGCGGACGTTGCGCTTGACCCGCTTCCCGGGCACGTCGCACCAGAAGGCGGGGTCCTGCGGCAGGAAGGAGAGGGTGTCGCCGTCGGGCCGGGTGTCGATGATCCGGAAGGTTCCCTTGATGGGCAGCATGGTCATGGTCGTCTCCGGTAGAGGGGGGGGTGGGGGCTGGGGGGGACATTGTCGTTCCGCGGTGCGAACGGCCTGGTCAAGGGCGGCAGTCCCGGGAGCCAGGGGACCTGCGGGAGCGCGCCGGGGGGCGCGCGGGGAGGCGGTGGCGCCGCGTGCCAACGGGTGAGCCGTTCGCGTGCCCTCCGCCGTGGACCGGACGGCGACGGCGAGCCGACCACGCGTGGGTCCCACCCGCACAGCCCCGCCCGTACCCCGCGGATTGCGCCCCGCGCCGCCCCGGCGTTGACTGATGTGCCATGCGGCGACCGCTCCGGCGCTGTTCGGCCGCACGTTCCGAGGGAGCAGCCATGCGCAGCGTCGCCACGCCGTTCGGGGTCGGGTACGGCCGGCCCGCGGGACGCGGTGGGCCCGGAGGCACCGGCGGGCTCGCGGCGAGGCCCGGATGACCGCCTCCCGGGCGCGGGGACCACGGCGGACGGCACGCTGCCGCTGCGGGGCCTCCCGGCCGGCCGCGGCCACCGGCGTCCGCTGCTGCTGCTCCTGCTCCTGCTCCTGCTTTGTACGGCGGAGGTGCGGCGGCCGTGAGGGGGTTGCGCCTGGCGGCGCCGGCCCTGGTGACGGCGGCGGTCGCGGGGTACTTCGTCCTGCCCATCGACGGCCTCGGCCCCCGCCGTCCCGTACTGAGCTGGACGCTGTTCGTCGTGGCGCTGGGCCTGATCGCCGTGCTGCTCCTGCGGCAGATCCGCGCCGTGCTGACGGACCGTCCCCACACCCGCCCCGGGCTCGTCATCCCAGTCCTCATGTGCCTGTCGGTGCTCGTCTTCGCCGGCGGATACCTCGCCCTCGCCCGGCATCCGGGGGAGTTCTCCGGGCTGCGCACACGCGTCGACGCGCTGTACTTCACCGTGGTGACCCTCGCGACCGTCGGCTACGGCGACATCACGCCGCGCGGCCAGACCGCCCGCGTCGTGGTGATGCTGCAGATCGTCTACAGCTTCGTCTTCCTCACCGCGGCCGCCACCGCGCTGAGCCGCCGGCTGCGCGCCCTCGTCGTCACCCGGCGGGGCCGCGGTGAAGGACCGTGACGGCAAGGCGCGCCTAGGAGCGGTCGTGTGCGGGGTGGGCCAGCACGGCCCACATGACGAAGAAGCCGGTGAGGATCAGGACGATCGACCAGAACGGCTGGTACGGCAGCCACATGAAGTTGGCGATGATGCTGAGCCCGACGATGACCGCACCCGCCGCCCGGGCCCACGGCGCGCCCTTGATCAGCCCCGCCCCGGTGACGACGACGATGATGCCGACGATCAGGTGGATCCACCCCCAGGACGTGAGATTGAACCGGAAGACGTAGTCGCCCAGGCGGGCGTACACGTCGTCCTTGGCGATGGCGGTGATGCCCTGGAGCACGGCGAGGACGCCGTAGACGATCATCAACGCCCCACCGAACGCCCGCCCTCCGGCGGCCAAGCCGTTGGGCGTCCCCCCAGGAGCCGAGCGGGTCGGGGGCTGGTGTGCGGAGCTGCTCATGACTGCCTCCACGATCGATGGGCCCCGAGGCTCCCCACTGTGGTGCGGACGGGGCCGGACGGCCCACAGGGAGTACGCCATACGAGTGAACGCGGCGCCGGACGCCGCGCCGCCCCCGCAGCGCCGACGTGTCCATGCGAGGTGCCCTCAGTACCCCGGGCGGCCGTCACACCCCGACGTGGCCGTGCGGGCAGCCCTCAGTACCCCGGGCCGGCCGTCACGCCCCGCAGCAGCGCGGCCGGGCAGCCCCGTCGTACGGCCTGACAGGGCCTGCGTCGCGATGACCGCGGCCTGCACCCGGCGTTCCACGCCCAGCTTGGCCAGCAGCCGGGAGATGTTGTTCTTGACGGTCTTCTCCGCCAGGTACAGCCGCTCGCCGATCTGCCGGTTCGTCAGCCCCTCCCCCACCAGGGCGAGGATCTCGCGCTCCCGGCCGGTCAGCTCGGGCAGCCCCCGCGGGTCCTCCTGCGGGGCCGGACCGCCGCGCAGCCGGGCCATCACCCGCGCCGTGGCGCCGGGATCCAGCATGGACCGGCCCGAGGCGACCGTACGCACGGCGTGGACCAGGTCGGTGCCGGTGATCTGCTTGAGGACGTATCCGGAGGCGCCCGCCATGATCGCGTCGAGCAGCGCCTCCTCGTCGTCGAAGGACGTCAGCATCAGGCACGCCAGGCCGGGCATGCGGGAGCGCAGCTCCCGGCAGACGCTCACGCCGTCCCCGTCCGGCAGCCGTATGTCCAGGACCGCGACCTGCGGGCGCAGCGCCGGCACCCGCACCAGTGCCTGCCCGGCCGTACCCGCCTCGCCGACGACCGTGAGGTCGGGTTCGTCGTCCAGCAGGTCGCGCACCCCGCGGCGCACCACCTCGTGGTCGTCCAGGAGGAAGACCGTGACGGGCTCCGTCCGGCGGGGGCCGCCGCTGCTGTCGGTCATCACGCGCTCCGTGTCGTCGGGCTCCGCCGTCCGAAGGGCGGATTCCCGTCCATCGTCCCGCGCCGCGGGGACCCGGGGCAGGGCCGGACGGCCCCGATCCCGGACCCGGGGGACCTTCGGCACCGCCGGGAGGGTCCAAGGGCCCTGCCGCCCGCCGCCGCGTCCCTGATGGACTGCCGGACATCGGCATCCGCCGGGGCGGCCGGCCCCGGGGCCCGCCCGGACGAAAGAGGGCTGTCGCCATGAGCACGGCGCGGATCAGCATCACGACGACACCGCTGGACGAGAGGACGCTGGCCATCGCCCTGGCCGGGGAGCTCGACATCGACACGGCGGAGCTCATCGAGCCGGCGCTGAGCCGCCTGACCGGCACGGCCCCGCGGGAGCTGGTGCTCGACCTGGCGGACGTCAGCTTCTGCGACAGCTCCGGCGCCGCCCTCTTCGAGCGTCTGCACCGGCGTTGCGCGGACGCGGGCGTACGGCTGTGCCTGTGCCGCATCCCCCGCCTCACCGCGCTGGTGATCCGCACGCTGGGCGTGGACCGTACGGTGCCCTGCTCCTTCGCGACCGACCGGCCGCGGCACCCGTGACCCGCGGTGGTGTCCCGTGCGGCGGGACCCGGACACATGAGAGCGGTGCGCGGCCATCCGGCGCCGCGGGTGAGGTCACCCGGCCGGGCCGGGCGGCAGCGGCGCCCGCCACACCAGGCGGCTGCCTCCGCCGGCGGGGCGCTCGATCTCCAGGGAGCCCCCCAGGGCGCGGGCGCGCTCGTCGAGGTTGCGCAGACCGCTGCGCCGGCCTCCGGCGGGGATGCCCCTGCCGTTGTCGGCGGCGGTGAGGACGACCTCGCCGGACGCGGCCTTCAGGGAGACCTCGACCCGCGTCGCACGGGCGTGCCGGGCGGCGTTGCTCAGCACTTCGGTGAGTGCGGCCAGCACGTGGTCGGCGACCTGCGGGGGGACGTCCGTGTCGAGCAGGCCCTCCATGCTGAGGCGGGGCGGGAACCCCAGGGTCGTCGCCGCCTCGCCGACCGCGCGGGCGACGCGGGCCCGCAGGCCCGGGCCGGTCCCCTCCTCGCGGCTGCGCAGTCCGAAGATCGTGGAGCGGATGATCTTGATGGTTTCGTCGAGGTCCCCGACGGCGCGCCCCACGCGTTCGGCGGCGCCCTCGTGGTCGATGAGCCGGGCGGCGCTCTGCAGCGTCATACCGGTCGCGAACAGCCGCTGTATGGCGAGGTCGTGCAGGTCGCGGGCGATGCGGTCGCGGTCCTCCAGCAGCGCGAGCTGCTCCGCGTCGCTGCGGCGCTGGGCGAGCTCCAGCGCGAGCGCCGCCTGTCCGGCGAAGGCCAGCAGCGGCTCCAGCTCCCCGTCGGTGAAGACGGGCTCGCCCTGGCGGCGGGCGAGGAGCAGGACCCCCCGGGTGTCCTTGGCCTCGGTGCCGAGGGGTACGGCGACCGCCGGGCCCAGTCCGTCGAAGCGCCGGGGGCCCGCGGCGTAGCGGTCGTCACAGGCGAGGCCGGCCGTGGTCACCGGCGCGCCCGCCTGGTACGCGGCACCGGAGAGCGTGCCTCCGACGGGCACCACCAGGCCGCGGCGCGTGTCCCCGTCCGTGCCGACGGCGAGTTCCACGACGAGCTCGTCCGTCCCGGTGACGGGCACCGACACGTCGGCGAGCGCGGCGCCGGTGATCTCCGCGGCTCGGCGGGCGATCAGCTCCAGGACCTCCGGCCGGGGGCTGCCGGAGAGGAGGCTGCGGGTGATCTCGGCGTTGGCCCGCAGCCAGTGCTGCTGGCGCTGCGAGGCTTCGTACAGCCGGGCGTTGTCGATGGCGACGCCCGCGGCGACGGAGAGGGTGGAGATCACCGATTCGTCCTCGGCGTCGAAGTCCTGGCCGTCCCGCTTGTCGGTCAGGTAAAGGTTGCCGAAGATCTCGTCGCGTACGCGGATGGGCACGCCGAGGAACGTCTTCATGGGCGGGTGGTGGGCCGGGAAGCCGTACGACGCCGGGTGGGAGCCGAGGTCGGTGAGACGCAGCGGCTCGGGGTGGCGGATGAGTTCGCCCAGGATGCCGTGCCCGGCGGGCAGCGGCCCGATCCTGGCGATCTCCTCCCCGCCGAGGCCGACGGTGAGGAACTGCGAGAGGGTGCGGCCGTCGGGGCCGATCACCCCGAGCGCCCCGTACTGGGCGTCGACCAGCAGCGCCGCGGCTTCCACGATGCGCCGCAGCACCTGAGGCAGGTCGAGCTCGCGGCCCACGGAGACGACGGCCTCCAGCAGGATGTGCACCCGGTCCCGCGTACCGCGGGCCGCGTTGATCCGTGCCTGCAGCTCCTCCAGCAGCTCGTCGAGCCGCAGCTGGGGCATCCTCGACAACGGCTCTTCCACGGCCACGAGGACTCCTCCGCCGATCACCCGGTGTAGACGGACAGCCTATCGACCGGGCTGGTCGTCCGGCCCGGCCGTCGCCGGCTCGGTCATGCGGCCCCCGCCCCCGGCGTGGCGCAGACGCGCCAGGAGGGCCCGGGCCGCGGGGCTCGCCGGGCCGTCGGTGCGCCAGGCGAGGGCGATACGGCCGCGCATCGCGGGGTCGGTGAACGGCAGGGTGCGCAGCCCGAGCCCGGTGGCCGCGGGCGGCGGGAGTTCCGGCAGCACCGCCACGCCCAGTCCGCGGGCGGCGAGCCGGGCGAGCAGGGCGGGGGCCGCCGCTTCGAAGGCGATGCGGGGGCGGAAGCCCGCCCTGGCGCAGGCGTCGTCGAGCACGCCCCGCAGGCCCGTTCCGCGCGGCAGGCTGATAAGGGCGCGGTCACGCAAGGCCGTCAAGGGGACGCCGTCGCGGCCGCAGGAGGCCAGGAGCGGGTCGCCCGGGGCGACCGCGGCGACCAGCGGCACGTCGATCACCACGTCGTGGGCGATGCCCGGCTCGGGCGCCCGTCCGGTCAGTCCGATCACGGCGATGTCGAGCTCGCCGCGGGCGAGCGCTGCCAGCATCCGCTCCGAGGTGTCCTCGGTGAGTGCGATGTCCACCCTTGGATGCGCGTCGTGGAAGTCGGCCAACAACCCGGCCACGTCCAGTTCCTCGTCGGCGGCGCCGGAGACGAGGCCGATCGTGACGCGGCCGCGCAGGAGCCCGGTGTACTCCTCCACCGTGCGCCGTACGCCCTCCGCGGCGGCGAGGGCGGCGCGCGCGTACGGCAGTACCGCCTCGCCGACCTCCGTCGGTGTCACCGTCCTGCCGGACCGGTCGAGCAGCGGCTGTCCCAGCTCCCTCTCCAACTGCCGGACCTGCGCGCTCAGTCCGGGCTGCGCCAGGTGCAGCCTGGCTGCGGCGCGGGTGAACCCGGCCTCTTCGACGACCGTCAGGAAGTACCGCAGCTGCCTCAGCTCCATAACCGCTGATTCTAGGTCCGAGAAGAAGCATCTCCTGGACTTCTGCGGGCCCTGTGGTGAGGGTGGAGGCATGGACCTCACGAGCCTCATCGCCGCCGAACGCCGGGACATCGCCGACCTGTTGGACGGTCTTACGGCACCGCAGTGGGACGCGCCGAGCCTGTGCGCGGGCTGGCGGGTGCGGGATGTCGCGGCCCACATGTCGATGGGTTTCCGCTACTCGCTGCCCCAGGTGGCGGTGCGGCTCGTCCGGGCGCGCGGCAGCCTGCACCGGATGACCGACCGGCTCGCCCGCGAGGACGCGGCGACCGCGAGCACGGAGCAACTCGCCGCCTGGTTGCGGGACAACGCCCTGCACCCCTGGACGCCTCCCGTCGGCGGGCTCGTCTCGGCCCTGGGGCACGACGTGGTGCACGGTCTGGACATCACCGTGGCACTCGGACTGGACCGGCAGGTGCCGGCGGACCGCGTGCGGGTGCTCCTCGACCATGTGACGTACCGGAGCGCCAAGTTCTTCGGCGCCGACCTGACCGGTGTTCAGCTGCGGGCCGACGACGCCGACTGGACCTTCGGCACCGGCACACCGCTGACCGGCAGCGCGCAGGACCTGCTCCTGGTCGCCTTCGGACGGAAGCTGCCTGCCGGCCGGCTCCGGGGTGCGGCGACGGCACGGCACACCGCGGCCGGGTGACGCCCCGCCCGTCCGTGGTCCACGGCCGGTGGGAGGCGCGAGCTCACCGCCCGGCGGCCGGCCGGATGCTCCCGCGGGACTGACCGCCTCCCTGTGCGGGCCCCCTGCCCTTGATGCGTGCGGTCCGCGGCGACCTGCTGCGCCGCGGGGTGCCGGCGGAGAGGACCCACTACGAGGTCTCGGCCCGGACCTCTGGCTGGGCCTGCAGTAACCGGGCGCCGCCGGGCACGACGGCGACGCGGCGCGGATGTTCCTCCGGCCGGAGGACGGGCGCACACCGGTGCGCGGTGGTGGCTGCCGTGCGCCGGGGGGCGCACACCGTCCGGCAACCGTGCCCCGGCGGCGACGCGGGCCGGGCGGTGTCCGCGCCGCTCCCGCGCCATACGTGCGGGATCATGGGTTCCCGTCGGTTCCCGTCGCCCCGGCGGCCACGACCGGGCCGGAGCCGGCTTCCTTGAGCGGAGGACCTGTTGCACTCCACAGGAACGCACGCGGCGGAGACCGGGACGGCCACGGGGACGCCCCGCGACGAGGCCGTGACGGGCACGGGGAGGACGACGGCCGACGGTGGCGCGACGGCACCGGACCGGGACGTACCCGACGGTGACGCTCCGGCCCCGCCCGCCCCGGCCGGCGTCCCGGCGACAACGGCCCCCGACGACAGGCCCCTTCCGGACGCCGGCGCCCGGACCGCACACGCTCCCGCTCCCGTCGCGCACGCTCGGGCCTCCGACACTGCGGACCCCGGCCCCCGGGACACGGGCACGCCGGACATGCCGAACGCACCGGCCGCCGGCACCCCGGACCCCGGCCCCCGGGACACGGACGCACCCCACGCACCGGAGGGGCCGCACGCACCGGCCACGGCCGGAGCTCCCGCGGAGCGACGGCCGGCGGCCCCGGCCGGTCCGCCGGCCTTCACCCCCGCGGTGACGCGCCGCCGGTTCCTCGCGGCCTCCGGAGCCGCCGCGGGGGCCGTGGCCGGAGCGTCTGTGGCGGGCCCGGCGGCTGCCGCGGGAGCGGCCCGGGACCGGTTCGTCCCCCTGCACTACACCGCCGCCACGAACGGGGCCGCCGACCTCGCCCCCGCCGGCGACCGGCTGATCGCCGAAGTGCAGGGCGTCCTGTGGTCGTTGTCCCGCACGGGCGGCCCCGCCGTCGCCCTCACCCCGGCCGCGCTGGAACCGAACCGGCCCGTGCACTCCCCCGACGGCTCGCTGGTCGCGTTCTGCGCGTACCAGGGCGGCGGGTTCCACGTGTGGACCATGCGGCCCGACGGCTCGGACGTCCGGCGGCGCACCGACGGTCCGTGGGACGACCGGGGCCCGGCGTGGGCCCCCGACGGACACCGGCTCGCCTTCGCCTCCGAGCGCGGCGGGGATCCCGTCACCGGCGCCCCGTACCGCATCCGGGTCCTCGATCTGCGCACCGGTGAACCGGCCGCCGTCACGGGGCTGCCGGGCCAGAGCGGCCCCCTCCAGGAGGGCCGCTGGGAGGACTTCGACCCGGCGTGGTCACCGGACGGTACGAGGATCCTGTGCGTGCGGGCGGCCGTCACGGCCACGGATTCCGGGACGGCTCTCGATGCCCGGACCGTGGTCTCCGTACCGGCGGACGGCAGGGGGCCCGTGACGGTCGTGCACACCGACACCGGCGCCGGTCAGGTGATGGCCCCCGCCCTGTCGCCGGACGGGAAGCGGCTCGCGTACCTGAGGGTCACCGCGTCCCCGGACGGAGGGTGCACCCTCGTGGTGGACGGTGAGCCGGTGGACATCGCCGGGGACATCGCGCCCGTACCGCCGCGCTGGACCGCCGGCGGCGAGCTCCTGATCACCGTCGACGGCCGGTTCACCCTCGTACGCCCCGAGGCGCCCCGTGCGGTGGAGCGGATCCCCTTCGACGCCACCGTGCCGGTCCGCCGGCCGCGCTACCGGCCCAAGGCGTACGACGCCGACGACAGCCGCGCGCGCCCCGTCCGCGGGATCCACCTGCCGGCGCTGGCACCCGACGGGCGCCGGCTCGCCTTCGCGGCGCTCAACTCCCTCTGGGTGGCCGACACGACGGGCGGCCGGCCCCCGCGCCGGCTGCTGCGGGCGGGCACGACGCGGTACCTCCTCGGCCCGGTGTGGGCGCCCGACGGGCGTTCCCTGCTGTACGCCGACGACAGCGACGGCCTGCTCGGGGTGTACCGCCACGACCTCGTCGCGGGTGCGCGCACGGCCCTGGCGACCGGCGGACGGGTCCATCCGGCGCTTTCGCCGGACGGCGGCCGGCTCGCGTGCCTCGACATGACGGGCCGTCTCCTCGTCAAGGACCTGGCCTCGGGCGCCGAGCGCGTACTCGCGGCCCCCCTGGGCGGCGGCGGCCTGCCCGGCCGGCCCAGTTGGTCCCCCGACGGGCGCTTCCTCGCCCTGTGCGACCGCAACCGGCTGAACCAGCGGTTCCGGGAGGGCTACAACCTCATCCGGATCGTGGACGCCGCGACCGGCGCCGCCCGGCTGCGCGCCGTCGCGCCGCACGTCTCGATCTCCGACCGCTACGCCTCCGGGCCCGTGTGGTCGCCGGACGGCCGCTGGATGGCGCTGGTCGTGGAGTCCGCCCTGTGCCTGCTTCCGGTCACGGCGGACGGCGAGCCGGCGGGGCCCTTGCGTCCGCTCACCGACGAACCCGCCGACCACCCCTCCTGGTCGGGCGATTCGCGGCAGCTCCTCCATCTGTCCGGCCATCGCCTGCGGTTGACGCGTACCGACGGACGCGGGGCGCGCACCGTGCGCGTCCCGCTGGACCACCGGCGGCCCGCCCCCGCCGACACCGTCGTGCACGCCGGCCGGTTCTGGGACGGCACGGGCGGTGACGCCTCGGTCCGGGACGACGTCGACGTCGTGGTGCGCGGCGGACGCGTCGCGGCGGTGGAACCGCACCGGCCCGGCCGCGCCAGGCCGGCGGTGCGACGCGTGGACGCCTCGGACCGGACGGTGCTCCCGGGGTTGTGGGACGCCCACACCCACCCCTGGCAGAGCACGTACGGCGGGCGGCAGACCGCGTGCCAGCTGGCGTACGGCATCACGACGGCCGTGTCGCTCGGCGGCTTCGCCCACGAACACGCCCGGATCCGCGAGGCCGCCGCATCCGGTGAGCTGGCGGGTCCCCGGCTGCTCAGCTGCGGCGAGCTGCTGGACGGCTCCCGGGTGGCCTACAGCATGGGCAGGGCCCACCGCACGCGCGAGGGGCTGCGCCGGTCGCTGGAGCGGGGCGCGGACCTGGACTGGGACGTGGTGAAGACGTACGTCAGGGCTCCGGGCTGGGTGATGGAGGAGGCGGCGCGCTTCGCCCACGAGCGGCTCGGCGCGCGGGTCGGCAGCCACTTCTGCTCGCCCGGGCTGCAGACCGGGCAGGACATGACCACCCATCTGCAGGCGACGCAGCGCGCGGAAGCCGGTCACGCGGTGACCGCCACCGGGCGCGCCTACCAGGACGTGCGGGAGCTGTACCGGCGCGGTACCGGCTTCACGTTGATCGCCACTCCGTTCACCGCGATGTGGCTGGTCGGCGCCGACCCGGCGCTGGCCCGGGACGAGCGGGTCACGTGGATCATGCCTCCGTGGGACTCCGCTCTCGTGCGCCGGATGTCGGAACAGCCGCCGAGCGCCGCGCAACGGGAGACGCTGCGGACGGAGATCGGGGTGTACCGGCGCGTCCTCGCGGCCGGCGGGACGGTGGCGCTGGGGACGGACGCGCCGATCGTCCCGGTGGGGCTGTCCCTGCACCTGAACCTGCGGGCCCTGCACCACGGCGGTCTGTCACCGGCGCAGGCCCTGGCCACGGCGACCCTGCTTCCCGCGCGGGCCTTCGCCCTGGACCGGGACCTGGGCACCCTGGAGGTCGGCAAGGTCGCGGACCTCACGGTGGTGGACGGCGATCCGTTCAGCGACTTCGACGCGCTGGTCCGCACCAGCTCGGTGTTCACGGGCGGGGTGCACCACGAGACGAGCTCCCTCGTCGGGGCGTTCCGGCCGCCGGGCGGCGAACGGGCCGGTGACGGTCCGCTGCATGAGCGGCCGGGCGACCCGCACCGGCGGGACCGGGAGGACTGGCTGGACGTCGGCCGCGCCATGCGGCGGGACGGCTGCTGCTCCCCCGATCCGGCCGGTCCCGCCCTCGGGTGACCGCCGCCCGGCGCGTACCGGGGACCCGGTCGTGCCGACGGCGGCCTCGGGGGGCGCGCTCAGTCCTGGGCGTCCTGCGGGTACCAGCGCAGCTCGACCGTGTTGCCGTCCGGGTCCTTCACATAGACCGACTGGGCGCTGCCGCGCGCGCCGAAGCGGCTGACCGGGCCCTCCAGGACGTCGAACGTGCCGGAGTCGATGACCTCCTGCCAGTCGAGGGGGTCCACCACCAGGCAGATGTGGTCCACATTGGATGCGCCGCGGGGGCGCGCGAACAGGTCGATGATGGCCGTCGGGCTGATCCGCACGGACGGGAACGGCACCTTGCCGGCCCGCCACTCCTCGACGCGTACCGGTTCCAGGCCGAGGGGTCCGCAGTAGAACTCCAAGGACCGCTCGACGTCCTCCACGTTGAGCACCACGTGGTCGAAATCCTTGACCCGCACAGGGCCACCCCCTCCCGTGGTCCGGCCCACCGGCCGGACCGCTCGTACACCGCAGGACGGTCACCGGGCGCCGTCACGCCGCGGCGCCGGGACGCTGCGACGGCGTGGCGGGGCGCCGGGACACCGGTCAGCCACAGTACCTGCGGCCCGGACGAGGGGGCGCGGGCGGGGACGACCCTACCAGCGGACGCCGGGCACCAGACCGAGCGCGGGCGCCACGGGCGCGACGAGCTGCCTGAGTTCACCGAGGCGCTGCACCCCGCCGAGCCCGCCCAGCTGCTGGGTGAGCCGCGGCACCTCGGCGCGGCGCTCGGGGCTGACATGGCTCACCGACAGGTCCTCGACCTGACTGATGAGGGACGGTCCCTGCGGTCCGACGGGCACGATGGCGGCGTCGGCCGCCGGGGCGGCCAGTGCGGAGGACCCGGCGGCGAGTGCGAGGGCGGTGAGAACGCGCTGTGTCTTGGTCATAACCGGACCAACGCCGCGACTCCGCGGAGGATACGGCTTTCTCCGCCATCGGGGTCGAGCCCGGTCGCACGCCCGCGGGAGGAGCGTGCCTCGCACCGGCTGCGGCGCGCGGGCGTCCGAACGGGAATTCCCGGCATGCCAAGGGGCGTTGAGGACATGACGGCACACAGGGAGGGTGACATGTCAGGCATCGGCGAGCGCACCGGCACCCGCGCGGAGCGGCGGTGGAGCCTCGGCTCCCTGCCCGTGGCGGCGACCGCGCTGACGGGCACGGTAGCGGTGTACATGGCCCTGGTGGCCTTCGGGAACCTGACCGACTTCGGGACGAACCAGCAGTTCGTCCAGCACGTGCTGGCGATGGACACCACCTTCCGGGACCCGGACCTGATGTGGCGTGCGATCGAGTCGCGGACCGTGCAGAACGCCGTGTACGTCGCCATCATCGCCTGGGAGACGCTGACCGCGTGCGTGCTGCTCCTGGCCACCGGCCTCTGGGGTAAGGGGCTGCGCAGCGGACGCCATGAGCGGGCGCGCCGGGTGAGCACCACCGGACTCGTCATGGTCCTGCTGCTGTTCGGGCTGGGGTTCTTCGCGATCGGCGGGGAGTGGTTCGCGATGTGGCAGTCGTCCGAGTGGAACGGCCTCGACGCCGCCGCGCGCAACGTGATGCTGGCCGCGTTCACGCTCGTCGTGGTCCACCTGCGGCCGGCGTCCCGGGACGACGACTGAGGAGCCGGCGTCCCGGGACGAGGGCCGAGGAGCCGGAGCAGCGGACCCCGGCCGGGATCACCGCTCGGCCGTCAGTGCCCAGCGGACCGCCGAGGGCGCCGTGACGCGCACGCGGCCCTCGGCGGTGGCCCTCTGCAGATGGACCTCGTTGTAGGTGCTGCTTCCCCGGTCGGCGCACTCGAGGGAGAAGGCGAGCCCCACGGGTTCGACCACGGCGGAGAGGGTCCCCTCCCCCCGGCACACCACCTGAATGCCCAGCCGTCCGGTGCCGATCGCGCCGAGTGGCACGGTGGCGCCGCCGGCGCGGGAGTGGATGGCGGCGAGCGGTGTGCCGCCGTTCAGTGGTTTCGGAGCCGCGCTCACCGTCTCCGCGCTCGCCGTCTCCGCGGGGCCGCCTCCGCGGGCGGAGGATCCGCCCGGTTGCGGCGCGGCGGCCGGGGCGCTTCCGCCGGAGGGCCGGGCGCCGGGCGCCGGGCGCCTCACCACTGTGGCAGCCGCTGAGGGCCAGCGCCATGAGGCAGGCCGACAGGGCACGGCTGCCGCGCCGGCCGCGTGGCGAACATGTCGGTCCTCGCATGCGTACCCCTCCCCGCCACCGCGGACCGTGGCGCTCCCAGTAAGGCACGCACAGGACATGACGCGCAGCGGAACCGGGCACTCCTGAGCGGAACATGAGCCGACGGATCGGCGCACACCCCGGGCGCCGATGCGCGACAGCAGCATCCTCATGCGTCACCCGGGCATCCGCCACGGCGTTTCGGCCACGCCCGGGTGCGGTGTGCTCCGGGCGGCCCAAGGGCCCATGGCCGCTGCACGAGCCGCCGCCCACCCGGTCCTGCGGATCCCGCCGCGCCCGAAACACGTGTGTTCTATATCGCGGTGCGGGTCGTTGTCCCGGATGCCGCCGGCAACATCCGCGAACAGCCGCATCACCGAACAGGGCCGGTACGACGACCTGGTCCACGCGGGCGGCACCTTCGCCGAGCTGCTGGAGCTCTCACAGGACCGCTGGGCCAGGGCCGGGTGCCGAACGAACGTCCGCCCCGGGGGGCCGGCCCGCCGCAGCCTCTCGCCTGCCCGGCTCACAGCCGCTCGACGGCCACCTCGTCGTCGGTCGGGCGCTTCCCGGAGGGCCGGCGGCGGCGGGCCCGCAGGGCGCGCAGCCCGTCCAGCCGGTGGATGACGGGTG
This sequence comes from Streptomyces sp. NPDC051310, assembly GCF_044455245.1. Classification (NCBI taxonomy): domain Bacteria; kingdom Bacillati; phylum Actinomycetota; class Actinomycetes; order Kitasatosporales; family Streptomycetaceae; genus Streptomyces; species Streptomyces sp. NPDC051310. The sequence continues at coordinate 47,142 of NZ_JBITEO010000016.1, forward strand.
AGGCCGTCACCCCGTGCAGGGCGACCGAGGCCAGCACGGTGAAGGTCACCACGGCCCACAGCTCCTCCGCAGGGACGTGGAAGTCCTCCGTTCCGAGCGCGTGGGCGAGGTAGTACAGCGACCCGATGCCGCGGATGCCGAAGAACGCGATCACCGCGCGCTCCCGGGGCCCCGCGGCCGTGCCTGTCTGCGAGACCCAGCCGGCGAGGGGGCGGGCGACGAGCAGGAGGAGCAGGCCCACGGCGGCACCCTGCCAGGTGAGGGCGGCCAGGCCGCCCTGGGCGACGTAGGCCCCGAGCAGGAAGAGCAGTCCCGCGGTCAGCAGCCGCTCGATCTGCTCCACGAAGTCGTGCAGCACGGTGTGGTAGCCATGGGCCCGCTCGGCGGCGCGGACACGGCAGGCGGTGATGAAGACGGCGAGGAACCCGTAGCCGTGCAGGAGTTCCGTCAGCCCGTAGGCGAGGAAGGTGGCGCCCAGTGCGACGAAGCCCTCGCGGTGCTCGGCCAGCCGTACCGAGGCGCGGCCGGCGCGGAAGAAGAGCCAGCCGAGCATCCTGCCCACGGCGAGACCGGCCAGGACGCCCACCACGCACTTGTAACCGACGTCGACCAGGAGCCAGTGCCCGACCCAGCTGCCGGACAGCCCCGTGCCGGCCGCGGCGGCGAGCGCGACGGCCGCCATGACGAGGGGGAAGGCGAGACCGTCGTTCAGGCCGGCTTCGCTGGTCAGGGCGAACCTCACCTCGTCCTCGTCGTGTTCGGACTCCGTCGGTTCACCGACCCGGACCTCCGAGGCGAGCACCGGGTCGGTGGGTGCCAGGACGGCCGCGAGCAGCAGCGCGGCGGCCGGTGGCCAGTCCAGCAGCCACCAGACCGCGGGGGCCACCGCCACGACCGTCAGCGGCATGGCGATACCGAGCAGTTGCCAGGAGGCCCGCCACCGGCGCAGTCCGGCGGGACGGTTCAGGGCGAGCCCGGCGCCCATGAGCGACACGATCACGCACATCTCGGTCAGGTGCTCGACCCACGTCCGGTCGCGCACCGGATCGATGACCGGCAGGGACGCGAGCAGCGGTTGGAGGGCGACTCCGCCCGCCAGGAAGACGAGGGGCATGGACAGCGGGCGGCCGGCCACCAGCCGCGGCAGCACGGCCGCGGCGAGCGCGCCCGCCCCTGACAGGGTGTAGAGAAGATCGGCCGAGGTCACGGAAGTCCACTGCCCCGGTCGCGTGATGGCACGCCTGTGCGATGCGGCCGGTACGGGCCGGGCCGACGGGGCCGGGGTTCACGCCGGGGAGGAGCAGGGATCCGGCTTCGGCCGCCCGCGCCGGGACAGCTCGGCGTTGAACTGCGCTCCCGCCAGGAGCACGACATGGGAGACCCACAGCCACACGAGGAACGCCACCATGCCCGCCAGGGAGCCGTAGAGCCGGTTGTACGTCGCGATGTGCGAGGCGTAGAACGCGAAGCCCACCGAGGCGAGCAGCCACAGGACCACCGCCAGCGCCCCGCCGGGCAGGTTCCGGCGCAGCCCGCGGGTCTCGGGGGGCCCGGACCGGAACAGCAGCAGGACCAGGGCGACCACCACGAGGAACAGCAGCGGCCACTTCATGGCCGCCCACACGAGCGCCGCCTGGTGGTCCGCGCCCGTCCCCCGGCCGATGGCCCGCGCGATCCGCCCCGTGGCGGTCAGCGTCAGCACTCCGCTGAGCAGCAGTGCCAGCACGGTCAGCGCCCGGAGCAGGATGGCGGGGAACGCCTGCCACGCGGGGCGGCAGTCCGCGACGCCGTACATCGCGTGCAGGGCGCGCCGGAACACGGCCAGGTAGCTGGAGGACGACCACAGCGCGGCGCCGAGGGTGAGCATCACGAGCAGCCAGGGCACCGAGGCGTCCTCCTGGCGGCCGCCCAGCGCCTGTTCGAGCACGGGACGGGCCTCCTTCGGTACGAAGGCGCCGAACTGGGCGATGAGTTCGTGGGGGGAGCCCGTGCCGAGCAGGGCGATGGCGAAGACGATGACCAGCAGGGCGGGGAACACCGCCAGGACCGCGTAGTAGGTCAGCGCGGCCGCCCAGTCGGTGAGGTCGTCCTCCCACACGGCGACCGGCGTGCGCGCCAGCGCTCTCGCGTACTCATCGCGTTCGCGAGGGGGCACAGCCCCGTTCGCGGGGACACCGATCGCCATGCAACCACCGCTTCCGTCCCGCCCGGCGTGAGCCCGGCCCCGGTCCCGTCCCGTGCCGCGACAGGGGCTTGCCCTGTCTGCTGCCCCGCACGGACGCTCTCACGCCGCGCGGCGCCCGGCCGGTTCGACAGGCCGCACAGCGCCCCGCGGGTGGCGGCGGTCCCTCACGTGCGCCTCACCCGAACCGGGGGCTTCGCGCCCTTCTCCCGTGAGGGGAGGGTGCCGCCGCCTTAGCCTGGCGCTGGACGGCACGGCCGCGCTCCCGCGTCCGCGCGGTGGTGCTTCCGGCGGGCACGACGTCCGGGGCCCGGAGCCCCGTGCCGGACGGCCGCCCCACGGCACCTCGCACGCCCTTGGAAGGAGCCCGACGTGGAGCGTTCCGCAGTACCGCAGAGCCCGGCTGCGCCCCGGAGCCCGGCCGCACCACCGAACCCGGCCGCACCACCGGGCCCGGCCGCACCACCGGGCCCGGAAGCACAACGGGACGCGGCCTCACCACAGGACTCTGCTGCACGGCAGAACCCGGCTGCGCAACGGAGCCCCGCTCCACCGCAGGGCCCGGCTTCCTGTCGGAGCCGGGTCGCGGAGGCGGGAGCCGGCCGGCTCTTCGCGCCCCGCGTCGCCACTCCCGCCGACGCCGGCGAGATCGCCCGTCTGCGTTCCGAGTTCATCCTCTCCGAACGGCTCGACGACCACTGGCTCGCCGTCTGCCGCGAGCAGCTCGCCGCACGGCTCGTACCGGGCGGCGATGCCCGGGCGTACGTCGTCGACGCGCCCGCCGGAGGACTGGCCGCCTGCGCCCTGGGGCTGGTCCAGGCGGTCCTCCCGGCACCCGCGTACCCCAAGGGGCTGGCGGTGCGGATCCACTCCGTGGCCACCGAGCCCGCCTACCGCAGGCGCGGTTGCGCCAGGGCCGCGCTCTCCGCCCTGCTGACGCACCTGGAGGAGGAGGGGGTCACCCTGTACGAGCTGTACGCCCACGGCGAAGGGTCCGCGCCGCTGTACGCGTCGCTCGGGTTCGCCGGCGACCCCGCGCTCATGCGCATGACCCGCCTGACCGCCCGGACCGGGACGCACGCGTCATGAGCGCGACGTGGCTGCCGCCCGAGCAGTACGCCGAGACGCTCGTGAAGGCGACGGCATTCGCCTGCCTGTTCGTCACCGACGAGCACGACCGTCCGGTGCAGCTGCGTGCGGTGTACTCGCAGGACCATCCGTGGCAGTGGCCGGGCGGAACGATGGAAGCGGACGAACGCCCCTGGCAGACAGCCGTGCGGGAGTGCCGGGAGGAGACCGGGCTCGTCTTCGGCGGGCCCCCTCGGCTGCTGGCCGCGGTGTTCGGGCTCCCCGGTGCCCAGTGGCCGTACAACACGGTCGGCTTCGTCTTCGACGGCGGCCGGCTCAGCGCCGAGGAGGTGGCGGGCATCACCTTGGACCCGGAGGAGCACGACGAGGTGCGCGCCCTGCCGTTGGAGGAGTGGCGGGCGCACATGCCCCCGCAGGACTTCGCCCGGCTGGAGGCGGTCATGGCGGCCCGCCGTACGGGCACGACGGCGTACTTCGACACATGGGACTGGGAGGACTGCTGACCACCGCGGCCCCCGGCCGCAGCCCGTGTGCGTGCGGGACGTCAGTGCCCGGCGTCCTGAGCTGACAACGTTGTGCCGGACCGCCCGTGCACCCGCTGGTGGGCCAGCGCCCACCAGACCTCCGCCAGGGCGGCCGGGTCGCGCAGGCTCGTCCCGGACAGTGCCTCGAACCTCCGCAGGCGGTTGCGCAGGGTGTTGGGGTGCACGAACAGGCTTCGCGCCGCGGCCTCCAGCCGGAGGCCGTGGTCGAGGAAGGCCGCCACCGCCTCCTCCAGTTGCGTGCCGTCCTCCCCGTGCTCGCGCAGCGGGGCGAGCCGTTGGAGCGTCAGGCGTTCGCCGATCTCCGGCGTCTGCACCACGGCCGTGCGCAGGCCGAGTTCGTCGGTGGTGTGGACACCGCTCAGGCCGAACGCCGCGGCGACGCGCAGGGCCAGCGACGCCGAGACGAATTCGTCGGCGACGTGGCACGGCCGCACCGCCGCGCCCAGTCCGAGCACGAGATCGCGGAAGAGCCGCGGCGGACGGGCGGCGAGCAGCCCGGCCACGTCACCGTCGACCACGGTCACCATCAGGCCCCCGGCGGGACCCTTCGCGATCCAGGGGCGCAGCTGCTCGATCACGCCCACCGCGTCCGTGGCGCCGCGGGCCGCCCGGGCGCGGAACGGCAGGGCGGGCGTCGCCGATGCGCCGGCCCGGCCCCGTACCGCCGCGGCGTCCACCGGGACGAGCAGCAGCATGCGGACGTACTCCTCCAGCGGCGGCCCGGCGGCCCGGCCGCCGCCCGGTGGACGGGCGCCGTCCCGCACGGCTCTGCGGCGGACGATCCGTACCGTCATGGCGGCTGCCCAGGCCCACACCTGTTCGCCGATGGCCAGCAGTTCCTCGGGGTGCGCACGGCGCTCGGTCATCTCCCGGCTGAAGCGCGACCACACGACGTCGACGCCGATCCGGTGCGCCCGGATGACGTCGTCGACCGGGAGTGCGTCCCCGATGGCGGCGGGGCCGGCCGGCCGCCGTGCGCCGCGCTCCCCGGGCGGGGGATCCACCGGTGCCCGGCCCTGGGGAGCGCAGAGCCGGTGCACGACCGTCAGCCCCCGGTCCACCGCACGCGCGACCCGCAGGTCGAGGAGGTCGGGCGGGACGCGGGCGTAGGAGGGCAGCTCGGCGCGCAGACGGCCCGTCACCTCGTCGACCAGCGCGCCCAGATCGGCCCGCAGGGCGGCCACCGCCGCCGGCACCGTTGTGGAAACCTCCACCACACTCCTCATCGCCCGGTGCCTTCCTCCATGGTGCGCGTCCTTGACGATCGCCATGCTAGGGAGTGTCCGCACAGCAGCGACCTCCGCCCGCCGGGCGGACGGGAGTTCGCGGACACGACCAGGACCCCGCCGCCCGGCTTCCCCGGCTCCACGTGGCGCCGGAGCGGGCGGACCCGGGGCGCCCGAAGAGGCGCCCACCCCCCACTGCACAAGGACTTCCATGGCTGTTTCCTGGAGACGCGCGGCCCTGCCCGCCGCCGTCCTCGGCATACTCGTACCAGCCGGTTTCGGCGCCCAGGCATTGCTCTCCTCGTCCGGTGACGGACCGGCGGAGGGCGCCGCGGCGGCCCGGCCGTCGGGCAGCGCGTCCGCACCGGCCTTCGCCGGGGCGGAGACCGACCGCAGCGACGCGGTGGTGGCGCAGCCGTCGTCCGAACCCGGCCGGCAGGTGCACGCGTCGTCCGTGCGCGTCGCCTCGTACGACCCGCAGATGCATCGCGCCGTGCTGAAGACGTCCGGCGACCGGGCGGTGCGTACGGGCGACGTCGTGGCCGCGGCCCCGAACCGGTCGGCTCCGGCCGGTGCGCTGTTCAAGGTGGCCCGGGTGACCGGCGCCTCCGACGGCGAGGTCACCGTCACCACCGCGCCGGCGACCCTGCCGGAGCTCCTCGGCGACCGGACGGTGAAGCAGCGGGCCGTGGTCTCCCCGGACCGGCTGCGGGTCAAGCCGCTGTCGTCGGGCGTCACCGCGACGACCGGCGGGCCCACCGCGGCCCCGAGCGCGACCGCCGGCGCGACCTCCGGGCCCGCGGACGGCACGCGGCCGTCCCCCGCGGCGCCCGGTGGCACCGCCTCCCCCTCGCCCTCGGGATCCCCGTCCGCGTCCGCACCGGGGACGCCGCACGGCACCGCGACGGAGGCCGCGCCCGCGGGGGCGGGCGACCGGCCACCGGAGGTTTCCGGCGAGCCCGCCGCGCGGGCGGCCACCACGGCGCCGCCCGCGCCGGCGGACGCGTCCTCGCCCGCACCGGCCGGCTCCGGGCTGCCCCGGGAGGCGGCCACGCCGCTGACCACGCTCAAGCTGGCCCTCGACGTCCCGCTGCCGGCCGGCATCGAGGCGACCGACCGCTCACCGGCCCGGCTGGCGGGCGAAGTGCGCTTCACCCCCGAGGTGTTCTTCCAGTACGAGAAGCGCGGCGGACTGTCCGTGCTGCCGGAGCGGGCGGCCGTCGGGCTCGGCGGTTCGTACGGGTACGACTGGCAGGTGCACGGCAAGGTGTCCCGCGCCGTGGACACCGGCGAGGTCACCAAGCCCCTCGCGTCGGTGACGGGTCAGCACACCTTCTGGGTCGGCCCGGTGCCCGTGGTCGTCAACACCGAGGTCGTCTTCGTCTACCGCTTCACCGCGGACGGCCGCATCGTCCTCGACGCCGAACAGCGCACGGCCGGTTCCTTCGACATCGGCGCCCGCTACGACCGTGCGCAGGGCTGGCAGGCGGTCCGTCACGCGCAGCAGCGCACGGAAGGCGACCCGCCGCGGGTGGAGGGAGCGGCCTCCGCGAAGGCCTCCATCGGGGCCCGCGCCACGGTTTCGCTGTACGACGCGGCGGGCGTCGGCGGCGACCTGTCCGTACACCTGCGGGGGCGGGCGGCCGCGGCCACGGACGGTTCGCCCGCCTGGGAGCTGAGCGCCGGTTACGACCTGAAGACCGAGCTGATGCTGCAACTGAAGATCTTCGGCATCCGGATCGTGGACCTGCGCACCACTCCCTGGGCGGTACGCGACGAGCGGCGCCTCTTCGGCGAGGGCACCCTGCCCCCGGTGTGAGTCCGTCGTGCGCCCCCGCGGGCTCCCGGGGACCCGCCGGCGGGCCTGGCCTGCCGGTGCCGCGGGTGCCTGCGGTGCGGCCGGTTCCTCCGGTGCTGCGGCTGCCTCGGTGCTTGCGGTGCAGCACGGCCGGCCCCGCCGGACTTCCCCCGCCGCCCCCGGCGGCGGGGGAAGTCCCCGCTCTCTCAGGTCGGTTGCCCGCCGGGGCGTCCCGCGTGTGTGGTAGCTTGCCGCAGCCAGTCGAACTCCGTACGTGTGTGTACGTGGGTCAGGGAATCCGGTGCGAATCCGGAACTGACGCGCAGCGGTGAGGGCGACGGGCGGGGCACGAAGCCACTGGGCCGACCACCGGTCCGGGAAGGCGCCTCGTCCGGATGACCCCGAGTCCGAAGACCTGCTGGTGTGCACCGTACGGACGGGCTCCGCGCTTGGGCCCTCGACGCTAGGAACAACGCCGTGCCCCTCACGCGCCCGACCGCTGCCTTCGCCATGCTCCTGAGCGGGGCCCTCCTCCTGACCGGCTGCGGCACCTCCCCCCGGCCCGCCTCCGCTCCGCCGGGCGCGGCACGCGTGCTCGACAACTGCGGGAAGAAGGTGGAGATCCGGGGGGACGGACCGCAGCGTGCCGTCTCGCTGAACCAGGGCACCACCGAGATCATGCTGTCGCTGGGCCTCGCCGACCGGATGGCGGGAACCGCCACCTGGACGGACCCCGTCATGAAGGGCTTGGAGAAGGCAGCCGGCGGCGTGGACCGTCTCGCGGAGAACAACCCGTCCTTCGAGAAGGTCCTCGACGCCGAACCCGACTTCGTGGCGGCTTCGTTCGCCTCCACGCTCGGCAAGGGCGGTGTGGCCACGCGCGAGCAGTTCGAGCGGCTCGGCGTACCGACGTACCTGTCCCCGTCCGACTGCCTGGGCAAGGACAACAGCGGCGACGGCGACGGGGTGCGCACCACCCCGCTCACGATGGACACGGTCCACGGCGAGGTACGGGACCTCGCGCGCGTCTTCGGCGTCGAGAAGCGCGGCGAGGAACTGGTCGCGCGGCTCAAGGGCCGTGTCGACCGGGCGACCGCGGGCCTCGACGCCTCGGGCGTCACGTTGCTGTACTGGTTCGCCAACGCCGAGTCCCCGTACATGGCGGGGTGCTGCGGCGCACCCGGTGTCATCACGCGGGAGACCGGGGCGGAGAACGTCTTCGACGACACCACGGAGGAGTGGCCGCAGATCAACTGGGAGACGGTCGCGGACCGCAACCCCGACGTCCTGGTGATCGGTGACCTCACCCGCAAGTCGCAGACGGCGGAGAGCGCCGCCGCGAAGATCCGGTTCCTGGAGACGAACCCGGTGACCCGGAACATGGACGCCGTGCGCCACAAGCGGTACGTCCTGCTCAGCGGTCAGGCCATGAACCCGACGATCCGCACGGTGGAGGGCGTCGAGCAGGTGGCCGCCGCGCTGCGCCGGTTCGGCCTGGCGAAGTGACCGCTTCGCTGCTGCGCGCGGCGGCCGGGCTCGCCGCGCTCGCCGTGTCCACGGCCCTGGCGATCACCATCGGGCCGGCGGACATCGGCGTGGCCGACGTCTGGTCCGTCGTGGCCGCCCACGCCGGCGGCGCCCCCTCCGGGCTCACGCCGATCCGTGACGGCATCGTGTGGGAGCTCCGGCTGCCGCGCACCCTGCTGGCGGCCGTCTGCGGAGCGGGGCTGGCGCTGTGCGGGGCGGTGATGCAGTCGCTGCTGCGCAATCCGCTCGCCGACCCCTTCGTCCTCGGTGTCTCCTCGGGGGCGTCCACCGGTGCCGTCGCCGTGGTCGTCCTCGGCGTCGGCGGCGGGGTGCTGCCGGTCTCGGGCGGCGCGTTCGCGGGCGCTGTGTGTTCGTTCGCCGCGATGCTCCTGCTGAGCCACACCCTGGGCGGTACCACCGACCGTGTCGTGCTCTCCGGTGTCGCCGCGATGCAGCTGTTCTCCGCGCTCACCTCCTTCATCGTGGTCACCTCGGCCGACGCGGAGACGACCCGCGGCGTGCTGTTCTGGCTGCTGGGCTCGCTGAGCGGGGCCGGCTGGACCGATGTGTGGCTGTGCCTGGCCGCGTTGGGGATCGCGCTGGCCGTCTGCCTCGGCCACGCCCGGACGCTGGACGCGTTCGCCTTCGGCCAGGAGGCCGCCGCCACCCTGGGCGTGAACGTCGGTCGCGCGCGGCTGGTCCTGCTGTGCGTCACCGCCCTGCTGACGGCCGCCCTGGTTTGTGCGGCGGGCGCCATCGGCTTCGTCGGTCTGGTGCTTCCCCACGCCGCCCGTGCACTCGTCGGCCCGGGACACAGCCGGCTGCTGCCCGCCGCCGCCCTGGGCGGAGCCGTGTTCCTGCTGTGGATCGACACGCTGGCCCGTACCGTCATCGACCCCCAGGAGGTGCCGGTCGGCGTCATGACGTCGCTGGTCGGCGTGCCCGCCTTCGTGCTCGTCCTCCACCGCACCCGGAGAAGCCCCCGATGACCCTCGGCGCCGACCGCGTCTCCCGCTCCGCCGGCGGGCGCCTGATCCTCGACGGGGTCAGCGTCGCACCGCCCGCCGGCGCCGTCACAGGGCTGCTCGGCCCCAACGGCTCCGGCAAGTCCACGCTTCTGCGCCTCCTCTGCGGCGTGCTGCGGCCCGCCTCGGGAGTGGTGACGCTCGACGGCCGCCCCCTGGAGGGGCAGCGCCGCAGGGACGTCGCACGCCGGGTGGCCGTCGTGGAACAGCAGGCGGACACCCTCGTCGAACTGACCGCCGCCGATGTCGTACGGCTCGGCCGCATCCCCCATCGGCGGGCCTGGGCGCCTCCGTCGCCGGCCGACGAGCGGGCGGTCCGCGACGCCCTGGAGCGCACGGGTCTCGCCGACCGGGCGGACCGCCCGTGGCACACGCTGTCCGGAGGCGAGCGCCAGCGCGTGCAGATCGCGCGGGCCCTCGCGCAGGAACCGCGGGAGCTGCTGCTCGACGAGCCGACGAACCACCTCGACATCCAGCACCAGCACGACCTGCTCCATCTCGTCCGCAGCCTCCCCGTGACCGGCGTCGTCGCCCTGCACGACCTCAACCTGGCCGCGATGTACTGCGACCACGTGGTGGTGCTGCGCCAGGGGCGCGTCGTCGTCGCGGGCACGCCCGAGGAGGTGCTGACCGAGACGCTGATCGCCGACGTCTACGGCGTACGCGCCACGGTGACGGCCTGCGCGCCCGACGGCCGCCCGCACATACGGGTGCTGGGCACCCTGACGCAGGTCCGGTGAACCTTCCCCTGGCCGGGGGCCTTCACCGAGCCGGGGCCTGCCGGAGTCGCCCACGCCGTCAGGGCCGCCGGCGCGGTCGGAGCCGTACGTCGAAGCCGCCGCGTCCGTCGAACCGCACCTCCCGCACGTCGTCGAAGCCGTCCGCCGTCGACGGTCCGCGCAGCCGCTTCAGCGTGGCGAGCACACCGATGTCTGGGACCCGGTCCCGGCCCTCCCGGGCGGCATTGCGCCGCAGGGAGCCGGTGAGGTCCGGCGGGAACCAGTAGGCCGTCACCGTCGCGTCATGGGCGTGGGCCAGGTCCACCAGCGGGCCCCACTCCTCCGGTGAGGGATTGGTGTTGTCCACCGCGACCGGCCGCCCGGACGCCAGCGCCTCCTCGACCAGGCGCATCTGCCGCCGCTGCTTGTTGCGGGCGCCCCGGGGGAACAGGTCCTTGCTCACCAGGTCGTACCGGCCCGCCAGGCACTGCGCGTAGAAAGTGGACTTCCCGGACGCCTGCAGTCCGACGAGGACGGCCATGTCCAACCCTGTCGCCATACCGGCCACGATGCCAGGCCCCGGGCGTGCGGTGGAAGCCGGGGGCGGCGGTGGGACGACCGGCTTCGGGCCAGGTGGGGCTCCTCCTGCCGTCGGTCCCGTGCCGCGACCGCGGCTTGGGCGTATCGTCCCGATATGGGGCTACGCGTGGTGCGCGGTGCACGCCTCGGGTGCGAAGCGTCTCCCGGCAGGTGGGGGCAGGGCGCGCCCGCCGGGGGCCTGTGCGCGCGAGCACAGGGGCTCCCCTGTTCGCGGGGCCGGCTTGCGAGGTGGGACCACTGACCGGAAAGGCTGAACGGCCGCGGGACGCCCCCCACCCGGACGAGGCGCTCGCCGCGGTCGTACGCCGTGCCGGCGCCTCGGCCGGGGGCGTGTACCTGCTGTCCGCTGACGAACCGGTGCTGCACCTGGTGGTGATGTGCGGGGTGTCCGCGCTCGTCGCCGGGCCATGGCGGCGGGTGCCGCTGGCGACCGTCGGCCCGGTCTCCGACGCCGTGCGCGAGGACCGCCTGGTGTGGGTGGGCGGGCAGGACGACATGGCCCGGACCTATCCGCGGACCGCGGCGGCCCTGCCGTACCGCTTCGCGATGGCGGCCGCCCCGCTCGACGGGGCCCGGCAGTGCTGGGGCGCCCTGCTGCTGTTGTGGCCGGCCACCCACCCGCCGGCCCTCACCCGCCGGGAGCGGGGCAACATCACCTCCAGTGCGCGGCGCATCGGCCGCCTGCTGGACGAGGGCGGCCGGCGGCCGGCCATCCCGGAGCAGCCGCGTTTCATCCGCCTGAACCGTACGGGCACCAGCCCGCCGCAGTCTGCGCTCGCCGCCGCGGACCTCATCGAGCGCCTGCCCGTCGGCACCATGGCGCTGGATCTCGAAGGCCGCGTCACGTACCTCAACACGGCCGCCCTCGACCTGCTGGGCCGCAGTACCGGCCAGCTGCTGGGAACCCTGCCGTGGCAGTCGCTCCCCTGGCTGGACAACCCCATCTCCGAGGACCACTACCGCACCGCCGTGCTCAGCCGGGAGCCCGTGGCCTACACGGTGCTGCATCCGCCCGACCGGTGGCTCGACTTCCGGCTCTACCCGGACGACAGCGGCATCAGCGTCCTGATCACCCCGAGCGGCGCGGGCGGGCGTGAGCCCCGGACCGGCGCGGTGACGCCGTCCCCGGGCCCGGCCGGTCCCGGCGCGAAGGACGGTGCCGTCGGGCGCATCCACCAGTTGCTGCACCTGGCCGCGGCCCTGACCGAGACGGTGGGCGTGCAGGACGTCATCGACCTGGTCGCCGACCAGGTCATGCCGGCCTTCGGAGCGCAGGGCATGGTCCTCTCCACGACGGACGCCGGCCGGCTCAGGCTCGCCGGGCACCGGGGCTACCAGCCGGGCACCGTCGAGCGCCTGGACGGACTCTCCCTGGACACCGGCCTCACCCCCGCCGGGCGGGTGCTGCTCACCGGCGCCCCGGAGTTCTTCACGGACCCCACCGAGATGGAGCGGGCCCACCCGCTGGCCCCCGCGCTGAGCGGCAAGGAGGCCTGGGCGTTCCTGCCCCTCGTCACCCGCGGCCGGCCGGTCGGCTGCCTGGTCCTGTCCTACGACAGCCCGCACCCCTTCACCGCGGGGGACCGCGCCGCCTTCACCTCCCTCGCCGGCCTCATCGCCCAGGCCCTGGACCGGGCCCGCCTCTACGACGCCAAGCACGACCTCGCCCACAACCTGCAGCAGGCCCTGCTGCCGCACTCCCTGCCCCACCTCGACGGGCTGGACGTCGCCGCGCGCTACCTGCCCGCGACGCACGGCATGGAGATCGGCGGCGACTTCTACGACCTCATCCGCCTCGGCGAGAGCACCGCTGCCGCCGTCATCGGCGACGTACAGGGCCACAACGCCACCGCCGCCGCCCTGATGGGGCAGGTACGCACCGCCATCCACGCCCATGCCACCGCCGGAGCGAACCCGGCCGAGGTCCTCAGCCGCACCGATCGCGTCCTGGCCGACTTCGACTCCGAGCTCTTCGTCTCCTGCCTCTACGCGCACATCGATCTCGACCGCCGGAGCGTCCAGCTGGCCAGTGCCGGTCACCCACCGGCGATCGTGCACCACCCGCGCCACCACCCCAGCGGCCGTGTCCTCGACGTCGAAACCGGTCCCCTGCTGGGCATCGGCCTCGACGCGCCGTTCCCCATCACCACGCTGCCGCTGCTGCCGGGGACCGCTCTCGCGCTCTACACCGACGGTCTCGTCGAGACTCCCGGCACCGACATGACCCGGGCGATCAGCAGCCTCGCCCGCCACCTCGCGGACGTCCGGGGACAGAGCGTGGAGCACCTCGTCGACAGCCTCATCCGGCGCACCCTGCCCACGGGCCGGCACACCGACGACATCGCCGTACTCCTGCTGCGTGCCCGGGCCCGCTCCGGGTGACCCGGAGCGGAGCCGTGCGGCGCACAGGGCGCCCGGCCTGCGGGCAGGCCGGGCACCCGTTGCCGCCGGGGCGGGGGTCAGGACGTGCCGCTGCCGCTGCCCGCCATCGCCGGTGCCGGCGCACCGGCCAGGATCGTCGGCTCCAGCTCCTCGTAGCGGCGGCGCCGGCCGGCCGCGTCCCGGTCCTGCAGGACCGTGGCGAGCCAGCCGGCCAGGAACCCGAGGGGGATGGAGGCGAGGCCGCTCGTCGTGTACGGGAACCAGTTGAAGTCCTGGTCGGGGAAGACCGACTGCGGTGATCCGGACACCAGGTTGCTGCCCGCCATCAGGACGAGGGTGGCGGCAGTGCCCACGATGAGGGTGGCGAGCAGCCCCGTGCGGGTGTAGCGGCGCCAGAAGAGGCTGTACACGAGTGCGGGGGCGATCGCGGAAGCACCGATGCAGAAGGAGAGGATCAGCAGCGCCTGGAGGTTCAGGTGCCGTACTCCGGCCGCGATCGCGATCGCGACCAGCCCGACGCCGGCCGCAGCGGTCCGGGCGATGGCCATCTCCGTGGAGTTCTTCAGGCCGGCCCTGCGGAACCCGTGCGCGATGAGGTCGTGCGCCAGCGTGTTGGCGCAGGCGAGGGTGATCCCGGCGACCGAGGCCAGCAGCGTCAGGAAGACCGCGGTGGCCACCACCGTGAACAGCAGGGTTTCGATCGCGGTCGGATCGGTGCCCATGACGGCCTGGCTGACCATCAGGAAGGCAGTCTGACCCTGCGGGCCGCCGGCGACGAGGCCCTTGTGCCCGACGATCGCGGACGCGCCGAACCCGATCACCGCGAGCAGCAGGCAGGTGACGACGACGGTCGAAACGGCCCAGGACATCGAGCGCCGCACGGCTCGCGCACTGCGCGAGCTGAAGGTGCGCATCGTGATGTGCGGCAGCACCGCCGCACCCAGCACGACCGTGAGCTGGGTGGCGATCATGTCGACGCCGTCGCCCGCGAACTGCAGCCCGGAGGCGAGGTACGCCTCTCCCGCGCCGCTCCCGTTCGCGGCGGCGTCCAGCAGCAGGGGCAGGCTGAAGTCGAACCGTTCGAGGACGAGCACCGCGATGGCGGTGGCCGCGCCGAGCAGGACGACGGTCTTGACGATCTGGATGAGCGCGGTGCCCTTCATCCCGCCGATGGCCGCGTAGGCGATCATCAGCAGGCCGAGGAACACGATCGCCCCGGTCTTGAAGCCGTCGGTGTGGAAGCCGAGGACGACGGCCAGCAGGTCGCCCGCGCCGGCGAGCTGGAAGATCACCAGCGGCAGCAGCGCGGCGAGGGTGACCACGGCGGTGGTGATCCGCACGATCGGGCCGGGGGCGCGGCGGGCGAGGACGTCGCCCGTGGTGAACCGGCCGGTGTTGCGCAGCGGTTCGGCGAGCAGGAACATCAGCAGGACCAGAGAGAGCACGGTGCTCAGGGTCAGCGTGACTCCGTCGAAGCCGAGGAGCGCGATGATGCCGATGGTGCCGAGCACCGTACCGGCCGAGATGTAGTCGCCGGCGATGGCGAGGCCGCTCTGCACGGGCGACAGCGAGCGGTAGCCGGTGTAGAACTCGCCGAGGTCGCCGTGGTCGGGTCCGGTCATCACGCACACCAGCAGGGTGACCGTGATGACGGCGATGAACGCGACCAGCGACATGGTCTGGGCGTCGGAGCCGAACTCGGTCATGACCGGTCACCCCCCGCGGGCCCGCCGGGCCACTGGAACGGGTCCCGGCCGCCGGGGAACCCGGCGGCGTCCGCCCGCCGGCCGCCGCGCCCTCCGAAGGCGTGGGGCTCCTCCGCCGGCGGCGGCGTGCTCTCGCGGATGGCGACCGCGAGTGGGTCGATCCGGTGGCGCGCGATGCGCTCGTACAGGGCGATCGCCGCGAGCGCCACCGGCAGCTGGCAGAGCCCGAGCAGCAGGCCGGTGGTGAGTCCGCCGGTGACCGTGCTGGTCATCAGACCGGGCGCGAAGGCCGCGAGGAAGAGGAAGAGGACGAAGTACCCCAGCGCGGTGAGCGTCGAGACGCGACGCAGCTTGCGGTAGCCGGACCGGAGGGTGTCGAGGTCGCCATGGGGACGGTGCGGCTCGCGCCGTGCCTGCTGCTGCGGCGGGGTGGGTGAGTCCCAGCGGTACGGGGCGGCGTCATGGGGCGGGTGGGAGGGGGGTGGATCGGGGAAGGTGCGGTGGTACGACATCACGTGCTCCTAGCCGCCGTGGGGGCAGGCGGGCGGGTGGGTGCCGGTTGGTGCGCGCATGTTACTCACCGGTAGAGCAGGGGCGTAAGAGTCGTCCCACCGACTGGACGGACAGTTCCGTGGAGATTCCGGGCAGGCGGGGCTTAGCGAGGGGGCCGCGTGATCGGCGCCGGCGGGCGGGGCGTAACCCTCGGTGGTCGGCACCCCGCGACGCAGGCGGTGCGGGGGTGCCGAGGTTACGGGCGCCGGGCCCCGGGGGTTCCTCCGGCGTGCCGGGCCCGCGGCGGCGGGTCCGCCGTGGGGCGGACGAGCGGCGCGCGGCGGGCGAGCGGCGCGCGGCGGGCGGCGGTGCGCGGAGGTCGGATCCGGTGCAGCGCGGCGGCTTCGTACCAGGGCACGGCAGGCCCGGCGGCGGACGAGCCGCACACCGGAAATACGGCGAGCATCGCCCACCCCGCGCCCCAGCGCCCACGAGATTCGCGGCCCCCGGCCCACGCCAGGGGCCGCAGGGGCGGCAGGCCCGACAGGAGCGGCACAGGCGACAGGGGGGCGGCATCATGCCGCCGCGCCGGATCCCGCGCCGGCAGGTGCGGCCGGGCGTCAGCGGCTCTTGCGCACCCGGGCCGCCGCGCGGGCTTCCGCCGCCTTGCGGGCCTCGGCGGTCTTGCGCGACTCCTTCGCGGGGCGGCCCGGGCGGGTGCCGAGACCGCGGAAGGGTGCGTTGCCGGTGGCCGTCTTCGCCGGTGCGGGCGGCCGCTTCGCCCCGGTGATGGCGGTGAGCTTCTGCTCGCCCGAGCGCACCTGTGTGACGATCGGCCGGATCCCGGCCTCGGACATCAGCCGGTTCACGTCGCGCCGCTGGTCGGGGGTGACGAGGGTGACCACGTTCCCGGACTCCCCGGCGCGGGCCGTCCGCCCGCCCCGGTGCAGGTAGTCCTTGGCGTCGGCCGGCGGGTCGACGTTGACGACGAGGTCGAGCGCGTCGATGTGGATGCCGCGCGCCGCGACGTTGGTCGCCACCAGCACGGTGATCCCGCCGTCCTTGAACCGGGCGAGCGTGTGCGTGCGCTGCGGCTGCGACTTCCCGCTGTGCAGGGCGGCGGCCCGTACGCCGCTGGCCTGGAGGTGCCGGGTGAACCGGTCCACGGCGGCCTTGGTGTCGAGAAACATCAGCACACGGCCGTCCCGCGCGGCGATCTCGGTCGCGGTCGCGTACTTGTCGGCGGGGTGGATGTTCAGTACGTGGTGTTCCATCGTGGTGACCGAGCCCGCCACCTCGTCGACCGAGACGAGCACCGGGTCGTGGAGGTAGCCCTGCACCAGCCGCTCGACGTCGCGGTCGAGCGTGGCCGAGAACAGCAGCCGCTGACCCCCGGGGCGGACCTGGTCCAGGATGTCGGAGACCTGCGGCAGGAACCCCAGGTCGCACATCTGGTCCGCCTCGTCCAGCACCGTGATCCGCACCTCGCCCAGGTGGCAGTCCCGGCGCGACACCAGGTCGGTCAGACGCCCCGGCGTCGCGATGACCACGTCGGCACCGCTCCGCAGCAGGGCGGTCTGCCGGTTGACCGACAGCCCGCCGACCACCGTGGCCAGTCGCACGTTCAGCGCTCGCGCGTACGGCTCCAGCGCGTCGCTCACCTGCTGGGCGAGCTCCCGGGTCGGCACCAGGACCAGCCCGAGCGGCCGCTTCGACTCGGCGCGCCGGCCCGCCGTCCGGACGAGCAGCGCGAGCCCGAAGGCGAGGGTCTTGCCGGAGCCGGTCCGCGCGCGGCCGAGGACGTCACGACCGGCCAGCGCGTCGGGCAGGGTCGCCGCCTGGACGGGGAACGGCTCCTTCACCCCGAGACCGGTCATCGTCGCCACCAGCTCGGGCGGCAGCCCGAGTGCGTCGAAGGACCCGGCCGGCGGCCGGGCCGCGGCGCCCGTCCGCGGCGCCGGGAGGTCGCCCTGCGGTGCTGTCTCCCGCCGGGGCTTGCCGCCACGGGGGTGCTCGGGGTCGTGCGGCTGCGCGTTCATGGGAAACCTTCCTGGGTCCGGCGCCCGGAACGCGCCGGGGCCCGTACCTCTTGGTACGGGCCCCGGCGGTGTCGAAGCGTGCTGCCGATTTTACCAGTGGGCGCCAGGTGCTCCCCCGGGGTTGCGCCGGGGGCCCGGCCGTTCCGGCCCCTAGGCAGGGACCGTCGTACGGGTCTGCGGCTCGTCGGGGTCGGGTTCCTGTGACGGCTCGCTGAGCTGCTCCCGCAGGTAGTTCCAGACCACCGCGATCAGCGCGGCCGCCGGTACGGCGAGCAGGCTGCCCACGATGCCGGCCAGGCTGCCGCCCAGGGTGACCGCGAGGAGGACCACCGCCGCGTGCAGGCCGAGCCCCCGGCTCTGGATCATGGGCTGGAACACATTGCCCTCGAGCTGCTGGACCACGACGATGATCGCCAGCACGATCAGCGCGTCCGCCGGGCCGTTGGAGACCAGGGCGATGAGCACCGCGACCAGCCCGGCGAAGAGGGCACCCACGATCGGCACGAACGCGGACACGAAGGTCAGCACCGCGAGCGGGAGCACCAGCGGAACCTTGAGGATCCACAGACCGATGCCGATGAGGACGGCGTCGAGCAGACCGACGAACGCCTGGGACCGTACGAACGCGCCGAGGGTCTCCCAACCGCGCTCGGCCACGACCGGGATGTCCGTGGCCAGCCGGCCGGGGAGCTGGCGGGCCAGCCAGGGCAGGAACCGCGGGCCGTCCTTGAGGAAGAAGAACATCAGGAACAGCGCCAGGACGGCGGTCACCACACCGTTGACCACGGTGCTCAGCCCGGTGACCACCGCGGTGACCATGCTGCCGATGCTGTCCTGGACGCGGGCGACGGCCGAGTCGAGGGCACCGGTGATCTGGTCGTCCCCGATGTTCAGCGGCGGCCCGGCGGCCCATTCGCGCATCCGCTGGACGCCTGCGGCCACGCCGTCGGCCAGTTCACCGGACTGCGACGCCACCGGGACGGCGATGAGCGCCACGATGCCGGTGACCACGAGCAGGAACAGCACGGTCACCACCGACGCGGCCAGGGCCGGAGGCCACCCGCGCCGCCGCAGGAATCGGGCCAGGGGCCAGGTCAGGGTGGTGAGGAACAAGCCCACGATGAGCGGCCACACGACCGACCACATCCGCCCCAGGAGCCACAGGACTACCGAAGCCGTCACGAGGACGAGCAGCAACTCGACGGAGGCACGCGCCGATGTCCGCAGGGCGGCGGCGGTTTTCACGGGACTCAACGAAGCAGGCATGGAAGCACTTTAGGGGCACTCACCGCGCGTCCTGCGCCCCCGTCGCCCTCAGCTCAGCGGGCCCGCGATCGCCGCGAGCGCGGCGAGGTGACGCCGGTAGGCGGCCAGCCCTTCCCCGGTCAGGCACAACCAGGTTCGCGGCCGACGCCCGACCTGGCCCTTCTCGACCGTGACCCACCCCGCCTCCTCCAGGCGCGAGACCTGCTTCGACAGTGCGGAGTCGGTGAGCTCCACGAGGTCCCGCACATAGGCGAACTCGGCCTTGTCCACGGGGGCGAGGGCCGCGACGATCGACAGGCGTACGGCCGACGTGAGCAGGGGTTCGAGTGCGTGGCGCGGGTGCGGGCCCGGGCCCGGTCCAACCGGCGCTGCGGTCGTCATGCGGTGCGCCGCCCTTCACGCCACGCCGCCGAGGCGGCCGGCAGCGCGCATCCGAGAGCGGCCACGACCGCGAAGACGACGCTGTCCGGGAAAGCGGTCAAGGCGAGGGTGAGGCTGAGCAGATAGGCGACCGTCCAGGCGCCGATCACCTTGAGGTGTCTGCCGCCGTAGCCGCGCGGGACCACGGGCTGCCGGGTCGCGACGAGCGACAGGCCTACGACTACCAGGGCGTTGGCAAGGGTGCTGACGAGCGCTCCCGTCCGCCCGTGCCACAGCACCACCATGGGGACGAGAACGAGCTGCCACCCGGCGAACACCCACAGGTATCCGGCGTACCAGCCGCTACGCCCCCGGGCCGTCGCCTCGATCCGCGCCGTGTCCTTCAGCGATGCCGCCGCATCCGCCCGTGCACTCATCACACGTCCCTCCCGTTGCGCCGGGCATGCTCGTGTCGCCGACCCGGCAAGTACTTTCCACCTTAGCAAGTACTTGCCGATAGGGATACGGTCTGCCGCCCTTCGGAGCATCCCGGGGCCGGGCGCCGCGCGGCGTCGGCGCACCGGCGGGGGGCCCGGGATATCAGTGGTGGGAGGCGGCGATCAGCGGTGATCGCCACTGTCCGGAAGGCGGGAGACCGTGTCCGTCCAGCCCATTCCCGAGGGATACCCGCGCGTCACGCCGTACCTCTGCGTCGATGGAGCCGCGGCCGCCATCGACTTCTACGCGGCCGTGCTCGGCGCGGAGGAGCGGATGCGGATGCCGGCCCCGGACGGGAGGATCGGCCACGCCGAGCTGACGCTGGGCAACTCGGTCATCATGCTCGCGGACGAGTTCCCGGACATGGGGTTCCGTTCCCCCAGGGCGGTCGGGGGCACACCGGTCACCCTGCACGTGTACGTGGCGGACGTCGACGCGGTCTTCGCCCGGGCCCTCGCCCGGGGCGCCCGGGAACTGTCCCCGGTCAGGAACGAGTTCTACGGGGACCGCACGGGCCAGTTCGAGGATCCTTACGGGCACCGCTGGAGCATCGCCTCGCACGTCGAGGACGTCCCTCCGGAGGAGTTGGAGAAGCGGGCCCGGGAGGCCATGTGACCTCCTGGGGCGGAGACGGCGTCACACTTCCTGGATACGCCGGAACGGCCGGTCCGCCTCCAGCTGGAACGCGACCTCCAGCAGCGTCCGTTCGCTCCCCGGGCGGCCGGAGAACATGACGCCGATGGGGAGCCCGTCCTCCGTCGCACGCGCCGCGGGCACCGAGATCGACGGAGTTCCGACCACGTTGTTGATCGGCGTGAAGGCGACGTACGCGATGATGCGCTCGATCAGCGCCGGGTACGGAACGACCGGGCTGAGGTGACCGATCCGCGGCGTGGTGTGGGCCAGCACGGGCGTGAGGACGAGGTCCAGTCCGCGGAACGCCGCCGCGTACGCCGTCTTCGTACGCTTCAGCCTGCGCAGCACACCCGGGGTGCGCTTCCAGTGCTGCAGGTACGCCTCGCGCAGCCCCCGGCTGAGGCCGTCCATGCGGCGCCGGTCGAAATCGGCGCCGAGTGTGCGGCCCGTGACGCCGAGGAGGAACGACAGCATTCCCCAGTAGGTGAGGAAGTCGTCGGTGAAGCGGGGGTCGAGGCGCAACTCCACCGGCTCCACGGAGTGGCCGAGCCGTTCGAGCGTCGCCACGGTCTCCGTGACGGCCGCCCGGGTGGCGGTGTCGGTTTGGACACCGTTCGGCGAGTCGATCAGGAACCCGATGCGCAGCCGCCGTCCCGAGGGGCCCTCGACCAGGCCGAGGGGCGGCAGCTGCGGGCTGGGCCGGTACGTCTCGGCGGCGGCGAGGAACGCGGCCGTGTCCCGCACGGAACGGCTCACGATGCCGTCGGAGATGATGTCGATCGGCAGTTGACGGCTCTGGGCGTTCGCCACGACCCGGCCCCGGGTCGGCTTGAGGCCGACGAGTCCGCAGCAGGCGGCCGGGATCCTGATGGAGCCTCCGCCGTCGTTGGCATGCGCGATCGGCACGGCCCCGGCGGCGACGAGCGCCGCGCTGCCGCCCGACGAACCGCCTGCCGAGCAACGTGTGTTCCACGGGTTGCGCACGGGCTCGGCGCCCTCGTACTCCGTTGTCGGGCTGAACCCGAACTCGGGCAGCCGGGTCTTGCCCAGCACCGTGACGCCGCTGCTCAGGAACTGCCGGGCGAAGGGGGCATGCCGCCGGACGGCTTTCGGGGTGAAGGCCGCGCTGCCGTGACCGGTGGGCAGTCCGAGGTAGTCGGTGTTGTCCTTGACGAAGGTGGGCACTCCCGCGAAGGCACCGTCCGCGCCGGCCGCGTGCGCCGGAGCATCGATGTGCACCTGGACCGCGTTGAGCCGCGCCTCGACCGCCCGGACCCGCTCCCGCGCGTCCCGGGCCACCTCGGCGGCGCCGACCTCACCTCGCCGGAGCGCCTCGGCGAGCCCGACGGCGTCGTGCTCGCCCAGGGCGTCGTCGCGGAAGGCGTGCACCGTGGTCCGTTCCTCGAAAGTCGTCACCGCTGCCTCAGCCTTCGCCGTGTGCCGTCGTTGCCCGCCATCATTCCTTACCGGCAAGTAACACGCGAGGGGTCGGAGGCCGCCCGACACCACGAGTTGTCCCGCCCCGGTGCACATTCCGTCGTCCGACGACCCGCTATCGCGGGGTCAACAGACAGAACTCATTGCCGTCGGGGCCGGTCATGGCCACCCGGTCGCTCCCGTCCCGGCCGGTGCCGACGCGCGCCGCGCCGAGGGAGACGAGCCGGTCGACCTCTGCCTGCTGGTCCCCGTGGAGGGGCGGAGCGAGGTCGAAGTGCAACCGGTTCTTCCCGGTCTTCGGCATCAGGGGCGGACCGCCCCAGGTGATCTTCGGGCCGCCGAGCGGCGAGCGGATCGCCGTCTCCTGGTCCTGGTCCCAGACCAGCGGCCACCCCAGCGCCTCGCTCCAGAAGTACCCGACCTCCTGCGAACCGTCACACGCGAGCGCTCCGACGAACCCGCAGTCGGCGAGGAACTGGTTGTCCGGTACCTCCGGTCCGCCGGCTCACCGCCGCGAGCAGGGCGCGCCCTGCCGCGCCCATGGGGAGAGCGGCGCTAGGCCCTGTCGTCACATTCCCGTCGTCGCCCGAAGGGCGGCCCTGCGGCGTCAGGTGCGTGCTCTCGGTGTGCCGGGCCCTGACCCTCGTACTGGATGCATGGCGTCGCGGGGCAGACGGGAATGTGACGACAGGGCCTAGGCGCGCCCGGGGCCCGCCCGCAACGCGTTATGCAGGTGCGCGGAGCTGCCGTCTACCGCGCGCCGTCCTGGTCGTCCGGCGCGGGGGCGCACGTATCCCTGGCGCAGGCGCCAGAAGGGAGCCGGGCGCATCGGCGTCGTCGGAGGCGGCGCGCAGCTCCACATCCAAAGGCGTCGGCGTCGTCATCGAAGCCGGGCACACCTGCATGACCCTGCGCGGTGTGCAGGCCACCGGGACCACCACCATGACGTCGACGCTCCTCGGCCTGCTGCGCTCCGACGCCCGGTCGCGCGGCGAGTTCCTCGCCCTGACCGGTCTGCCCCGCTAGCCCGCACCGATCGGGGAAGACGGTCCGGGAGAGAGTCCCGTCGGGGCGGTGACGAACCCGGCGGCGACCCGTCCGTCCGCAGGTACGGCGTCCTGGAAGGTGCTGATGCCCCCACCCCGGCTGTTCACCTTCGGTCACAGCACTGCCGGCCCGGCGGCGCTGACCGAACTGCTGCGCGGGGCCGGCATCGCCGCCGTGGTGGACGTGAGGACTGCGCCCGGCAGCCGCCGCGACCCGGACCTGGCGCGGCAGCGGCTGGCCGAGTGGATGCCCGCGGCGGGCATCGCCTACCGGTGGGAGCGGCAGCTGGGCGGGTTCCGCACGGCGCCACCGGACTCCCCCGACACGGTCTGGCGTCACCCCTCCTTCCGCGGCTACGCCGCTCACACCCGGACCCCGGAGTTCGTCACCGCCATGGACGAGCTTCTGCGGCAGGCGGCACAGGAGCCCACGGCGGTGATGTGCAGCGAAGCGGTGTGGTGGCGATGCCACCGCCGCCTCATCGCCGACTTCGCCGTGGTCGCCCGCGGCGTGCCCGTCGGCCACCTCATGCACGACGGCCGGCTGACGGCCCACTCCCCCACACCGGGAGTACGGCTCCGGGCCGACGGCCTCCTCGTCTACGACGAGGAGCCGGCACGGTCCTGACGGGCGCGTGGACCGACGCCCCGGCCCCGTTCGCCGGCAGGGGCGCCGGCCAGGGGGGCGGTCGCCCGGTGCCCGCGCGCGTGGAGTTCGACCGCGAGGGGCGCCGCGGTGAACATCGAGGAGTACGTGCCGACGACGATGCCGATGAGAAGCGCCAGGGCGAAGTCGGTCAGGGAGTCACCGCCCAGCAGGGCGAGGGCGGACAGGATGAACACCGCGCCCATGCCGGTGTTGAGGGTGCGCGGAACCGTCTGGAGGATCGCGGTGTTCGTGACCTCGGCGAAGGGGGTGCTGCGGTCGCGGTTCCACCGCTCCCGGATGCGGTCGAAGACGACGACGGAGTCGTTGACGGAGTAGCCGATGACGGTGAGCAGGGCGGCCAGGAACACTCCGTCGACGGGCTTGCCGAGCCAGGCGAAGACACCGATGAGGATGAGCGTGTCGTGCGCCATGGCGGCGACCGCCGCTGTGCCGGACGTCCAGCGGAAACGGACGGCGAGGTAGAGCAGCTGGGTGGCCAGGGCCACGCCGAGGGCGATGACGGCACCGCGGCGCAGCTCGTCGCCGAGGCTGGGGCCGATCAGTTCGTCCCGGACCTTCTCCGCCCTGCCGGCGAGGCCGCTGATCGTGGCGCTGACCTTCGCTTCCCCGGCGTTCGTCAGCCGGTCGGTGCGGACGGTGAGCGCGTTGTCGCCGGAGGTCTGGACGACGGCGCGGGGGAAGCCGGCGTCGGCCAGGGCGTCACGGGCACGGTCGGCCGGCACGGGCGCGGCGGTGGAGTACTCGATGAGCCGGCCGCCGGTGAACTCCACTCCGAAGTCGAGCCCCCGCACGGCGATGCCCGAGGCGGCGAGGACGAGGGCTCCGGCCGAGAACGCGAGCCAGCGGCGCCGGTGGCGCATCAGGTCCGGGCCGCGGCGGCTGAGCCGGTCGCGCACGCGGCCGGTGCCGGCGATGCCGGCGAGGCGGGGCCGCCGGCGTACGGCGCGGCGGGCCACGGCGGCTTCGGCGAGCACACGCGTGATCACCAGGGCGCTGATCATGGAGGCGAGCACCCCGATGCCGAGGGTGACGCCGAAACCGCGCACCGGCCCGGAGGCGAGGAGGAACAGCAGGCCGGCGGCGATGAGCGTGGTGATGTTGGAATCGGCGATGGCGCTGAAGGCGTTGCGGAACCCGGCCGTCAGGGCGGAGCGCAGACTCTTGTGACGGCGGCCGGTGTACTCCTCACGGGCCCGTTCGAAGACGAGCACGTTGGCGTCGACCGCCATGCCGATGGCCAGGACGAACCCGGCGAGCCCGGGCAGGGTCAGGGTGGCGCCCAGGGCGGCGAGCGCGGCGTAGGAGATCAGCCCGTAACATCCCAGGGCCAGCACGGCCAGTGCGCCCATGAGCCGGTAGACGGCGATGAGGAACAGCGAGGTCAGCGCGGTGCCGATGGCGGCGGCCCAGGCGCTGGCCCGGATGGCCTCGGCCCCCAGGGTGGGTCCCACGGTGCGCTGCTCGGCGGTCTCGACCGGTACCGGCAGGGCGCCGCCGTTGATGAGCAGGGCCAGTTCCCTGGCCTCTTCCGTGCTGAAGGAGCCGGTGATCCGGGTGGATCCGCCGGTGATGCCGCTACGGCAGCGTACGGAGGGATCGACCTGCGGCGATGAGATGATCTTGTCGTCCAGGACGATGGCGACGCGGCGCGCGGGGTCGCCCGCGGGCGCGCAGGCCGCCGCGCCGGTCAGCTCGGCCCAGCGGTCGGCGCCGGCGTCCTTGAAGTCGACGCCGACGAACCAGCCGGCGAGCCCCTGCTGATCGATCCCGGCCTCGGCGCCGTCGACGTCCGCCCCCGTGAGTCCGGACGGGCCGAGGCGCAGGGGGCGTCCCTCTTCGTCGGGCAGGGTCCGTTCCCCGGGGCGCTCGGGCAGCTGCCCGGGCGTCTGTGCGGTGGACCCGGCCGGGCCGAGCACGGGGTGGAAGGTGAGCTGGGCGGTACGGCCGAGGACGTCGGCGGCTTGCTCCGGATCCTGGACACCGGGCAGTTCGACGATGATCCGGTTGTCGCCGGAGCGGGCGATGGTGGGCTCCGTGACGCCGAGCGCGTCGACGCGGCGGCGCAGTACCTCCAGGGTGCGGTCGGTGGCGGCCGAGTCGGCCTCGGCGGTCGGCGAGTCTTTCGTTTCCAGCACGATCTGGGTGCCGCCGCGCAGATCGAGTCCGAGGCGGACGGGGACGGCCGCGGCGATGTAGAGCGACAGGGCGACAACAGCGAGGGCAAGGAATGCCCGTACACGCATGGCGCGCGTCAAGAGTGCCTCCAGCAGGCATACCGCGGCCGCCCCGGGCGGCGCGGGAGAGGACAGGGGGGATCGTCAGGTGCCTGCGGGAGTTGGTGGTGCCCGCCCCGTGGGGCGGGAGGTGTGCTGGGGGGACGCGGCCGCCCGCCGCTCGGGCTGCGGCAGGGCGACGGGCCGGGGCAGCAGCAGGGCGGGGGACCGCGGGAGGAACGCGCCGCCGGGCGGCGGAGCCTGCCGCTCGACCGGGGCGTCCCGGCACAGTCGTACAGGCGTGCCGCAGAGGGCGGCGGCACACGTGTCGTCGGCGTGCGCGGCGCCGCCCGCGGCCACCGGCGCACTGGGGGCCGGTGGACTCTGCGCGGGTGGCGCGAAGGCGGCGAGAAGGGTGAGGAGCCCGGCGAGGGCGATCAGCGCGGTCAGCAGTCCGCGCGCGGATGCCCGGCGTGAACCGCCGCTGGGGGCGGCGCTGCGGGGCCGGGCCATGCGCGCCTCCTCCTCGGCGGCTCGGGGCGCTCGCGGCCCGGCGCGGGCGGCGAGCGGCATCTGGTGCGGCAGGTGCGGCAGGTGCGGCAGGGTCAGGGTTCGATCAGACCGGCCCGGATGGCGTAACGGGTCAGCTCCAGGCGGTCCCGCAGACCGAGCTTGTGCAGCAGGTTCGCCCGATGGCGCTGGACGGTCTTGACACTGATGACCAGTGTTTCGGCGATCTCCTTGGAGGAGTGGCCCTCGGCGACGAGCTTGAGGATCTCCTCCTCGCGCGCGGTGAGGATCCGGTCCGAGACCTCGTCGCCGTTGCGCGCACGGTCCAGGTAGTTGCGGATGAGGGCGGTGACCGCGCCCGGGTAGAGGAAGGACTCGCCGCGCATCGCCGCCCGGCACGCGTCGACCAGATCGCGGTCGGCGACGGACTTCAGGACGTATCCGCAGGCCCCGGCCTTGAGCGCCTCGAAGAAGTACTGCTCGTTGTCGTACATCGTCAGCATCAGGATGCGCAGGTCGGGCCGGAGGGCGGACAGTTCGCGTGCCGCCTGCAGTCCCGTCATACGCGGCATGGCGACGTCCAGCACGGCCAGGTCGACGGTGTGGGTGCGGACCATCGCGATGGCCTCCGCGCCGTCGCCCGCCTCGGCGACCACCTCCAGGTCGGGTTCGCCGTCGAGGATGAGCCGGACGCCGCGGCGGACCAGGGCGTGGTCATCGGCGAGCAGGATCCGGATCGGGGCTTTCCCGTCAGGCATGGTCCGCGTCCTTCGCTGCGGCGGCGGGTACGGACAGGGACACGCGCGTGCCCTGCCCGGCGCCCGGGACGATGTCGAGTGAGCCGCCGACGAGCAGGGCGCGCTCGCGCATCCCGCGGATCCCGGCGCCTTCGCGGACGATGCCGCTTCCATGGCCGTCGTCGCTGACGCACAGCACCAGCCGGTCGGCGCTTCGCCGCAGACTCAGCTCGGCGTGCTCGGCCTCGGCGTGACGGGCGACGTTCGTCAGCCCCTCCTGCGCGACCCGGTAGAGCACCAGCTCGGCCTGCGGCTCCAGCGGGGGCAGGTCCGTGTCGAAGTGACGCGCGACCTTCAGCCCGGTGTGGGTCGTGAACTCGTTGGTCAGCGCCGTCAGCGCACTGATCAGACCGAGGTCCTCCAGGACGCCGGGACGGAGCCTGCGGGCGAGCCTGCGGACCTCGTCGAGGCTCTCCCGCGTGATCTCCTGCGCCTGCTGCAGCTCGGGGCGCAACGACTCGGGGGCCCGGTCCGCCGCTCGCTTCAGACCGAGCAGGACGGCGGTCATGCTCTGCCCGACCTCGTCGTGCAGTTCCTGGGCGATGCGCCGGCGCTCGGCCTCCTGGGCGGACAGGGCGCGGGCACTGCTGGTGGCGCGTTCGGTCTCCAGCCGGTCCAGCATGGAGTTGAACGTGCGGATCAGCTCGGCCACCCCGCCGTGCCCGGCCACCGGCAACCGCTGCCCAGGGCGCAGCAGATCGACGCTGGTCATCAGCCGGGTGAGCCGGTCCAGCGGGGCCAGCCCGATGCGCAGCAGTGCGGCGTTGGCGACCAGCATGACGGCCAGGCCGAGGACCAGGATCACGGCCTCGGTGAGCAGCACCGGCACCGAGACGGTCACCGGCGCCCACAGCAGCAGCGCGGTGGCCGCCCCCAGGACCAGGGCATTGAGTCCGAAAATCCGCCAGAACAGGGACACAGCGGGTAGAGCCTCCTCGATTCGCACAGTCCCCACCACTATCGGCTACGACCGGACACGGCCCCACGCCAGGCGGCCGATCCCGGCAGGCTGCGCAGGTCGTGTCCGCCACGACAGCCTGCCCGCACCACGGCAGTGGGGTCGAGGGGGTGGCCCAGCCATTTCAGTCCCCGAACGGGCACACCACCTCCGGCCGCATACATCCTCGAACCCCCCGTACATGGGTACCGCGGCCGATGGCCCCCGGCGGGCGGGAGGACCAGGGTGGGGCCATGAACCCCGCAACCGACCCGGCGCGACGGCCGCGCGCCGCCGTGGCACGCGCACCGCCGGCCCGGCCGCGCCCTGCCCCCGTCGTCCCGCCACTGTCGTCCCGTCACCGCGCCCCGCCGACTCCCACACCCTCGACAACGACTGGATCGCCATGCCCCTCGATACCGCCCGCCCCGGATCCCGCCCCGAACGTCTCACCGCCCAGGAGGCCCGCCGGCGACTGGAGCACGAGCGCGCCTCGCGGCTGGTGCAGCTCAAGGCGATCGAGGAGGCCGGAGGGGAGGAGGGCGACCACCTCATGGCCGCGCAGAAGGACTCCGCGCAGCGCGTCCTGAAGGACATCGACGCCGCCTTCGACCGCATCGAGGCCGGCAC
Organism: Streptomyces sp. NPDC051310; assembly: GCF_044455245.1. Lineage (NCBI taxonomy): Bacteria > Bacillati > Actinomycetota > Actinomycetes > Kitasatosporales > Streptomycetaceae > Streptomyces > Streptomyces sp. NPDC051310. The sequence continues at coordinate 75,472 of NZ_JBITEO010000016.1, forward strand.
CTACGGAACGTGCCAGGAGTGCGGCCAGCCCGTTCCGGTGGAGCGGCTGGAGATCCTGCCGTACGCACGCTGCTGCGTCGGCTGTCAGCGCCGCACCGCCTGACGAAGACGGTCGGCGGCACGTGGACCGCTCTCGTGTTCCGCTCCCCGGGAGGCGTGAAGAAATGAACGACCAGGTCATCGGCGTCCGCAACGCGGGCCTTCGCCCCGCTGACCTCGCCGCGTTGCGCGAGAGCCTGCACGAGCAGCGCCTGTTCCGGCAGGAGCAGCTCCGGCAGATCGGTGCGGCCACGCAGACGCGAGGCGACCGGGTACGCGGCCGGCAGGCCCCCGCGCAGGTCGAGGTGGACATCAAACTCGCCGCCTCCGCCCGCATGGTCCTGGCCGACGTCGAGGCCGCGCTGGAGCGCATGGAGCGGGGCCACTACGGCAGGTGCCACCTGTGCACGCGTCCCATCACGCTCGACCGCCTGGAGATCGTGCCGCAGGCCCGCTACTGCACCCGTTGCCAGCAGGTCAAGGAGGCGGGACGGTGACCGACCGCGCGCCGTCGTCCGCCACGCCGGTCCCGGCCGGGCCGGCGGTCAGGCACCGAGCGTGGTGAAGCCTTTGGCGATGGCTCCGTAGCCGACGCGGGCGAGGACGGTGATCACGGGCGTGCTCGGTCCGTAGTTGAGCATCAGGAAGCCGGGGGGTTCCAGCAGGGCCACCTCGGGGGCGCTGGTGGGCGGGATGCCCATCCGGGGCTGGATGAGCGGCAGGAGAAGGGCTGATCAGCGCGGTACCGGCGAACAGGCCGTGCAGGAAGCCGAAGAGGGCGCCCAGCCACCAGCCGGCCATGCCGATGGCGATGAAGACGGCGTAGTAGGCGAAGGCGAAGACCTCGCCGTTGAGGAAGTGCATCAGGTAGCCGGCGGCCTTGGCGCGCGTGCGGTCGACGGTCACCGCCGTGCCGAGCAGGAACGGGAGGTCCATGCGCGTCAGGCGCATCTCGCCGGCGGCGCGCAACGCCGTGGTCAGCACCGGCGTGCCGACGAACTTCACCATCTCATCGGGTCCGCCCCGCCGCTCCCGTATGCGGTCGGCCAACGGCTGCGGACCGACTGCGCGGGCCTGTGGTCGTCGAGGCCATCACGCCTCCTTGTAACGACAAGCTTCATTACCGATAGAAGCGTGGTGCGCCTCTTTAGTCAATGGCCACGGGTTTTACACTGGTGTTCGTGGATGTCCCCGAGGAAGCACGCGACGCCGACGTCTCCGCCATCGCCGCTCTCGACGAGCCGACCCGCAGGAGGCTGTACGACCACGTGGTGCGCCAGCAGGGCCCCGTCAGCCGGGACGAGGCGGCCGCCGCCCTCGGCCTGGCCCGGCAGACCGCCGCGTTCCACCTGGACCGGCTGGCCGGTGAAGCACTGCTGGACGTCGTCTACGAGCGCCGCAGCGGGCGCTCGGGACCGGGCGCCGGAAGGCCGGCCAAGCTCTACCGGCGCTCGGCGAAGCAGGTCGCCGTCAGCCTGCCGGACCGCCGCTACGAGCTGGCCGGGCGGCTCCTCGCCCAGGCCGTGGAGGAATCCGACGCGACCGGTGAGCCGGTGCGCAAGGTGCTGCACCGCAAGGCCGAAGAGCTCGGCGCGCAACTGGGCGAGCAGAACGGGACGGAACTCCTCGACCTCCTGGAGCGGTACGGCTTCGAGCCACGCCGCGAGGGCGATGCCATCGTGCTGGCCAACTGCCCCTTCCACGCACTGGCGCAGGAGCACACCGAGACGGTGTGCGGCATGAACCTCCACCTGCTGCGCGGTGTTCTGGACGGCCTGGACGAGGCCGGACTCGAAGCGTGCCTGGCGCCCGTCCCCGGACGATGCTGCGTCCGGCTGCAGCCGGCCGCCTGACGCCGCCGGCCCCTTTCGCCGGCTCCCGCACCCGCGGGGGCTCGCGGGCGTACCCGTACGCGGCCCGGCGCTCCGACGTGCGCGTCACTCCACACGGGTGAACCATGGAAGGAGAGTGCGCGCGCAGCGACCGCACGCAGGGGGAACGCCAAGGCAAGGGCTCCGACTTCCAGGGGTGACGAGCGTGGACGTTTTCGATGCCGTCGTCGTGGGGTCGGGCTTCGGCGGGTCCGTGACAGCCTTTCGGCTGGCCGAGGCCGGCTTGAGCGTATGCGTTCTGGAACGGGGAAAACCGTTCCCTCCCGGCTCCTTCCCCCGCAGCCCCCATGACGCGGCCAAGAACTTCTGGGATCCGGACTCCCAGCTGTACGGGATGTACGACATGTGGAGCTTCTCGAAGCTCGACGCCCTGGTGTCCAGCGGGCTGGGCGGAGGCTCGCTGATCTACGCGAACGTACTGATCCGCAAGCCGGAAAGCTGGTTCGTGCACGAGTCGTTCGACGGCGGCTACGAGGACTGGCCCGTCACACGCGAGGACCTCGACCCCCACTACGACCGCGTCGAAACCATGCTGGGTGCGCAGCAGTACCCGTTCGACGCGGAGCCGTATCGGGACACGCCCAAGACCATCGCCATGCGGCAGGCGGCCTCGCGCCTGGGTGTTCCATGGCAACTGCCGCCGCTGGCCGTCTCCTTCGGGAATCCTCCGGCGCCCGGCGTCCCCATCGAGGGCGGCGAGGACAATCTGCACAACAGCCCGCGCTACACCTGCCGACTTGTCGGTGAATGCGACATGGGCTGCAACTTCGGCAGCAAGAACAGTCTGGATTTCACCTATCTCAGCGCCGCAGCCCGGCACCGGGCAGTCATCCGGCCCCTCTGCGAGGTCCGCTCGTTCGAACCCGTCCGGGACGGGTTCCTGGTCTCGTACATCCACCACGGTGCCGGGGACGGAGATGCCGCCGGGGACGGGAATCCGCCCGCTCCTCCCGCGTTGCACACCATCAGGGCCGGACGGCTGATCCTCTCCGCCGGTACGCTCGGCACCACTTATCTGCTGCTGAGGAACCGCAGCGCCTTCCCCGCGCTCAGCCCGGCGCTGGGCACTCACTTCTCCGGGAACGGAGACTTCCTCGGGCTGGTGCTCAAGGCGCGGGAGAGGCGTCAGGACCGGCCCGGGGAGACGGTTCCGCGCATGCTGGAGCCGAGTTTCGGGCCGGTCATCACCAGTGCGATGCTCATGGACCGCAAGGAGCACGACGCGGCCGACCGGGGCTTCTACATCGAGGATGCCGGTTACCCGGAATTCCTCAACTGGCTCGTCGAGCACAATGTCCTCACCATGTCGAACCGGGTCGCGAGGTTCGTGCTGCGGCGAGGGTGGTCGCAGCTGACGAGAACCGCCAGGAGCCGCGTGGGCCGGCAGCTCGGCGACGCCATGGGCAAGGGGCTTTTCACCGCGACGTCCCTGCCGTTGCTCGGAATGGGACGGGACGTCCCCAACGGCCGCATGTTCCTCCGGGACGGGCATCTGGACCTCGACTGGGATCCGGCCGCCTCCGACCCGTACTTCGACCGGATGAACGAGACCATGACGGGTGTGTCGCGCAGTCTGGGCGGACGTTACGCCTCGAATCCCCTGTGGTGGCTCAACCGCCTCATCACCGTGCATCCGCTGGGTGGCGCGCCGATGGGGCGTACCGAGCGGGAAGGCGTCGTGGACTCCTTCGGGCGTGTGTACAACTATCCGGGCCTGTCGATCGCCGACGGCTCGGTGATGCCCGGCCCCGTGGGCCCGAATCCCTCTCTCACCATCGCGGCGCTGGCCGACCGGTCGGCCGACCGCATCATCGAGGATCACCGGCGGCGGAACCCTGCGAGGCCCTCATGACGACCGAACGGAACGGCGAGCACCGCAGCGGCTCCCCGCGCAGATCCCTCCTCCTCGCCGGCGGCGGGCTGAAGGTGGCCTACCAGGCGGGAGTCCTCCAGGTCCTCCTCGACGAGGCCGAGTTGCGGTTCGACCATGCCGATGGTGCCAGCGGGGGTGTGTTCAACCTCGCGATGTACTGCCAGGGGATGTCCGGGCGCGAGATCGCCGACAACTGGCGGAATCTCTCCCCGCTGCAGGGCGTCAGCCCGAACTGGCGTGAGTTGCCGAAGGGCCCGTACGCCCGCTCCCTGTTCACGCTGGACGGCTACCGGCGCCGCGTCTTCCGGGACTGGGGGCTGGACTGGGAGAGGATCCGGGCCACCGATCGCGAAGCCACCTTCAACCTCTACAACTTCAGTGCCAATGAACTGGAGACGGTGACCGCCGCCGGCATGGACGAGGACCGCCTCTGCGCCGGGGTGGCGCTGCCCATGTGGTTCCCTCCGGTCGTCATCGACGGGCAGACCTACATCGACCCGGTCTACCTGACCGACGCGAACGTCGAGGAGGCGATCCGGCGGGGCTGCGACGAACTGTGGATCATCTGGACGGTCAGCCGGCGCCACCGCTGGCGGGACGGCTTCGTGGCCAACTACTTCCACATCATCGAAACGGTCGCCAACGGCCAGTTGCAGCACTGGCTGCGCCGGATCGAGGCCAGCAACGCGGCCATCCGCCGGGGAGAGCACGGAGAGTTCGGCCGTCTGATCGATGTCAGGCTGCTGAGCGCCGAGGTCCCGCTGAACTACCTCATCAACTTCAGCAGGGACCGCTTCGCCCAGGCCGTGGAACTCGGCGTCCACCGCGCCCGCGACTGGTGCACGGCCCAGGGGATTCCCTGGCGGCCCGGCGCCCCTCCGGGCCGTCCCGACGACCCCACCCGCATCCGGTTCACCGAACGCATGGTCGGCCGCGTCGTCTTCGGCGGGGACGACGGCCGGCAGGTGTCCTCGCCGGAGGGTGCGGCGGCCGCCGACCTGGCCCTGCACCTGACCATCGACATCCGCGGAGTGGACCGCTTCCTCGCCGACCCGCAGCACGAAGCCGCACTGCGGGGAGAGATCGTCTGCCAGGAACTGGGCGGACGCCTTGCGGTGGAAGGGGGAACCTTCCAGCTGTTCGTGGAGCGGTCCGACCCGCAGCACCTGCGGATGCTCTACCGCCTGTTCTTCGCCGACCGAGCCGGTCACCGGCTCACGCTCAGTGGACACAAGGACGTCAGTGAGGACTCCCGCCGCGGGATCTGGAAGGACACGTCCGTCCTCGCCACACGCATCGTCCGTGGCCACGTCGGCGCCGGCGAAGAGCCCGGAGCCGAGTTGGTGGCCTCGGGAGCCGTGCACATCCGCCCGACCGACTTTCTGAAGCAACTCACCACCTTCCGGGTCGAAGCGGCGACGCTGCCCGGCAAGGTGACCACGCTGGGCCGCTTCGGGCAGTTCTTCTGCGGAAAGCTGTGGGACGTGTACGCACAGAACGTCCTGCCCTGGTCACCGCTGTGACGGACGGCCGCGCCGGCAGGGTGACGCCGAACGGCGACGACACGTGCCGCAGCAGGGACCCCGGGCCGACGGAGGAGCCATCGTGAACGTTGACGAGTTGCGCAAGCACGCGGCGGAGCTCCGGTTCACGCCGCAGGAACCGGTGCGCTGGCTGGCACCGAAGGAACTGGCCCGTACCGCGGTCAAGGTCGGGCTGGCCGCCGTGTTCGCCGGCTACTCGGACAAGCGCGAGATACAGGGCGCGCTCGAGATGGGCCTCCTGCGGGCGCCCCTGGCGAACCCCGGCGCGGAGGAGATCTGGATCGACTTCGTCGCGGACCTCGGTGACGGCTTCGAGGCGACGTACTCGGTGGCCTCCGCCCTGGCGGCGGACCGGCTCGCCGTCGCCGGGGCCGGCTCGCTCCCCCGCGGCTCGCTGCTCGTGCTCGGCGGGGACCAGGTGTACCCGGTGGCCTCGACGACGGCGTACGAGGACCGGATGAAGGGGCCCTACCGGGCGGCGCTCCCGTCGGCCCCCGACCAGCCGCTCATGGTCGCGCTGCCGGGCAACCACGACTGGTACGACGGGCTCACCGCGTTCCTGCGGGTGTTCGCCCAGGGCAGGCGCATCGGTGGCTGGCGGACCCGGCAGACCCGGAGCTACTTCGCCGTGGAGCTGCCGCAGCGCTGGTGGCTCGTCGGGCTGGACAGCCAGCTCGGCTCGTACTTCGACGATCCGCAGCGGCGCTACTTCGAGACCTGCCTGTCGCCACGGCTGCGTCCGGGCGACAGCGTGATCGTCTGCTCCGCCGCGCCCACCTGGGTGAAGAGCGACGAGGAAGCCGACGCCTTCAACTCCCTGCACTGGTTCGACCGGAACATCGTACGGACGCGGTTCGACCGGGAGAGCGGCAGACGCGAGGAGACGGGCGCGTCGATCCGGCTGTGGCTGACCGGTGACAAGCACCACTACGCCCGCTACGCGGAGCGGCTGCCCGACGACCGGGCCGACGACGCCCTGCCCCCGGACCCCCGGCGCCGCCAGATGGTGACCTGCGGCCTGGGCGGCGCGTTCCTGGCATCCACCCACAGGCTGCCGAAGACCCTGCCGCTGCCGCCCGCCACCTCACGGATGCGGGAGAAGGACGATCCGCCGCCGGGGTTCGCCCTCGCCCAGCACACCTACCCCGGCGCGAAGGAGTCCCGCACCCTCGTGCGCGCGATCGCCACGCCGTGGTCGCCGTACTGGCTCCCGCGGCGCAACCGCGGGTTCGCCGTCCTGGCCGGAGCGCTCCAACTGGTACTGGTCCTGCTGGCGACCGGCGCGTTCACGGTCGCCGAAGGCAGATTCCATCCCCTCGACGCCCTGCGGAGGGCCGGCGCGGACGACGTGTTCGGCCTGCTCTGCACGAGCGCCGCCCTCTTCGTACTGCCCTTCTTGTTCGGCTTGTCGAGGCGGCTGCTGACCGGACAGCTGCCCAGGCCGCCGTCCGGTCCGGTCGTCGCCGTGCTGTTCCAGTCGGCGGTCGCCGTCGCCGCGCTGTCCGTCGCCGTCGCGCTGGCCCGTGCCGTCCCCCTCTCCTGGAGCCGGCTGTGGATCCTGGCGATACTGCTGTCCGTCGCTGCCGTGCTGGGCGCCCTGCTCGGGTCCCAGGTCTTCGCGCTGTGGGTGCTGTGGACGCGCAGCGGCACGGTCGCCGAGTGGCAGATGTCCGGGCAGTCCATCGACGACCGCACGGGATTCCTCCGGATGCACATCGCACCGGACGGCGCACTCACCCTCCACGCGCTGGCGCTCGACGGCACCTGCCGCGACTGGCTCCTCGCCAAGGTCGCCGACACCCCGGCCGCCTGGGCGCGGCCGGTTCCCGGGACGCCGCCGACCGTGCGGCCCATCGAAGAGCCCGTCGTGATCGCGGCCTCCGGGCGACCGCGTACCGGACCCGGCACACCGGGATGACGGCGGCGGACCTGGCGGCCGGACGTGCCCCGGGATCGTGCCCTGCGCGGTGAGACGGGTCGTTGTCAGCGACGCCGGTCGGCTGAGGCACTGACACCCGCGCGCGCCGGCCGTCATGTCGACGCCCCGGTGTCGGCGGGCGCCACCGGGGCGGTGGGGTGCCGGGGTGGTGGCAGCTCCGGATGGCGGGGCAGGCGGCGTCGCAGGAACACCGGAAGGTACCAGTTGGCGGCACCCGCCAGCTTCATCACCGCCGGTACGAGGAGCGGACGGATCACCACGGCGTCCAGGACGACGGACAGGGCGACCGTGACGGCGATGCCCTTCACCATGGCCACCTCCGTCGCGGCGAGCGCGAGGAGCACGACGAGGACCACGGCGGCGGAGGCCGTGAAGAGGGGCGCGGCGGCCTGGAGGCCCTCGGCCGTCGCACGGGTCGTGTCGCGGGTGCGGTGGTACGCCTCCGAGATGCGGGCGAGGAGCAGGATCTCGTAGTCCATCGACAGACCGAAGGCGAGGAAGAACGAGATCAGCGGCAGCATGAGGTCGGTGGTCCCCGTGACGGTGAAGTCGCCGACCAGCCGGCGCAGGTGCCCCTGCTGGAAGATGAAGACCATCGCGCCGAAGGTCGCCGTCAGGCTGAGGAGGTTGATGACGAGGGCCTTGACGGGCAGGAACAGGCTCCGGGTGAAGAGGAGCAGCAGGGCGAGCGTCCCGAGGGCCACGCCGGCGAGGGCGCCGGGCAGCCGCTGGACGACGACGTCACGGGTGTCCAGGAACTCGGCGGTGACCCCACCGGTCAGGGCGGGCGCCGGACCCGGCTGGGCGCGGATGCCGTGCAGCAGGTCGATGCCCTGGGGGCTGTAGGGCAGGGGTTCGGCGCTGATGACCAGCCAGGTGCCGGTCGGCAGGGTGAACTGCCGCAGCCCGGTGCACGGGCTCTTGGCGGCCGGGGCGGCACCGGGGTCGCAGAGCGCACCGACGGGCGCACCCTTCAGGTAGGTGCCCGTGGCGGTGCGCAGTCCTTGCACGCCGGGCAGGGCGGAGAGCCGGCGGGCGTAGGCGTCGAGGCGGGCGGCGCCGTCACGGCCGGTGGGGTGCCAGTCCGGCAGGACGACGTCGACCTCCGTCCCCACCTGGGGGAAGCCGGTGCGCAGGTCCTGCATGGCCCTGGCGACCGGCGAGCCGGCGGGCAGGGCCCGCTCGTCGCTGAGGCTGAGGGCGACGTCGCGGAAGGGCAGGGCGAGCAGGAGCAGCAGTGTGCCGGTGACCGTGAAGACGGCGAGGGGGCGGCGCATGACGGTGGTGGCCAGGGTGTGCCACCGGGCCGAGGACCGGGCGGAGCGGCGCCGCCGGGCGAGGATGTCGCGGCCCGCCAGGCGCTCACCGAAGCAGGCCAGGGCGGCCGGGACGATCAGGAGGGACGCGGTCGCGGCCAGCGTGACGACGCTGAGGCCCGCGAGGGCCAGGGAGCGTAGGAGGACGAGCGGGAACAGCAGGAGGGTCAGCAGGGCGGCGGCGACGGTACCCGCCGAGACGATGACGGTGCGCCCGGCGGTGCGGGTGGCGCGGATCAGCGCCCGGTCGTGCGGCAGGCCGCCGGCCGTCTCCTCGCGGTACCGGGCGACGATGAACAGGCTGTAGTCGACGGCGAGGGCCAGGCCGACGGCGGTGGTGAGGCTCAGGGCGAAGGCGGAGACGGGGGTGACGGCGACGAGGGCGCGCAGGATCGCGGTGGTGCCGGTCACCGCGACGGCGCCGACGGCGAGCGGCAGGAGCGCCGCCGGGATGCTGCCGAACACCAGGAGGAGCAGGACGAGGGTGGCGGGCATGGCCAGCAACTCCATGCGCATCAGGTCCCGTTCGCTGTGGAGCTGCAGCGCACGCGTGACGGCGGACTGACCCGCCGCCCGGGTCTCCAGCGGCTCGGCCCGGGCGGCCCGGGCGAGGACGCGTTCCGTGACGTCGAGGTCGTCGCGGTGGTCCGCGTCGAACCACAGGGCGATGAGGGCCGTACGGCCGTCGGTGGAGCGCAGCAGCGGGTCGGGCGGCGGTGACGACGGTCCCTCGGCGGCCGGGCCGAGGGGGCCCGTCCAGTACGAGTCGACGGCGGTGACGCCCGGCTCGTGCCGCAGGCCCTCGACGAGCCGGGTGCCGGCGCTCCGCGCTGCGGCATCGTCGACGGAGCCGGTGCTGCGGGCGAGGAGCAGAAGGGGCGGCATGCCGCCGTGGGGCACCTCACCGAGCATGCTGCGCACCCGGGCCGAGGGGGTGTCCCCGGCGATCCAGCCGCCGGCGCCGAGGTGCGCGGAGACGCCGCTGGACAAGAGGCCCGCCACGACGGCGAACAGCGCGGCGGCTGCCAGGACCAGCCGGTTGCGGCGTACGGTCCAGCGGGCGAGCACGGCGAGAAGCCCCCGGTCGAGCGGGTGGTCGGGGTGCGCGGGCTCTCCGTGCATGGGGAACGCTCCTTCACAGGGCGGGGGCGGGCGGACACGCTGCCGGGATCAACGGACGGGTGTCCGGGCCGGGGCCTGGTGGCCCATGCGGATCAGGGCGCGCCTGGCGAGGTCGGTGATGCCCTGGGCGTTGAGGAATTCGAGCGTCGGCAATTCGCAGCCCAGCCGGCGGCGGGCGGCGATGACGGCTTCGACGGCCATGAGGGAGTCCAGCCCGAGTTGGTCCAGGCGGCGGTCGCGGTCGAGCCGGGCGGGGTCGGTCTGCAGGATGTCGGCGAGGACCTGGGTGATGGTGTCGGCCGCCAGGGTGAGGGCTTCCTCGGGGGTGGCGGTGGCGAGACGGTGGCGCAGGTGGTCGGGGCCGTCGTCCTGGGGTGTGTGGGCGGGGATGAGCCCGGCCAGCCGGGGCGTCTGCACCGCCGGCATCATGCTGCGGATGCGAGCCCAGTCGATCCGCGCGGCGGCGCTGACGTCGGTGTCCGCGGCGATGGCGTCCTCGAGGGCGGTGCAGGCTTCGCGGGGGGTGAGGTTGTCCAGGCCGAGACGGGCGAGCATGTCGGTGATGCCGTGGCGGGCGGCATAACCGGTGTCTCCGACGGCGCCCCAGGCCACGGCCGTACCGGGCAGGCCGGCGCCGCGCCGGTGGCGGGTGAGCGCTTCGAGGTAACCGTTGGCGGCGGTGTAGTTGGCCTGGTACGCGTTGCCGAACCAGGTGGTGACCGAGGAGCAGGACGCGAAGAGGTGGAGGCCCCGGTCGCGGGTCAGGGCATCGAGGAGGGCGGCACCCAGCATCTTGGGTTCCAGCGCCGCGCGCAGGCGCTCGTCGGTGAGTTCGGCGAGCGGGGCGTCGTCCAGGGCCATCGCGGCGTGGATCACTCCGCGCAGCGGGTGGGGACCGGCGTCGACGGCGGCCAGTGCCCGGCGCAGGTCCGCTTCCCTCGTGATGTCGGCCGTGTGGGCGGTGGCCCGGGCGCCGCGGTCGGCCAGGGTCCGGATGAGCTCGCCGGCGCCGGGGGTGTCGGCACCCCTGCGGCCCAGGAGGGCGAGGTGGCGGGCGCCGTGGTCGACGAGGCGGTGCGCGAGGGCGGCCCCCAGGCCGCTGAGCCCGCCGGTGATCAGGTAGGTGGCGTCCGGAGAGAGCCGCAGGGGCGGGTGGGGCCTGTCGAGGGACGGCGGCTCCTCGAAGGTGATCACGACCTTGCCGAGGTGCCGGGAGCGCTGCAGGGCGCGCAGGGCCTCGCCGATGCGGGCGGCGGGGTAGGACAGGTGCAGCAGTGGCCGGTAGGTGCCGTCGGCGATCCGCTGCGCCATCTCGTCGAAGCAGGTGCCGGCCTGGGGCAGCCGCGCGGAGATGAGCTGGTGCGCGTCGACGCCGAAGAAGGCGATGTTGTTGCCGAAGGGCCGCATCCCCAGGGGGGTGGAAGTGTAGATGTCGCGCTTCCCGAGCTCCAGGAAGCGCCCGCCGGGCCGCAGGAGTTCGAGGCTGCGGCTGATGGCCTCGCCGGCGAGGGAGTTGAGGACGACGTCGACGCCCCGGCCTCCGGTGAGGTCGCGGACCTGTTCGGCGAAGTCCAGGGTGCGTGAGTCCAGGACGTGGGGGACGCCGAGCATGCGCAGCAGGTCGCGCTTGGCGGGGGTGCCGGCGGTGGCGATGACGGTGGCGCCGCGTGCCCGGGCGAGCTGGAGGGCGGCCAGGCCGACGCCGCCGGCGGCTCCGTGGACGAGGAGGGTCTCGCCTGCCTGGAGGCGGGCGAGGCGTTCGAGGGCGTGGTGGACGGTGAAGCAGACCACGGGCAGGGTGGCGGCTGCGGTGGACGTCATGCCGTCGGGGACGGTGCCGACGAGGCGGGCGTTGACCGTCACGTGGGAAGCGAGGCTGCGGGGCGCGAGCGCGTAGACGCGGTCGCCCGGTGAGAGGTGGGTGACGGCGCTGCCGACGGCGGTGACCGTGCCCGCGCATTCGAGGCCCAGGGCCGGCCCGTCCGGCAGCGGTGTCTCCGCTCCCGGCGGCAGGAGGCCCACGGCCAGCATGACGTCCCGGTAGTTGAGCGCCGCCGCTTCGACGGCGATGGTGACCTCGTCGTCGGCGGGCCGCTGCGGGCGGTCGGGGACCCAGGTGAGCCGCGGGTGCAGGCCGGCGTCCTGCAGGCGCAGGGTGAAGGGCTCCGAAGCGGGGGCGCCGTGGGTGCCGGTGGCCGCCCGGGCGGCGACCGTGCGGGGGACGAAGCGTCCACCGCGGGTGAGGACGACCTCGACCTCGTCGGTGGGCCTAAGCAGTTCGGCCGCCAGGCGAAGGGCGTCGTCCGCGGCTCGGGGCCCGGCGTCGAGGGAGACGCGCCGGACGGCCAGGTGGGGGATCTCGTTGGCGAGGGAGCGGGTGGCGCCCCACAGCACCGCGTCCTGGGGAAGCCGGGGCTCCTCCGGGGCGGAGTGGATGCCGCTGGGACCGGTGACGATCCACAGGGGGGCGGTGGATCCGGTCGGCAGCTGCGAGGCGGCACCGGCCAGGGCCCGCAGCACGCCGAGCCTGGCGACGGCCTGTTCGCAGGCCGGGGTGGGCCCGTCTCCGGGGTTGCCGGCGTCGAAGACCAGGACGGTGTTGGGCGGCTGCTGGTCCTCGGTGAGCCCCTCCCAGTGCCGGGGGACCTCGTCGGGGGCGGCGAGGTGGACGTCGGCGCCCGCGCGGGTGAGGGCGTCGGCGAGCGTGCGGATCAGTTCGCTGTCCCGGCGCTCACCGGCCAGCAGCCAGCGGGTGCCCTGGGCGGCCGGCAGCGCGAGGGACGCGGGGCGTGTGCCGGCGGCCCGCTCGGTGCGGCGGGCGCAGAGCACGGAGTACTCGAGGTCGGCCGGGGGCCCGTCGTGCCCGAGCTGGGCGACCTCGTCGAAACCGCACTCCCGCAGCAGTGGTTCCCAGGCGTCCGCGGGCAGCAGCGGGGAGTTCTGCCGCAGCGCGGTGTCGGTGAAGTCCCAGAAGCCTTCGAGGGTGCCGAAGCACGGAGCGAGCAAGCCGGGCTCGTGGGTCTCGTGGGCGAGGAGCTGCCCCCCGTCGGCGAGGAGGTGGGTGATGCGGGCGAGGGTCGCGCGCAGATCGCGGGTGGCGTGCAGGACGTTGGTGGCGATCACCACGTCGAAGGACGCCTCGGTGAACCCCTGCTCGGCCGGATCCTGGTTCAGGTCGAGAGTCCGGTGATCGACGAAGTCGAAGTCGGCGAAACGGGCCTTGGCGTGGGGGAAGAACCCGGCGGACAGGTCGGTGAAGGTGTAGGAGGTGCGTTCGGCCGGGAGATGGGGCAGCAGCAGGGCGGTGCTGCCGCCGGTGCCGGCGCCCACCTCCAGGATGCGCAGCGGCCGGTCGGCGGGCCAGGTGCGGACCTGCTCGCGTACCAGGGCGCGCAGCAGCTGGTTGTGGAAGCGGGGCTGGACCGCGTCGCTGTAGAAGTACTCGATCAGATGGCGGTCGGGTTCGTCGAAGAGCAGCGTCAGCGGATCGCGCGTGCCGCGCAGGACGTCGGCCAGGTGCAGACAGCACCTGCCGAACAGGGAGGTCTCGACCGCTTGGTGGGGGAAGTCCCGTACGAGCCGCTGGAACAGCTCCAGCGGGGGTACGCCGTCCGCGTCGGGGAGGCGCCAGCGGGCGGGGCGGTCCCCCTGGGCCGGCCGGCACGCGCGCACCAGCCCGCGGGTGGCGTGGGCGAGGAGCTCGGCCAGGCGGGTGTGCCGGGGCAGCATGCCGCCCGCCACCAGGTCATCGGTGTCGAACTCAACCTGTCCCGGCGGCAGCAGCCGGGCGAATACGTCGGCGATCAGACGGGCGCAGCACTCGCGCAGGCGTTGCAGTGCGGTGTCGTGGCCCTCCACGCGCCAGGTGTTCTCCAGCCGGTCGCGGTAGGGCAGGCATGCCGCAGCCAGGGCGGCCGGCGCGGGCAGGGGCACGGGTGCGGTCCGTACCGGCCCGGTGGCACCGGGGGCGGCGCGCAGTACGTTGACGAGGTGCTGCACGGGTTCGGTGGGGGTGTTGCCCATCCGGCGCAGCCGGCAGCCGGTGAGTTCCAGGCAGACCTGGCCGTCGGTGTCGGCCACGGTGATGTCCCAGCACTGTTCGTGCGGGCTGCTCTCGCGCAGGCGTACATGGACCAGCCCGGTCGGCGGCGGGCTGTGCCACAGGCGGAGTGCTTCCGCGGCGACCGGGAGGAACGGCAGGTACTCGCCGTCGGCGGTGGTCAGGCAGCCGCCCGCCTGCAGGGCGCCGTCCAGCAGGGCGGGGTGGACGTGGTAGCCGTCGGCGGGTTCGTTCAGCGTGTAGGAGGCGAGGACCTCGTCCTCCCCCGGGCGAAGGCCGGTGAGGACCTGGAAGGCAGGGCCGTAGTCGAGGCCGGTGCGGCGGGCGCGGGCGTAGTGCTCGGCGGGGTCCAGGCGGGTGTGCAGGCGTGAGCGCAGGGCGGCGGGGTCGATGGGGGCCGGCGCGGCGGCCAGCAGACGCCGCACCCGGGCGCGGGCGTACGGCTGCCAGGGGAGGTCGTCGCCGGTACGGGCGGCGATCTCCAGGGCCTGGTCGGGCTCGTTGAGGGAGACCTGCACGCGGACGTCGGCGGTGTCGTCGTCCCAGGGCAGGTCGAGCGCGCGGGTGATGAGGAGGTGGTTGACCTCGACGGGGGCGTCGTGGACGAGACGGCCCGCGGCGAGCGCCATCTCCAGGTACGCGGCGGCCGGCATGACGACGGCGCCGGCCACCTGGTGGTCGCTCAGCCACGGCAGGCGGGTGGGCTCCACCAGGGCGGACCAGGCGGGGTGCTGCACGGGGACGCGCGCTCCCAGCAGGGGGTGCTCGACGGGCGTGGTCTCGCCGGTGACCCGCAGCCACCACTGCGGGTCACCGTGCCAGTGCCGTTCGCGCTGCCAGGGGTAGGCGGGCAGGTCCGCCGTGCGGCCGGGCCGGGGGAAGAAGGTGTCCCAGTGGGCGCGGGCTCCGCCGGCCAGCAGCTGGGCGGCCGCGGTGTCGACGGCGGCGGGCCCGGGGACCGCGCGGGCGCAGGTGCCCGTGGTGACGACGGGCCGTTGCAGGTCTTTGGCGGCCTTGCGGAGGTAGGGCCTGAGGACGGGGTGGGGTCCGATGTCGACGAAGGTGTCGTAGCCGTCGTCGAGCAGGGTGCGCAGCGCCGGTCCGAACAGGACCGGTTCGCGGACGTTGCGCCACCAGTAGTCGGCCCCGAGGTCCTCGCCGGGGCAGGTGGTGCCGGTGACCGTCGAGACGAACCGGATGCCGGTCGCCGCGGGGCGCAGCCCGCCCAGGGAGTCGATCAGGCCGTCCCGGATGGGGTCCATGGCGCGGCTGTGGAAGGCGTAGTCCAGCTCCAGCATGCGGAAGAAGACCGCCCGCAGGTCCAGTTCACGGCCCAGGGCGCGGAGTTCCGCCTCGCGGCCGCAGACGGTGACGTCCTGGTCGCCGTTGACGGCGGCGATCTCCAGCCTGCCGGCGTACGGGGCGAGTTCCTTGACCGCTTCCTGTGCGGACAGGCCGATCGCGGCCATGCGCCCCCGCCCGCGGGTGGCGGCCTGCGCACGGCTGCGTTCGGCGACGACGCGCGCGGCCGCGGGCAGGTCGAGTGCGCCTGCGACGTGGGCGGCGGCGATCTCGCCGACGCTGTGGCCCAGGACGGCGGCCGGCCGGATGCCGCGGGCCTCGAGCAGTTCCGCCAGGCCGATCTGGAAGGAGAACAGCAAGGGCTGGGCGATCTCGGTGGCCTGGATGCGGTCGGGGTCGGCCGCGGTCATCTCCTCGCGCACCGACCAGCCCAGGTGGGGGGTGAGCGCGTCGTCGACCCGGGTGAGGGCATCGCGGAACACCGGCTCCTCGCGCAGCAGATCGGCGCCCATGCCGGCCCACTGGGATCCGTTGCCGGCGAAGGCGAACACCACGCGGCCGTCCGTCACCGCCCGTCCGGTGGCGGTGGCGGGGGGCAGCGGCAGCGTGCCCCGGCCCACGGCCTCCAGCGCCTCGGCTGCCTCCTTCGCGCCGGAGGCGAGGACGACGGCGCGGTGGGGGTGCAGGGTGCGCCGGCGTGCGGCCGTCCACGCGGCGTCGTAGAAGCCCTCCGGGGTTTCCTCCCGCAGCCGCACGGCCATGCCGGCAGCCGCGGCTTCCAGTGCCTCGGGGGTACGGGCCGAGACCACCACCGGCAGCGGGCCGCCGGGGCGCGCGGACGGGCCGGCGGGGGGAGCCGCCGGTGCGGCGGCGAGGACGGCGTGTGCGTTGGAGCCGCCGAAGCCGAACGAGTTGACGCCGACCACGGGCCGTTCCTGGTCCAGGGGCCTGGCCTCGGTGCAGGGGTCGAGTCGCCAGCCGTCGAAGTCGATGTGGGGGCTCAGCGGCCGCGCGTGCAGTGTCGGCGGGATGTGGCGGTGGCGCAGGACGAGCAGGGCCTTGAGCAGTCCGGCCATGCCGGAGGCGGCCTCCAGGTGACCGGTGTTGCTCTTGACGGATCCGATCGGCAGCGGCCCGACGGTGCGGCGGGCGCCCAGGGCGCGGCCGATGGCGTCGCACTCGATCGGATCGCCCACCGGGGTGCCGGTGCCGTGGGCTTCGAGGTAGGAGAGGTCGTCGGCCGATACTCCGGCCTGGGCGTACACCTGGTCCAGCAGGGTCGCCTGGGCCTGGGCGCTGGGCAGGGCCAGCCCGGTGGTCCTGCCGTCGCTGTTGACACCGCTCGCCAGGATCACCCCGTGGATGCGGTCGCCGTCGGCCAGGGCGTCGGGCAGGCGCTTGAGCGCCACCACGCCGCCGCCTTCGGCGCGCACATAGCCGTCGGCGTCGGCCGAGAAGACCCGGCAACGGCCGGTGGGCGACAGCATGGAGGCGGCGGAGAAGCCCGCGAAGCCGAACGGGCTGAGCAGGACGCTCACTCCGCCGGCCAGCGCCATGCGGGACCGGCCCGCCCGCAGGGTCTCGCACGCCTGGTGCAGGGCGGTCAGCGCCGAGGAACAGGCGGTGTCCACCGTCATGCTCGGCCCGTGCCAGTCGAGCAGGTGGGAGATGCGGTTGGCGGCGTTGGTCGCCGCGAGGCCGGCCATCGTGTACGCGTTGGGGGCGTCCGCACCGGAGGCCTGCAGGTCGGCGTAGTCGTGGCTCGACATGCCGACGAACACCGCCGTGTCCGAACCGGCGGTCGCGGTCTGGTCGATGCCGGCGTCGTCCAGGGCCTCGACCGCCATCTCCAGCAGCAACCTGTGCTGCGGGTCCATGCGCGCCGCCTCGCGGGGCGAGATCCGCTGGAAGTAGCCGGTGTCGAAACCGGTCACGTCGGGGAGGAACCCGCCTGCGGCCGTGTAGCTCTTGTTGCCCTTGCGGTGCTTCGTGTCGACGAACCGTTCGGCGGCGAACCGGTCGGGCGGCACCTCACCGACCAGGTCGCGTCCCTCCCGCAGCGCCTCCCACAGCTCGTCCGGCCCGGAGATGCCCCCCGGCAGGCGGCACGAGAGGCCGACGATCGCCACAGCCGGCCTGTCGGGGTTCGCGGGGGCCATGGTCACGGAACTCTCCCGGTGCGCAAAGGGGGTGGGTGGCAGCGACGCGCTGCGTGCGACGGCAGTCCGGCGGTGCGCATCGGTCGCCGAAGCCTCCGCGATCCTAGGGAGCCGCGGCGGCGCCGCTGTATCCGTTACGGCATTCGGGGGAACGCCGGCGGTGGTGACGACGCCTGCGGAGGGGGGTTCTCCGGCCGGCAGGTGCCCGTGCCGCTCCCGAACCGTTCACCCCCGCGGGTGAATGTGCGGAGCCCCGTCACCCCCCGCCACCTGCGCAGCAGCCTGATCGGACGGTGAGTGATCGTCAACACGGCACGCCCCGGCCCCTGGAAGGGGCATGGCGCCCCGCCGGTCCGGCCCGCCGCCGGTAGGGTCGCCGTCGCCCCGATGCCGTCCGCGGAGCCTTTTGCCGCGCGCTCCCCGGCATCGGATCCGTGTCGCGGTGGCGCTCACGAGCGGCTGGACACGCCAGGCCGACGGGAGGCCACCCCGGGGCGACCTCGACGACGTTTCCGGAAGGTAGGCCATGAGCAGTTCACCGATTGCCGCACCCACCGTCTGCAGCGACCTGACCGCGTGCGGCTGGTGGCGTCCGTGCACGGTGCAGGTCGTCGGAGAGGTGCCGGCCGGCCGGCCGGCACTGCGGGCGTTCCTGGACCGGCTGATCGCTTCGTTCGAGGCCCAGGGTCACACCGTCCTCGACCGGTCCCACGGCGATGTCGACCTGATGCTCATGTGCGGGCAGATCCCGGACGGCCCCGGAACCCTGCGCGAGAGGATCCCCGAGGACTACCCGCCGCTGAGCGCGATGCTGCGCCGGCACCACGGGCTGCGCCGCAACCCGCGCCACGTCGTCGCCGTCGTCGAGGTGCCCGAGCGGCTGACCGCGCTGCCCCACGCCGAGGTCGTCGCCACCGCCCGTACGGCCATGGGCCGGCTGGGCGCGGCGAAGGTGCTGTTCGTGTCACGCGGTGACGCGGCCGGCCAGGTGCGGGAGGTGACCTTGTGCACCATGGAGGGCGGCCACCCCACCGAGGTGGAGGACATCGCCGACCGCATGCGCGACCGGCTGGTCACCGCGGCGTGTGCGCAGCAGGTCGCCGAGGACTACGACACCGTACGGGACGCCATCACCGCCGAGGCGTGGAAGGCCAGCACCACCCCCGAGCAACTGGCCGCCGCGGGCCGCCGGATGGGCGAGCTGGGCCTGCTGTCCCCGCCGCTGAAGGTGTCCGACTTCGTCTCCGAACAGCTGGCCGACATGTATGAGATCTACATGGGGGTGCGGGGCTTCAGCGAGGGCATGCTGTTCGCCTTCGACCCCGACCTCGACTGTCTGGTGGTCAGCGCCTCGGGTTCCTGGGACGTCGACAAGCGGGCCCTGACGCGCGAGCAGGTCGTGGCGGTCGAGCCGCGCCTGGTCGGAGGGCGGCGCCTGCGCGTCCTGGCCCCGAGCGGTGTACTGCCGATGCAGCCGTCGGTGGAGACGTGGGAGATCTGCGCCCTGATGGAGGCCTGCCCCACCGTCCGCGTCACCAGGGACGGAGCCGGCGCGTGGGTGCCGGACCCGAACGGGGAACGCGAGGTTCCGCTCATCAGGGCCGGCATCCACGCCCACGTCGGCGTCACCGCCAGCGACGACGAGGTGATCGAGACCGTGGAAGCCGACCGCGAGGAGTTCCCCTACGGCTTCGGCTGCGGAACGGACCTGACCGTCGAGATCGCCCGCAACACCGTCCGCCGCTCACAGGCCGTCAACGACCCCCAGGACCCCCGGACGTACGTCCGCTGGCCCCTGCTGTACCACGGTGAGATGGCTGTCGAGCTGTGGAAGCCCGGCCTGCCCTCCCAGCCCTTCCGGGGACTGCTCGACCTGTACGGGACGGCCGTGCGGTTCACGCCCGACCACGTCCCCCAGCCGGTATGAGCGCAAGCTCGCCTGCCCTGCGGAGAGAAGAACCGTCATGCCCACAGCGGTGATCACGGGTGCCACCTCGGGCCTCGGCCTGGCCTTTGCCGCACACCTGGCCCGGGCCGGTCACGACCTGACCCTGGTCGCCCGCACCGAGCGCGACCTGGAGAGCACCGCCGACCGGTTGCGGCACCCCGGCTGCCGGGTCACCACCCTCGCCGCCGACCTGGCCACCGCCGCCGGCAGCCGCCGCCTCACCGACAGCCTCACCGGGAACGTCCCGGACCTGCTGGTCAACAACGCCGGGATCGCCCTCGCCGCGGCCTTCCCCGCCGGAGACGCCGACGCGGAGGAGGCCCTCCTGCAGCTGAACATCGGCTGTGTGCTGCGCACGACCCGGGCCGTTCTGCCCGCCATGATGCGCCGCGGCTCCGGCGCCGTCGTCAACGTCGCGTCCGTCGCCGCCTACGGACCCACCTGGCTGGCCAGCACCTATCCCGCCAGCAAGTCCTGGGTGCTCGCCTTCACCGAGTCCGTCGCCCGCTCCGCACCGGTCAGGCACAGCGGAGTACGCGTCATGGCCCTGCTGCCCGGCTACGTCCGCACGGCGTTCCACCAGCGGGCGGGCCTGGAGGTCGGCCACCTGCCCCGGTGGATGTGGCTGGACAGCGAGCAGGTGGTCACCACCGCCCTGCGCGACCTGGGCAGGGGCCGCCTGATCAGCATCCCGAGCCGCCGCTACCGGGCCTGCGCCTGGGGTCTGCGCCACCTGCCCCGGTCCCTGACCACCGCGTTCAGCCTGGACCTCGCACGCGACCGGCCGGTCCCTTCCCGGGCCGGTGCCCACCGGTCCGCGGACCCGGGGGCATGACCCTCCCGACGGCTCGCACCCCGCGGGCCGGGACGCCCCTCTCCTCCGCCCGCGGCACACCGCCCGGTCCGCGCCTCGGCCGGGACCTCCTTCGCGGCGATCGCGTACGGCTCGCCCTGGCCGCCGTCCTGTCCCTCACCTCGGCGGCCGCCGGCCTGGCCGGGCCGTGGCTGGCCATGGGCGTGGCGGACGCCCTCACCCGGCACGCGCCGATCGCCCGGCACGCCGTGGGCATGAGCGTCGCCGTCCTCGGCGCGGCCGTGCTCCAGGCCCTGTGCGGCTGGCTGCTGGCCGGAGTGGGCGAACGCGCCGTGCTGCGCCTGCGCCGCCGGGCCATGGACCACGTCCTGCGGCTGCCCCTGCGGACGGTCCGGGACGAGGGTGCCGGCAGCCTGACCGCCCGGGTCACCTCCGACGCCGTGCTGCTGCGCATACTCGTCGAGACGGGCCTGGTCCACCTTCCGGTGGCGCTGATCGCCACCGCGGCCACGCTCACCGCCATGGCCGTCCTCGACCCCGTCCTGACCGTGATCGCCTCCGGCGCCTTCTGCCTGACCGGAGTCTGCGTCGCCCTGATGACGGCCCGCATGAAACACCTCGCGGGGGCCCAGCAGCGCGCCCTCGGGCGGCTCGCCCAGGGCCTCACCGCTCATCTGACCGCGCTCGTCACCGTCAAGGCCTGCCGCTACGAGGCCACGGCCGTACGGAAGCTCGGACACGCCGCGGCCGATGTACGCGCCGCGTGCCTGCCCGCGTCGCGTCTGCAGTGCCTCCTCGGTCCGGTCGTGAGCCTGGGCCAGCAGGTCGCGGTCCTGGCCGTCGCGCTGGCCGCCGGGCAGCGGATCGCACAAGGGGAGCTGTCGCTGGCCTCCTTCAGCGGCTTCTTCCTCTACCTGCTGCACCTCTCCTCCCCCGTCGCCGTCGCCGCCGTCGGCGTCGGCCACCTGCAGTCCGGCCTGGCCGCCCGGCGCCGCTTCGACCACCTCTTCGCCCTCCCGGCGGAGACGGACCGCACCGCGCCGCCCACCCCGCGGCCGACCCGCCCCGCAGCGGCAGCCGTGGTCTTCCGCCAGGTCTCCTTCGCCCACCGCGGAGGCCGCGCGGTCCTGGACCGTGTGAGCTTCCACGTCCCCACGACCGGTCTGACCGCCCTCGTCGGCCCCTCCGGTGCGGGCAAGTCCACGGTCCTGACCCTGATCAACCGTCTCGCCCAGCCCGACCGGGGCGAGATCCGGGTCCTGGGGCGGCCCGCGGGCGACTGGCCCCTCGGCGAGCTGCGGCGGCGCACCGCCTACGTCGACCAGCGGTCCACCCTGGTGGAGGGCACGATCCGCGAGAACCTCCGGCTCGGCCTGGCGCAGCCGGCCGACGACGAGGAGCTCCTGGACGTCCTGGAGACCGTCGGCCTGCGCGAGACCGTCCTCGCCCTCCCCCGGGGCCTCGGCACTCCCCTCGGCCGGGCGCAGGACCTTTCCGGCGGTCAACGGCAACGCCTGGCCGTGGCCCGCGCGCTGCTCGCGGCGAGCGACATCGTGCTCCTCGACGAGCCGCACTCCCAGCTCGACGGGGTCAGCGCACAGCGCGTCGCCCTGGCCGTCGACCGCCTGGCGGCCACCCGCTGTGTCATCGTCACCAGCCACCGGCTGTCGACGGTCCGCAACGCCCGGCACGTCATTCTGCTCGAAGGGGACGGGTCGGTGGTGACGGGCAGCCATGAACACCTGCTCACCACGAGCGGCCGGTACCGAGCCCTCCTCGGCGGTGGCGCCATGTCCCGCCCCTGAGCGTCCCCGGTTCCGGCCGCACCGGTCGCATCTCCCCGGTCACCCAGCGGAGGAACGATCCTTCAATTGCGCTGCGCGTTCGAGCGGTTACGCTCGGTTTGTGCTGGCCGGGCTCCTGGTACATGCTGCTGCGGTGACGGCATTGATCACCGGAGCCACCGGCTTCCTTGGTTCCCGTATCGCCCACTCCCTTCTGACCAGCCGGAGGCAGCGCGTCATCACCCTGGGCCGCGGGGAACCCTCCACGCTGCGCGCACGCACCGTGAGTGCTCTGCGAGCCTGCGGCGCGGGGGCGTTGGACGAGCAGGCACTCGGCCGCCTGCGGTGCGTCAGCGGGGACATCACACGCCCGTGGCTCGGGCTTCCGCCGGCCCTGTACGCGCGCCTGGCCCAGGACGTCGATGACGTGTGGCACTGCGCGGGCGACATCGCGCTGGCCGGTGAGCGGGAACGGCTGTTCGCGACCAACGTCCGAGGCACCGCGCACATGCTGGAGTTCACCGACGCGACGTCCTCCGGCTGCCTCCTCGTGCACGTCAGCACGATGGTGGTGGCCGGCGGACGATCCGGCGGTCACATCATGGAGGACGACCTGACGGACGCCCACGGCTTCGCGACCTCCTACGACGCCTCCAAGTACGAGGCGGAGAAGCTGGTCCGGCAGTGGGCGGAAAGCCGCAGGCGTGGCGCTGTCGTCCTGCGCCCCAGCGTGGTGGCCTGTGACCGGCAGCTGCCCGACGGAGCGCCGGGCCATCCGCTGTCGGTGTTCGGACAGCTGCTGGAGACGGTCGCTCGCGGCGGTGCACCCGGGATTCCGGCTCAGCGCCCGCAGGGGACGCGGGTGAGGCTGCGGCTCCAGGCATCGCCGCAGGCGACGTTCAACATCCTGCCGGACCGCTACGCCACGGAGGCCATGGTCCGCATCGGATGCGAGGCGCCACGCGGCCGGCAGGACGTCCGGACGTTTCACGTGGTGCACCCCCGGGCGACCCCGATGAGCCGGCTCGTCGACGTGATCGAGGACCACTTCGCGGGCTTGCGGATCGAGTGCGTCGAGGAGGTTCCCGACCCGACCGACGCCGAGCGGTTCATCGCCTCGCATCTGAACGGCTTCCTCAGCTACTGCCGTCACGACCGCACCTACGACCGCACGCACACCCTGGCCGCCACCCCGGGCCTGACCGAGCCCGCCGCCATCGATGCCGCGTACCTGCGGCGTGCACTGGGATTCGCGCCGCCCCGGCCGTCCGACGCACCGTCGTCATCCGCCTCCCGCCGCTAGCCGGCGGCTCCGTCCCGTCCTGCTCGTTCCTTTCCCTTGGGGAGTACAGCGTTGTCTTCGCGTGTGTCGTTCCTGCCCGATGATGCTCCGGCGATCGTGGGCATGGCCTGCCGCCTGCCCGGTGGCGTCTCCAGCCCGGAGGACTTGTGGGCGGTCCTGTCGACCGGCCGCGACGTCGTCACGGAGGTGCCGGCCGACCGCTTCCCGGCGGACGACTTCGTGGATCCGGTACGGCGTCGCAACGGCCAGTCCTACACGGCCGCCGGCGGGTTCCTGGAGGACATCACCGGCTTCGACGCCTCGTTCTTCACGGGCATCTCCCCCAGGGAAGCCTCCCGCATGGATCCTCAGCAGCGGCTGCTGCTGGAAATGGCGGTCGAGGCTCTGGACGACGCAGGGCTGGATTCCACCGAGCTGGAGGGTTCGGACACGGCCGTGTTCATCGGCTGCTCCAGCCGTGACTACGGCGAACTGCAGACGTGCGTACCGGAGTCCGGCAACGCCTACACCGTCTCCGGGATGGCAGCCTCCATCGTGGCGAACCGGCTGTCGCACCACTTCGACTGGACGGGCCAGTCCACCACCGTCGACACCGCCTGTTCCTCGGCCCTGACCGCCGTGCACCAGGCCTGCGAGCACCTGCGCTCGGGCCGTTCCCGCATGGCGGTCGCCGGCGGAATCAACGTTCTGCTCAACCCACAGGGCTTCGCCGCGTTCTCGGGCGCCTCCATGCTGTCGCCGAGCGGCCGGTGCCGGGCCTTCTCCGCCCGGGCGGACGGGTTCGTGCGGGCCGAGGGCGGTGGGCTGGTGCTGCTCAAGCGCCTGGCCGACGCCCGCGCCGACGGCGACCGCATCCACGGCGTCATTCTCGCCGGCGGCACCAACAACGACGGCCGCACCCCGGGCCTCGCCTTGCCCAGCAGCACCGCCCAGCAGGAGTTGCTGCGCCGGGTGTACGACGGCGCCGGCCTGGTCGCGGACGATGTCGCCTACCTGGAGGCGCACGGCACCGGTACCCAGGTGGGCGACCCACTGGAGTGCGAGGCCATCGGCCGGGCTCTGGGCCGGTGGCGCCACCGTGGCGCGCTGCCGATCGGCTCGGTCAAATCCAATGTGGGGCATCTGGAAGCCGCCTCGGGCATGGCCGGCCTGCTCAAGGCGCTGCTGGTGCTCAAGCACCGCAGGATCCCGGCGACGCTGCACGCCGAGGAGCTCAACCCGGCCATCGACTTCGCCGGCCTGAACGTCCGGCCCGTCACACGCGGCGAACCTCTGGGACACGAAGGTCTTCCGCTCGCGGGCGTCAACTCCTTCGGGTTCGGCGGCGCCAACGCCCACATCGTGCTCGCCGCCCCTTCGCCGGACGTTCCCGGAACGGCGCCGCGAGCGGGCCGAAGCGCTGCGGGGCACCTGCCGGTCGTGGTGTCGGCGCGTACCGGCGAGGCGCTGCGGGCGGCGGCCGAACAGCTCGCCCAGCACCTGCAGTTCGCCGCACATGAGGACTTCTACGACCTCGCCTACACGGCGACGGTGCGCCGGCGTCGCTTCGAGCACCGTGCCGCCGTCGTGGCCTCGACTCCGGCCGAGGCAGCCGAGGCACTGCTGGCTGTGGCCGCTGGTGACAACGGCGACCGGGCAGTGACGGGGGTGGCGGGCCGGCCGGGGAAGGTCGCGTTCGTCTTCAGCGGCAACGGCTCGCAGTGGCCCGGCATGGGAGCCGACCTGCTTCAGGAGCCGGCATTCCGTGCCGGTGTTCAGGCCGTCGACACGGAACTGCGGCCCGTGACCGGCTGGTCGGTCCTCGACGAGCTGACCGCACCGGCACCGCGGGTGCACCTGACCGACGTGGCGCAGCCCTTGCTGTTCGCCGTCCAGGTCGGAATGGTGCGGCTGCTGGCGTCGTACGGCATCGAGCCGGACGCCGTGGCCGGGCACAGCGTCGGAGAGATCGCCGCCGCCTGGGCGAGCGGCAGTCTGAGCCTGCAGCAGGCATGCCAGGTGGTGGCCGCCCGGAGCGCGGCCCAGGCGGTGACCGCCGGAACGGGACGGATGGCGGCCGCCGCCCTGACCTACGAGGAGGCGTGCGAGGAACTGGCCCCCTTCGACGGGCGGATCGAGATCGCCGGCATCAACAGCGACCGGGACGTCACCGTCGCCGGCGGTGCCGAGGCCCTTGCCGAGCTCGGACGCAAGCTGGCCGCGCGGGAGGTCTTCTTCCGGGAACTCGATCTCGACCACGCCTTCCACAGCCGGGCCATGGATCCCATCCAGCAGTCCGTGAGGCAGGCCCTCGCCGGGCTGCGGCCCGGCGACCACCGGTGTGCCTTCGCCTCGACCGTCACCGGCGGCCTCCTGGACGGCCGGCAGCTCGACACCGACTACTGGTGGCGCAACGTACGGGAACCGGTGCGGTTCGCCCAGGCGGTGCGGGCGCTGGCCGACGACGGGTGCAGCCAGTTCCTGGAGATCGGCCCGCACACGGTCCTGACCGGCTATCTGCGCCGCCTGCTGGGAGCCGAGGCGGTCGTGCCCGGCTGCCGCCGCGACCAGGACGCGGCTGCCGCGGTGCGACGGGCCGCCGCCCGGCTGATCGCCGCCGGGGCACCGCCGAAGGGCTGCTTCCCGCAGCCGGGCCGGGTGGTGTCACTGCCGTCCTACCCCTTCCAACGGGAACGCTGCTACAACGGCCGGCCGGACTGGTGGGTGACCGTGCCGCAGGACAAGACGCTCGTCCACCCCCTGCTGGGACGCCGCGCCGCGGTCGCGGAACCGACGTGGCACCAGTTGCTGAGCACCACCCGCCTCGCCTGGGTGACCGACCACCAGGTCGACGGCAGCACCGTCCTGCCCGGTACCTGCTACCTCGAAGCCGCCCTCGCCGCCGCCCGTGATGTGTTCACCACGCCCAGCGAGGTCACCGACCTGGACATCGTCCGGCCCCTCACCCTCCCGGGAGAGGACGATCCCGTACAGCTGACGGTGCAGACCTCCCTGTCGGCCGAGGACGGCATCGTCGCCTTCGCCTCGCGCACCGGTTCCGGCAGCGAGTGGACCCTCCACGCCCGCGGACGGGCACGGCGCCTGCTCATGTCCCGCCCCGAGGCGCTGGACGTGGCCGCGGTACGCGCGCGCCTGACCGGGCCGGTGGTCGCCGCCGGCACGCACTACGCGCACGCGGCACAGGCCGGCCTGGTGTACGGCCCCGCCTTCCGGGTCCTCACCACTCTGCACGTGGGGGACCGGGAGGTCCTGGCCGCCTATCGCCTGCCGCACACCCGGGGCCGGGAAGACTTCGAGGCGCACCCCGTCATCCTCGACGGCGCCCTGCAGGCCGGCGCTCCCCTGCTGGCCGCAGCCGCCGGCGGCCGCATGTTCCTGCCCACGGCGATCGAGGCGAGCCGAGTATGGGACCGGCTCCCGGAGGCCGGACTGGTACACGTCCGGCTGCGGGACACGGCCGGGCCGGACGCGGTCGTCGACATCACCGTCACCGCGGAGGACGGCTCCGTCACCGCTCAGCTGACCGGCTGCCGACTGCGCGGCGTCAGCGCCGGCCACCACGGTGCGGTGCAGGAACTGACGCAGGAACTCCGGGCCGCCGACCGGCCCGGTCACACCGGCGGCACGAGCCCGCTGCCCGCCCCGCGGGCGCTGGTGAGTGCCACGGCCGCCCGGCGGGCGCGGCTGGAAGCCCAGCACCCGGACGGGTACGCCGACTTCGCACCCGGCGTGAAGACCGCCGTCGGGCACTGGGGGGCCGCGACCTTCAGCGATCTCCTGCCGGGATGCGAGGAGTTCGGAACGGACGACCTGCTGGAGGCCGGGGTACGCCCGGGACATCTGCCCTTCACCCACCTGCTGGCCCGCATGGCCCACCGGGCCGGACTGCTGTCGCCCGTGGCGCCCCGGGATCCGGCCACCGGCGCGGAACGCTGGCGGTTCACGGGCCGGCCGCGGCCGGACCAGCAGGTGCAGGAACTCGCCGCCCGCTTCCCGCAGTGGATCGGCGCCATCACCGTCTACACCCGCTGCGGGAGGCGGTGGGCCGACGTCCTGACCGGACGTACCGATGCGAGGGAACTGCTGTTCACGGAGTCCGACCGGCACCTTGCCGAATCCTTCTACGCAGGCACCCCGCAGATGCGGCTGCACTCCCGCTACGCCCGCATCGTGCTGAGCGACATGCTCCATGCCTGGCCCGCGGGACGACCGCTGCGCATCCTGGAGGTGGGCGCCGGTACCGGCAGCCTCACCCAGCACCTGCTGCCCGTCCTGCCCGCGCACCTGACGTCGTACGTCTACAGCGACATCTCGCCCGCCTTCTTCCCCCGCGCCAAGGCCCGCTTCGCCGAACACGACTTCGTCACCTACCGCACCGTCGACCTGAACGCCGACCCGGACGAACAAGACCTCACACCGGGCAGTTTCGACCTGGTCGTCGCCTCCAACGTGCTGCACGCCACCCGCGACGTGCACGCCACCCTCACGCGCATCTCCCGACTGCTCGCGCCCGGCGGGCAGCTGATGGCCGTCGAAAGCCACGACGAGGACATCCTGGGGCCCTGCTTCGGCCTGCTGGAGGAGTTCTGGTCCTTCACCGACACCCATGTGCGCAGCACCCCGCTGCTCGCCCGCGAGGACTGGCTCCGGGCACTGCGCGACTGCGGGTTCGAGGACGCGGCCTCGATCGGCAGCGGCCAGGCGGAGGCCGACCAGGACTACTCCCTGCTCCTCGCCCGCCGCGCACCGGACACCGGTCCGCCCCGGACGCTGCCCGCCCCGGACGGTGCCGTGGACGCCGACTGGCTCGTCGTCGGCGACAGCCCCCGCAGTGAACTCCCCGGCCGCCTCGTGCGGGCCCTGCGGGCCGCCGGCGCCACAGCCGCCTCGGCGACCACCGCGGCCGGCACCTCGCAGGGGACGGCACGCCCGCGTCATGCCGTGGTCGTCCTGTCGAGTGCCGCCCGCGACGGCGAGGATTCCGCGGAGGCCATCACCCGGGCGGCGGAGCTCATCAAGACGGCGGCCGCCCAGTGCACCCCCGCACCCGACGGCAGGACCGCCCTGTGGCTGGTGACCGGGCCCACCGGCCTGTTCAACGGGTCGGACGACCGGGCCGGCACATCGGCGGTCGGCGCCGCGGCATGGGGCGTCGGCCGGGTTCTGGCCAATGAACGCCCCCTGCTCACGGTGCGCCGCGTCTCGCTCCAGGCGGGTGACGACCCGGCCGCCGATGCCCGGCGAGTGGTCCGCGAACTGCTCGCCCCCGGCCCGGACGACGAGATCGTCCTCACTCCCGGGGGCAGGTTCGTCCCCAGGGTCCGCGCGTGCCGTCCTCCCGTGCGGGATGGGCGTCCAGGCGAGCACTACCGTCTGCGTCTGGACCGCCCCGGTCGTGATCCCGTCCTGGTCTGGACCCCGACGGCCGCGCCCGCCCCGGCTCCCGGGGAAGTCGTGGTGCGCGTCCGTGCCGCCGCGCTGAACTACCGCGATGTGATGCTCGCCCAAGGACTGCTTCCGGCCGGGGCCGAACCCTCCACCGGCATCCCGCCCCGGCTCGGTCTGGAGTGCGCCGGCGAGGTCGTCGCCGTCGGATCCGCCGTCACCGGCCTCACCACCGGGGACCGGGTCTTCGCGTTCGGACACGGCACGCTGGCCTCGCACGTCACCGTGCGCCCCGAGCAGACCGGCCGGATCCCCGGGAGCATGACGTACACCGAGGCAGCCACCCTGCCCGCCGTCTGCCTGACCGTCCAGCACAGCCTCGACACCTGCGCCCGCCTCAGGGCGGGCGAAACGGTGATGGTGCACGGCGGTGCGGGCGGGATCGGCCTGGCTGTGCTGCGCCACGCCCATCACGTCGGGGCCCGTGTCATCGCCACCGCCGGCAGCCCCGCCAAGCGGGACCTGCTGCGCACCCTGGGGGTCGAGCACGTACTGAACTCGCGCAGCCTGTCCTTCGCCCACGACGTCCATGCCCTCACCGGGGGCCGCGGCGTCGACGTGGTGGTGAACTCGCTGGCGGGCGAGGCCATCGGGCGCAGCCTGGAGTGCCTGCGCCCCGGCGGGCGGTTCGTCGAGCTCGGCAAGCGCGACATCCACGCCAACGCGCCGCTGCTGCTGCGGCCCTTCCGCAACAACCTGTCGTACTTCGCCGTCGACATCACCCGCCTGATCGCCGACTCCCCGCAGGAGGCGGCCGATGCCTTCCGCACGGTGGCCGAGCGTGTCGCCGACGGGAGCTACCGGCCACTGCCCCACCAGACCTACCCGGCCTCCGAAGTCCGCGACGCCATCGCCGCCCTGGGCCACTCCCGGCACATCGGCAAAGTCGTCGTCACCTTCACGGACAGCGACCCGGTCGCCCTCGAACACCCCGGCTCGGCGCCCGTGCTCGACCCGTCGGCGACCTACCTGATCAGCGGGGGCCTCAGCGGCCTCGGCGCGGCCACCGCCCGCCACCTGGTGTCCCGCGGCGCCCGGGCGCTCGCGCTCATCGGCCGCCGGGGCACCGCGGCCCCGGAAGCCGCCGCCCTGCTGGACGACCTGACGCGCCAGGGCGTCGACGTCACCGCCCACGCCGCCGACATCACCGATCGCGAGGCCGTCGCCCGCGTCTTCAAGGACGCCCACACCGCCGGACGCCCGGTACGCGGCATCGTCCACGCCGCCATGCAGCTGGACGACGCCCCCCTGGAGGAACTCGACGCCGACCGGTTCCGCGGTGTGCTCGCGGCGAAGGTGCGCGGAGCCGACGTACTCGACGGCCTCAGCCGCGACACGGACGTGGACTTCTTCGTCGCCTACTCCTCGGTCGCCGGCCTGGTCGGCAACGTCCACCAAGCCCCCTACGCCGCCGCCAACCTCTACCTGGAGAGCCTGATGCGCGCACGACGGGACGCCGGTCTGCCCGGCGTGGCCCTGGCCTGGGGCGGCATCAGCGACACCGGCTACGTCGCCCGGACCCGGCTGAGCGACACCCTCAACCGCTCCGGTATCGGGCTGATCACCCCTGATGCGGCTCTGGCCGCTCTCGACCGGCACCTGGCTTCCTCCGTCACGCCGACGGTGGCGGTCGGCGTCATGGACTTCGAACGGCTCGCCCACATCCTTCCCGCCCTCGACACCCCCCGCTTCGCGGCCCAGCGGCAGGGCGCCTCCGGCACCGCGACCGCGCGAGCGGCCAGTGACCTCCGCCGGCGTCTGGCGGCGGCCGACGACACCGAACGGCTTCCGCTCATCACCGAGGCCCTCACCGCGCTGGTGGCGGACATCCTGCACACCAGCCCCGACCGCGTCAGCACCACGGCCGACCTCGCCGATCTGGGCCTCGACTCCCTCATGGGTGCGGAGCTGAAGGTACAGATGCAGCAGACCTTCCGCTGTGAGCTGACGCTGATGGAACTCATGGCCGCGGCCACCCTCAACGGGGTCGCGGAGCGGCTCGACCGGCTGCTCCACCGGAGCGCAGGGACCGAGCCCGAGCAGGCGGCGCAGTCACCGGCCACCTGACGGAACAGGCCGGCCTCCCCGGGCACCCGGCGGCACCCTCCTCCTGGACGTGGCCGGAAAGGAGCCACCACCTCGGCCGGATGGAGTGGCACCGCATGGAGGCCATCGGCTCCTGCCGGTACAAGCCCGACTTCCCCCACCTGTGGAGCAGCCGCGACCTCGCCGCCTGGGGCATTGCCCGCCTCCCCCACCGCAACGCCGCCCACCCCGAGTGGGCCACTCCCCGAAAGGGGGTGTGAGTACGAGCGACACCAGCACGGCCGCGGTGACGCCAACCGCGGTCGTGGTGCGGCAGGCCGGCGTCGATGTCCCCGCCGTGCCTGCGGTGGGGACATCGAAGAGCCGCCAGGACAGCGACGCGATCCGCGGGGAGCCCCGCGTGGCGGGAGCGCTGGCTGATCAGCACCCTCGAGCTCAGCTCCCATGCGTGTTCCTGGTCGTCGTGCACGCGACGTGTGCAACGAAGCAACGTGCGACCTGGCCGGCATCCCTCACGTGCGAGGTAGGCCCGCAGGCGGGACTCCCCGCTCCCTCACCGGCGCCCGGCCGCCGCCATCGGGCCGCTGCGGTGGCCGCTCCGGCGAGCTCACCCCAGAGACGCCGGACGGGCCGGCGAGCGTGACTGCCGGGCTGGCCCACAGCCTTCGGCCCGACAAACGTTCTCTGCCCGGACACCTTGAGAGTCCTGGATGATGTCGAAGCAAACCCTGTCGCCCTTCGTCAGCCCGCGGGGCCGACAGCAGACCTGGATGGCAGTGGACCACACGATGGCGTCCGGCCCTCCGCCGTCCTGCACGATGACGCCATACCACTCCCCCTGACTGAACCACTTCACGGTTCCCCTGGGCACAACCTCACTCCTTCCTGACGGGGATGTGATGCAGGACTCTGGGCAGAGCCTTACGGTTCGCGCAGACGGAGTCATTTCACCCAGGCGAGCCAACATTGCTCCGACCCGGAACCACGAGGCGCCGGTCGGGCACGTCACGCGCCGCCGCGGAGACGGGGGTCGTGCGGCTCGCTGCGCCAGTGCCGAGTCGGGCGGCGTTCACCCTGTTGCGCGTCGACGGTGACAGCCATTGACATGTGGCGCGGTCACTCGGCGTGGAGCTGGGGGTCGGTCCAGACGTAGCTCCGAGGATGCCGACCGAGGGCAGACGTCGGCGAGGGGGCGTAGAGATCACCGATCCGTACGGACGGACCAGCGAGCTCCGGCTCGTGCGGGCTCCGGTCGGCAGCCGTGGCCCTCACGAGACGGCAGCGGCGTCGACCGTGCCCCGGATCTCCAGGTAACCGTCGACACCCGCGATCTCGAAGAGCTGCCGCACGCGGGCAGGTGGCGCGGCCACGCGCAAGGTGCCCGCTTGGTGGGTGCGGATCAGCAGATTCAGGAGCGTCGAGTCCGCGAAGGTGATGCCAGAGGCGTCCAGGATCACCTTGGGGTGCTTCCTGGCCGACGCATCCAGCGCCTCCGCCAATGGCGTGATCGAGTGCATGTCGTAGTCACCATGAGCAGCAACCACCCAGGCCCCACGCCATGCGTACTGGAGCACGCCAGGCCCCGGCGATCCGTGCGCGGTGGACCGCTCCGGGCGGGACGTCCCACCGCTGTTGCTCATGAGGGTCGGCGAGACAACCTCGTCCCACGGCACCTTCGGGCTCCTCCCTGTGGCTCTCCACGAGAGAGCATGACATCGATAGCATGAAAACTATGTCATGTAATCGGGTTCCGGCAACCACGGTCCTCTAAAATGCAGGACATGGTTGGAGTGCCCGAATCACACACCGGATGGACGTTCATCACCAGCCACGCGCGCGTCCTGGCAGCCATCGCCGACAACCCGAACGTCCGCATCCGCGACATCGCCGCCCGCTGCCGACTCACGGAGCGCGCCGTCGCGCGGATCATCTCCGACCTCGAGCGGGATGGTTACCTCTCCCACACCCGCGAGGGGCGCACCAACACCTACCGCATCGAGCCCGACAAGGTGCTGCGCCACCCGGCCGAAGCCGGGCTCCCCGTCGCCTCCTTGCTCTCCCTGCTCGTGCAGGACGAGACCGAGCGCACCAGGACGCCGGCCACCCACTGACCTGTGAGGGGTCGGCTCGGAAGCCGAAGCGGTCCGAGGCCTCCATGCTGATGCTGCAGCGAGCCGACCGTGCCGCCGCCCCGCGGACGGCTGCCGCCCGGACCGGCCGGTCCTGCTGGCGCCGGCTTGGATGGTCGGGCCGGCGTCGGTTTGCTGCCGTTGCCGCCCCGGCTCGTCGGCGGGGTCACACAGGTGGACGGCGGTGCGACCGGTGATCAGGCACCGTGCCGGTGGGGCGGCGGTGGACCCTCAAGGACCGGTACACGGTTCAGAAAAGCACGTCAGCGACGATCATGCGCCTGTCGCGTCACCTGGACCCCACGGCTCGCATGTCGACCACTGGCCGACCGATGCCGTCACGGAAGGGCACGATGCCGCCCGAGCGCGGCCACCATGACACGGCGCTCTCGGTAGTCGTGCCGGACGGCGGCCCTCGGAGCCTGGAAGCAGGGGCAGAGCCGCGGGCCTGATTACGGACGGTGTGCGAAACGATCCAGAGACGTCTCGCCCATTCACCGCTACCCGCATCGCCGGTCTCGATATGAACGTCCCGGCAAAGCGGCCGACAGAGAATGACTTTCCCTGACTTCCCGCACCGACCTGCGGATCCACGCATGAACTCACCAGCCACAGGTGCCACAGCTCTTGCACATGGGTCGAAAATATGCCCAGTCACCGATGCGTGGGCGTTTTGCCGGGAGTTGTCTCCCGCGCGGTCTGTTAATTTCTCCATTGGGCGCACTTGCAGAACTGATTAACCTGCAAAAGGTCGCTCGGACGAGGGACTGTCTCCACTCGTATGGCTCAGACCCGGGACGTTTCATGGGCGCGTTAGCTGGTTATGGCAGTGACACTCACCCATGGTTACCCCGCCGACCCACACAGGACGCAGCATTGGGCGACAAAGCCTGTCGCCGTAGGTGACTTCCTGTTCGTTCGGGGATCGTCTCCCGACGCAGACAATGACGGAGCGCTGCATGAACAGGGCGCAAAGATGTCTTTGACTTGGCCAGCGACGACACTGCGGGAAGTCACGAAAGCAATGGATGACCTTGAAAGGAAATTTCTGTCGTCCTGGAGAGGAGCTGGACTCCCCATGGAATCCGACGGAGGACGGACAAGGATCCATAAACATGCGTGATTTTTACGCCGGGGACTCGTTCGGCTCCCACGTGTCCGTCGCCGATGCCGACCCGCCCCGGGTTGCACCGTCCCGCTCGGCTGCCCCTCACGGCCCGCTCGGGCCGACTTCGTCGGTACACGGACAAGTGCCGGTCTGGGACCCGGCTGAAGAACTCGCCTCCCTCCTGCATGCGGCCCTGGAGGAGGACAGGGGCCGTCCCTCCGTCCAGCTTCCGCCGGACGGTACGGACTGCCCCCTCGAGCGCGACGGCATGGCGAAGCTCGCCGACATGGCAGGGGCCGTTCCGCCGGTATGCCCGACCCGTCACAGTCGTCGCAGGGCTCGTCCGCCGGCCTTCACCTGGTCACGCATCGGCAGCGTCGTTCTGGCCGGGCTCTCAGTGGGGCTGGTGACTACGGTGAGCGCGTTCAGCGGCATCATCGCCTACGACCCGCTGCGACACGTCGCCCAGAGGTACTCGCCCGCGAGCACGGCCAGTTGGTGGCCGCTGCTCGTCTACGGACCCTGGGCGGTAGCCTCCCTGTCAATCTTGCGGGCCGCCCTGCACCAACGTCGCGCCCTGCACTCCTGGGCGGTTGTCCTGCTCTTCTCCTTCGCCGGAATGCTGCTGTGCGTGGCGGAGGCTCCGCGGCATTACACGGACATGACGGCGGCGGCACTGCCCACCGTGGCGGCGCTGGCCTGCTTCCAGCAGATGGTCCGCTGCATCACCCTGACCAGGCCACTTCGCAGGGCCAAGCCGCGACACCGAAATCACGGACAGCCCCCCGGGTGACCCCTGTCGGAGGCAATGTCCACGCTGCACGCACGACCGGCGGGACAGACCGGTGGACGCGTGTCCCGCCGCCCGTAGTGCGCCCCCGATGTCCCGCGATCACTACCCCAAACAGTTCATTCCGCACGAGCGTCCGCGCGCCGCTCACTCGATTGAAGTCCCGAAAGGACGGTCAACCCATGAGTGCATCATATTGGTCGATCTTGGTGTGTGCTTCGGCATGTTCGATGGTGCCGGCGGTCGCCCTGTCGATGCGCACCGGGATGTCCAGGCTCGACACGCGGGAACTGCACCGCCGTCAGCTCATGGTCCGTGTGCTGCGGAACAACCTCAGCAAAGCCCTGTCAGCCGGGCAGCACGTGAGTGTTGTCGGCGCGGACGCCATCGGCATCACAGGTGCCGTCGAACAGCAACCTCATGACGGGCAGCAACGTGCGGTCCGGGCCGTGGATCGCCGACGTACACGCCAGGACGTCGCCCCGGCCGGCGTCCACCACCAGGACTCGTGATCAGCATCTCGGTGTCAGCACAGCCTCCGCCCACCTACCGCATCCGGCAACCAGCCCTGCGGGCTGCCCGCAGGTTCCCGGAACGAAGCACTCGACTGCGCGGACGGCCTCAACCGTAACGCCCTCACATCGGCCATTCCGGTACCGGCAGGACTCGTTGTACTCGTCGGTCCACCAGCCTCGGGAAAGACCAGCTTCGTTCGGGCACTGATCGCGCGCCAACAGATCGACGCCGATGCCGTGGTATCCAGCGACGAGATCCGCGAAGCCGCCGCACACTTCTCCTTCGCCTGAAGGACTGCGCCAGCAGCGGCGGTCCGGTCCCCGTCCACGGCCGTCGCCCGCAGGTGCCCCTCGCGGTGGCCCCGCGCACACCCACATCCCTTCCGGGCAGTCCCCCACGGCCACCACCGCGACTCCGTACAGCCGCACGGCGCCGCATTCCGCGCCGGGCCGCGCGGCTGCCGGCGGGGGCCGGCGGTCCCCGCGGGTCGGGGCGTCAGCCCGGGCGGGGGCCGCTCTCGGAGTCGTTGGGGTCGACACCGGTGAACGCGGTGTCGTCCTTCGTCCCGGAGGGGCGTCCGGAGCGGCCCTTGCGGCCGGTGTCCCGCATGCCCTTGTCCGACTTCTCCCCGTACTCCTCACCCCGCGTGGTGCCGCTCTCGGCCTCGTCGCCGGGCACGGAGGTGCGCTCCTCCTTGGAGACCTTGCGGCCCGGGCCGGGTGGCGGGGCGTCCTGTGCGCGGAAGGAGCGGCGGGCGCTCGGGTTCTCCTGCTGCCGGGTCTCGTCGACGTCGGGGGACCAGCCGTGGTGCTCGGATCCCTTGTGCCGGCTCGCCCCCTGGCCGCGTGACGGCTTCGATGGCTTCTGTTCCTTGGGCATGCGCCGACCTGCCTGTCCGGTGCGGTGGAGGCACGTCTCCCGTGCCATGGCAGTAGGAATTCTTCCACTCCCCCACAAAATCGGCATATCGGCCAGGACCGGAGGCGCGCGGTCACGAGGCTGTCCATGCCGACCATGTGGCACGAACCGCGACCCTTACGAGTGATGCGCGGGATTCATGCCGACGGCCCGGTGAGCCCGTGCCGGAGCATCTCAGGCAGCCGGTTCGCGTCACCACCGACCGCCGCACCCTGGGAGGGTCGCCATGCGCATCCTGCTCGTCGCCAGCGCTTACAACAGTCTCACCCAGCGCGTGCACGCCGAGCTCCGCGAGCGGGGGCACACCGTCGCCGTCGAGGTGACGCCCCAGGGCAGTGACGTACGTGCCGCCGTCGACCGGCACGCGCCCGAGCTGGTGGTGGCGCCCATGCTGAAGGCGGTCGTACCGCGTGACGTGTGGACGGCCAGGACATGCCTGATCGTGCACCCGGGACCCGTGGGCGACCGGGGCCCCTCTTCCCTGGACTGGGTCGTCCGCGAGGGCGCCGGCGAGTGGGGCGTCACCGTGCTCCAGGCTGAAGAGGAGATGGACGCCGGGCCCGTCTGGGCGACGGCGACGTTCCCCGTTCCGCCGGTGGCCAAGAGCGATCTGTACCGCAACGAGCTGGCCGACGCCGCCGTCGAAGCGGTGCTCCTGGCGGTCGAGCGCTTCGCCTCCGGCCGGTACGTTCCCCTCGACCAGGGCACCCTCCCCAAGGCGGCGGGCGCGCGCACCAGGCCCCCGATGCGCCAGGCGGCCCGCCGTATCGCGTGGGCCGACGACACCACCGACACGGTGCTGCGCACGCTGCGTGCCGCCGACTCCCAGCCAGGTGTCCTGGACGACCTCCTCGGCGGGGAGTGGTTCCTCCACGGCGGCCACCCCGAGCACGGGCTGCGCGGCCGCCCCGGCGAGCTGCTCGCCACCCGGGCGGGCGCGATCTGCCGGGCCACCGCCGACGGGGCGGTGTGGATTCCCGAATTGCGGGCGCGTACCGGACCCGGCGCTCCGCGCGCCTGCAAGCTGCCCGCCACCCTCGCACTGAGCGGGTGCCCGGAACTGCCCGGCCTGCCCGAGCTGCCCTCCCCCGCACTCCCGCCCGCCGACGACGACAGCACCTGGTCGGACATCCGGTACCGGGAGGACGGCCCGGTGGGCGTCCTGTCGTTCTCGTTCCCGGGCGGCGCGATGTCCACCGAGCACTGCCGGCGTCTGCTGAACGCCTACCGGGCGGCGTGCACCCGGCCCACCACCGTGCTGGTCCTGGGCGGGGGCCGCGACTTCTTCTCCAACGGCATCCATCTGGGCGTCATCGAGGCCGCGACCGATCCGGCGGCCGAGTCGTGGGCCAACATCAACGCCATGGACGACCTCGTCGAGGCTGTCCTCACCACCACCGACCGCCTCGTCGTCAGCGCGATCGGCGGCAACGCCGCCGCCGGGGGCGTCATGCTGGCCCTGGCCGCCGACGAGGTGTGGTGCCGCTCCGGCTCCGTGCTCAACCCGCACTACCGGCGTATGGGGCTGTACGGCTCGGAGTACTGGACCTACAGCCTGCCCCGCCGGGTGGGCGCCGCCATGGCCGAGCAGCTCACCGAGGAGGCGCTCCCGGTCACCGCCGCCCGCGCCCGGGACATCGGCCTGGTCGACCGGGTGGTCGAGTGCGCCCCGTCGCGCTTCACCGCCGAAGTCACCGGGCTGGCCGTACACCTCGCCGCCTCTCCGCGCGCCCAGACGCGCCTCGCCGGGAAGAAGGCGGAGAGCGAGCGCCGGGAGGCCGTCACCCCATTGGCGGACGTCCGTGAGCGGGAACTGGCGCACATGCGGGACATCTTCCAGAACCCGTCCGCTCCCTACCACGCACTGCGCAGGGCGTTCGTCCGCAAGGAGCCGCGCGCCGCCGAACGAGTCACCGCGGGTGCGAGGAGCGCCCCGCTGGCGGACTCTTAGCCCGGTAAAGGCTTACTCGAGCGGTTTTGCCGTTTGCCTCCCCAAGGAGGGCTTCGATGAACACAGCGTCGCCGACCACGGTCGAACAGACGGGCACCCCCGGCTCCCCCGACACCGAGGAGAAACCGATCCACATCCTCTGGATCAACGCCGGGCTGAGCTGCGACGGTGACTCGGTCGCCCTCACGGCCGCCATGCAGCCAAGCATCGAGGAGATCGCCCTCGGGGCCCTGCCCGGCCTGCCCAAGATCGCCGTGCACTGGCCGCTGATCGACTTCGAGTGCGGGCCGGTGGACGGGGCGGACACGTTCATCGAGTGGTTCTTCAAGGGTGAGCGGGGTGAGATCGACCCGTTCGTCCTGGTGATCGAGGGATCCATTCCCAACGAGGCGATCAAGCAGGAGGGCTACTGGTGCGGTTTCGGCGACAACCCGGACACCGGCCAGCCCATCACCACCAGCGAGTGGATCGACCGCCTGGCCCCCAAGGCCCTCGCCGTGGTGGCGATCGGCACCTGCGCGACGTACGGCGGCATCCACGCCATGGCCGGGAATCCCACCGGCGCGATGGGCGTGCCCGACTACCTGGGCTGGGACTGGAAGTCGAAGGCGGGCATCCCCATCGTGTGCGTACCGGGCTGCCCCATCCAGCCGGACAACTTCGCCGAGACCCTGACCTACCTGCTCTACCAGGCGGCGGGGTCGGCGCCGATGATCCCGCTCGACGACAAGCTCCGTCCCACCTGGCTGTTCGGAGCCACGGTCCACGAGGGCTGCGACCGGGCCGGTTACTACGAGCAGGGCCAGTTCGCGATGGAGTACGACTCGCCCAAGTGCCTGGTGAAGCTGGGTTGCTGGGGCCCCGTCGTCAAGTGCAACGTGCCCAAGCGCGGCTGGATGGCCGGCATCGGCGGCTGCCCGAACGTGGGCGGCATCTGTATCGCGTGCACCATGCCCGGCTTCCCCGACAAGTTCATGCCGTTCATGGACGAACCTCCTGGCGGAAAGCTTTCCAGCACCGCCAGCGGAGCCTACGGCGCGGTGATCCGGCGCCTGCGGACGATCACGGCCCGGACGGTGGACAAGGAGCCCAAGTGGCGGCACACGGGCCGGGAGATCACCACCGGCTACCGGCCGCCGTGGTGACCGCGCCCGGCACGGCATCCGTTCCGTATCCCCGCCCCCTCCCCCGCTCACAGCACTGACCGAAGGGCATCACAGAGACAATGGCGACCTCGACGACGTCCGGTGACGGAACCGGCCTGGTGGAGATGGCGTGGGACCCGATCACGCGGATCGTGGGCAGCCTCGGCATCCACACGAAAATCGACTTCAAGCAGAAGCGGGTCGCCGAGTGCTACAGCACCTCGTCGGTCTTCCGCGGCTACAGCGTCTTCATGCGGGGCAAGGACCCGCGCGACGCGCACTTCATCACCAGCCGCATCTGCGGTATCTGCGGCGACAACCACGCCACCTGCTCGGTGTACACGCAGAACATGGCGTACGGGGTGAAGCCGCCGCACCTCGGCGAGTGGATCATCAACTGCGGCGAATCCGCCGAGTTCATGTTCGACCACAACATCTTCCAGGAGAATCTGGTCGGGGTCGACTACTGCGAGAAGATGGTCCGCGAGACCAACCCGGGGGTGCTCGAACTGGCCGAGCGCACCGAGGCGCCGCACGCCGCCGACCACGGCTACCGCACCATCGCCGACATCATGCGCTCGCTCAACCCGCTGGAGGGCGAGTTCTACCGCGAGGCCCTCTCGGTCAGCCGCTACACCCGGGAGATGTTCTGCCTGATGGAGGGCCGCCATGTGCACCCCTCCACCCTGTACCCGGGCGGCGTGGGCACCATCGGCTCCGTACAGCTCTTCACGGACTACATGACCCGGCTCATGCGGTACGTGGAGTTCATGAAGCGGGTCGTGCCGCTGCACGACGATCTGTTCGACTTCTTCTACGAGGCCCTGCCGGGCTACGAGGAGGTCGGCCGCCGGCGCGTGCTGCTCGGCTGCTGGGGGGCGTTCAACGACCCCGAGTACTGCGACTTCACGTACGCCAACATGTCGGACTGGGGCCGGCGCATGTTCGTCACCCCCGGTGTGATCGTGGACGGCAAGCTCGTCACCAACGACCTCACCGAGATCAACCTCGGCATCCGGATCCTGCTGGGCAGCTCCTACTACGAGGACTGGGCGGGCCAGGAGCAGTTCGTCACCCACGACCCGCTCGGCAACCCGGTCGATCCCCGCCACCCCTGGAACCAGCACACCATCCCGGCCCCGCAGAAGCGGGACTTCAACGACAAGTACAGCTGGGTGATGTCCCCGCGCTGGTACGACGGCAAGGACTACCTGCCGCTGGACACGGGCGGCGGCCCCATCGCCCGCCTGTGGTCGACCGCTCTGTCCGGGCTCGTCGACATCGGGTACGTGAAGGCCACCGGCCACAGCGTCGTCATCAACCTGCCCCGCACGCTCACCAAGCCGGAGACCACCTTCGAGTGGAAGATCCCCCGCTGGAGCAACGCGCTGGAGCGCAACCGCGCCCGCACCTACTTCCAGGCGTACGCCGCCGCCGTGGCGCTGCACTCCGCGGAGATGGGCCTCGCGGAGGTGCGCGCCGGACGCACCCAGACCTGGGAGAAGTTCGAGGTGCCGGACGAGTCCATCGGGGTCGGTTTCACCGAGGCGGTACGCGGTGTCCTGTCGCACCACATGGTCATCCGGGACGGCAAGATCGCCAACTACCACCCGTACCCGCCGACGCCCTGGAACGCCTCCACCCGCGACACCTACGGGACGCCGGGGCCGTACGAGGACGCCGTGCAGAACACGCCCATCTTCGAGGAGAACCCGCCGGAGAACTTCAAGGGCATCGACATCATGCGCGCCGTGCGCAGCTTCGACCCGTGTCTGCCCTGCGGTGTGCACATGTACGTCGGTGACGGCAGGACCGTGAAGTCCATGCACGTCCCCACCGGCCTGAGCGGTCTGTCCGGATGAGCGGCGGCACCAGCGCGGGCGCCGCGCCCGGTGTGACCCCCGCGTCCGACGCGGTGAGCGCGGAGAGGGCCGGCCGGCTGGTCGAGGAGGTCCTCGACCGGCTGGCGGACTCCGGCGACCGCGCGGCGTGCGAGGCCGCCGAGGAACTCGTGCGGGTCCTCATGGAGTTCTACGGGGCCGGTCTCGCCCGCGCGGTCGAGCTGATCGGACGCCACCCCGACGCCACGGCCCGGGACACCCTCGCCGCCCTGCTCGGCGACGAACTCGTCGCGGGCCTGCTGGTCCTGCACGGGCTGCACCCGGACGACGTGCGCCGCCGCATCGACCTGGCCCTCGACGGCCTCCCCCACCCGGTCGAGACCGTCGGCTTCGACGCCGCGACCGGCGTGCTGCGCCTCCGGCTCACCGGGTCGGCGGGCTGCGGCTGCGCCGGCACCCGGGAGGGCATCGAGCAGGCGGCTCAGGCCGCCCTCGCATGCTTCGCGCCCGAGGTGACGGCGGTGGAACTGCAGGAGGCCCCCCGGGAACCCGCCCTCCTCCAGATCGGCGCCGGCCCGCCGCGCGCCGTCGACGGCCGCCGCTCACCGGCCACGGCGCCATGAGCGCGCCCGGGGCCCGGACGGCCCGGACGGAGCCGCCCGGGTCGGACACGACGTCCCACCCGGGCGCGCCCCAGCCGGGCACCGCCGCTCACCCGGGCATGCCCGCGCTGGGGGCGGCGCGCGCGGGGCGGGATCCCCGGCCGCGGGGGCTGCGCCGCTTCGTGGCCCCGCCCCCTCCCCGCGAGGAGCGGTGCGAGCTGTGCGCCGTGCCTCTGGCCGGCGAGCGTCACCGGCACCTCGTCGACACCGAGAAGCGGGCGCTGGCGTGCGCCTGTGGCCCCTGCGCCCAGGTGCTTGACGGCTCCGGCGGGGTTCAGGGCCGCTTCCGTGCGGTCCCCGGCCGCTACCTGAGCGACCCCGGGCACGGCATCGACGAACAGGCCTGGGAACACCTGCGCATCCCCGTCGGCGTCGCGTTCTTCTTCCGCAACTCGGCGCTCGACCGGCTCGTCGCGCTCTACCCGAGCCCGGCCGGGGCGACCGAGAGCGAACTGGACCCGGCGTCCTGGCAGGCCGTCCTGGCAGGCTCACCACTGGCGGGGCTCCTCGAACCCGACGTGGAGGCACTGCTGCTGCGGCGCCACCAGGGCACGGTCGAGTGCTTCCTGGTGCCCGTCGACATCTGTTACGAACTGGTGGGCCGGATGCGCCTGCGGTGGCAGGGCTTCGACGGTGGCGCGGAGGCCCGCGCCGACCTGGACGCCTTCTTCGCCCACGTACGCGACCGTGCCCGTGACGTCCGAGGGAGCGGGTCGTGACCGACTTCGCCTTCACCTGCACCGGGGTGCGCGCCGATCCGTACGCGGCGGGCCCCACCCTGGTGTTCCGGCTGCGCATCGCCGCCTCCGGCCAGGCCCGCGTACACGCGCTTGCCCTGCGCTGCCAGATCCGCATCGAGCCCGTCCGGCGCGGCTACGGCGACGCCGAGGCCGAGCGGCTGACCGACCTGTTCGGGGAGCGGTCACGCTGGGGCAGCACCCTCAACCCGGTGCAGTTCGCCCAGGTCTCGGTGATGGTTCCAGGCTTCACCGGTGAGGTGGAGACCGACCTGGTGGTGCCGTGCACCTACGACATGGACATCGCGTCCACCCGTTACTTCCACGCACTGGAGGAAGGCGAGATTCCGCTGCTGATGCTGTTCTCCGGCACCGCATTCACCGGCGAGCGCGGCTTCCGCGTGGAACCCGTCCCCTGGGACAAGGAGGCCGCCTTCCGCATGCCGGTGAAGACCTGGCGGGAGATGGTCGACCAGCACTTCCCGGGCTCCGGCTGGATCCGGCTGCCCCGGGACACCATGGACGCGCTGCTCGCCCACCGGTCGCGGCGCGCCCTGCCCTCCTGGGAGGCGACCGTCGAGGCGCTCCTCCATGCGGCCGGGGGGACGGCGCGATGACGGCCACGACGACGTTCACCCACGAGACCGAGGCCCGGCTCGCCGTCGCACGCCAGGTCGCCGACGCCGTGCTCTTCGAGGGGTACGTGCTCTACCCGTACCGCGCGTCGGCCGCCAAGAACCGTCTGCGCTGGCAGTTCGGGGTGCTCGTACCACCGGCCTGGACGGCGAGGGCCGAGGAGCACGACTTCCAGCACACCGAACTGCTGATGGAACCCAAGCGGGGGGCCACGCTCGCCGTCGAGGTCCGCTTCCTGCACACACAGCGGCGCACCGTGCAACGGGTGTGCCCGGACGGCACCTTCGAGACGGTGGGCGAACTGCGCCTGGACGACCAGGTGATCGTCCCGTGGGACGAGGGCCACGAACAGGCCGTCCGGCTCACCGTTCCCGTGGACACCCTGGCGGGCGAGGGCATCGTCGTCCCGTTCACCCGCCCCGCCGCCGAGGAGACCGAACCGGTCCCGGACTCCACCGGGCAGGTGGTGGGCCGGCTCGTGCGCCGCCGCGAGGAGGTCACCGGTGCGCTGCGGCTGTCGACGAGCGAGCTGGAAGGCCCGTACCGCACGCATCGCCTGAGCCTGGTCGTGGAGAACACCAGCGACTGGACACCGGGCGGCGACGCCGACCGCGACGCGGCCCTGCCCCGGTCCCTGGTCGCCAGTCATGCGCTGCTGTGCCTGGACTCCGGGCGGTTCCTGTCGATGACGGACCCGCCGGAGTGGGCACGGGGAGCCACCGCCGCGTGCCGCAACCTGCACACCTGGCCGGTGATGGCCGGCGAGCCGGGCCGCGGTGACCTGGTGCTCTCCTCACCGATCATCCTGGAGGACCACCCGGCGATCGCGCCCGAGAGCCCCGGCGTGCTGTACGACGCGACGGAGATCGACGAGATCCTGGCGCTGCGGACCGCCGCCCTCACCGACGAGGAGAAGCGCGAGGCCCGGGGTACGGACGCGCGGGCGGCGGCCGTCATCGAGCTGGCCGACTCCATGCCACCGGACGTCCTGGAGCGCCTGCACGGCGCCGTACGCGGCCTCCGCGAG
The DNA here is from genome assembly GCF_044455245.1 of Streptomyces sp. NPDC051310. Taxonomy (NCBI): domain Bacteria; kingdom Bacillati; phylum Actinomycetota; class Actinomycetes; order Kitasatosporales; family Streptomycetaceae; genus Streptomyces; species Streptomyces sp. NPDC051310. Next base: position 119,518 of record NZ_JBITEO010000016.1, read on the forward strand.
GTGACCGCCCCGGCCGTCCCGGCGACCGTCGCCGTACCGTCCGACCCCTTCCGGCAGAGCGGGGTCACGCGGCCGGACACCCCCTGGTGGGACCCGGGCGCGGACGCGTCCGTGGACCCGGCCACCGACCACGTCCTCGTCGGCGGACGGCCGGTACGGGCCGGCAGCCGCGTCGTGCTGCGTCCCCGGCTGCGCCGCACCGATGCCCAGGACCTGTTCCTCACCGGCCGGCTCGCCCTGGTGGAAGCGGTCCTGCACGACGTGGACGGCGGCGTGCACATCGCGGTCACCGTCGACGACGACCCGGGCGCCGACATCCGCCGTGAGCAGGGCCGTTTCCTCTACTTCCAGCCCGACGAGGTCGACGTCCCGGAGGAGGCGTGATGGTGTCCTCACAGACCGGCCCGCGCACCCTGGTGGCCGGGGCGGGCAACATCTTCCTCGGCGACGACGGCTTCGGCGTCGAGGCGGCTCGCGTGCTGGCCCGTCAGGACCTGCCCGCCGGTGTCGAGGTCGCCGACATCGGCATCCGCGGCGTCCACCTGGCCTACCAACTCCTCGACGGGTACGACACCCTCGTCCTCCTGGACGCCACGGCACGGGGCGGTGAGCCGGGCACGCTGTACGTGATCGACGCCACCGAGCCGGGCTCCCGGCAGCCGGCCGAGGGCGTCCCCCTCGACGGCCACCGCATGTCCCCCGACGCCGTACTGGCGCTGCTGGACAGCCTGTGCGCGGGTACCGGCGCCACACCGCCGGGACGCACCCTGGTGGTGGGCTGCGAGCCCGCCACCGTCGAGGAGGGCATCGGGCTCAGCCCGCCCGTGGCCGCCGCCGTCCCGCAGGCGGTGCGCCTGGTGACCGAACTGGTGACGGAACCGCTGCGCGACGAAGCCGTCGTCCGAGACTGACCCACCCCGCACGACACCCCCACACCGACCTTCACGGAGAGCACCATGAACAAGCGCCTCATCGGCGGTGCGGCCGCCGCCACCGCCGCCGCCACCGCGCTCGCGGCCATCGTCGCGAACGTCCTGCCCGACGTCCGGCGCTACCTGCGCATCCGCCGGATGTGACCCACCGGCCGCCGCCCGGTGCCGTCCCAGGGGACCGAACGGCCTACGCAGCCGTGTGACCCCGGCGCGCCGGTCGGCGCGCCGCCGGGCCCCAGTCGTGTAATGGGCGCCGGAGAGACATCCCCGGGCCCGGACGGAGACCGATGCACGAGATGTCCGTCGCCCTGTCCGTGGTGGACCAGGTCGAGCAGGCGGCACGGTCCCGCGGCGCGCGGGGCGTCCAGCATGTGCACCTCGACATCGGCGAGCTGGCCGGAGTGGTCTCCGATTCGCTCCGCTTCTGCTTCGGACTCGCCTGTGCCGGGACCGTCCTGGAAGGCTCCGAGCTCGTCACCCGTTCCGTCCCCGGCAGTGCGCGGTGCGCGCCGTGCGGGCGGACCTGGGACACCGGGATGCCACCGGACATGCTCTGCCCGGACTGCCGCGCGGCCGCCACCGAGCTGGTGGCGGGCCGCGAACTGCGCATCACCGAAGTGCGCTGGGCCGCGGACACCGCTGCTCCCGACTCCCCCGGCGCAACCCCCGCAACCATCCTCGAGGAGAGCTGACGATGTGCCGTGTGGTCGACCTCCAGCAGGCGGTGCTCGCCAAGAACACGATGGCGGCCGGCATCCTGCGCAGTGAACTGACGGCCAGGGGCACGACCGTGGTGAACCTCCTGTCCAGCCCCGGCAGCGGCAAGACGGCCCTGCTGGAGCGGGAGCTGACGATCGCCCGGGAACGCGGCGTCCCGGCGGCCGCCCTGACGGCGGACCTCGCGACGGAGAACGACGCGGTACGCCTGAGCCGTTCCGGCATGCCGGTCAAACAGGTGCTCACGGACGGGCTGTGCCATCTGGAGGCGGACATGCTCGCCGGGCACCTGCACAACTGGCTTCCGGAGGACACCCGTCTGCTGTTCGTGGAGAACGTGGGCAACCTCGTGTGCCCGGCGTCGTACGACCTCGGCGAGACGCTGCGCGTCGTCCTCGCCTCGGTCACCGAGGGCGAGGACAAGCCGCTGAAGTACCCCACCGCGTTCGGCCTCGCGCACCTGGTGATCGTCACCAAGGCCGACCTGGCCGGTCCCGCCGAGTTCGACGAGGCCGCCTTCCGGGCCCATGTGCAGCAGGTCAACCCCGGCGTGGAGGTCGCCCTCAGCTCCGTACGGAGTCGGCAAGGCGCCGGTCTGCTGGTCGAGCGGGCCCTGGCGGCGGCCGAGGGGGCAGAGGTGCACGCGCCGGTGATGGCACAGGCCCGGGCGTGAACGCGACGCCCGAGGTGGCCGCGCCACGACAGGTGGTGACCGCGCCGCCCGTGCGGCGCGTGCGGGCCGTCGTGCGCGGGGTGGTGCAGGGGGTGGGCTTCCGGCCGTATCTGTACGGCCTGGCGTCGGAGCTGCGACTCGCCGGCCATGTCACCAACACCGGCGACGGTGTGGTCGTGGAGGTCGAGGGCGAGGCGGTGGACGTCGACCGGTTCTGCGCGCGCATCGCGCCCGAGGCCCCGCCGCTGGCCGTCGTGGAGTCCGTGGACACCACCGACCTGCCCCCCACCGGCGGCAGCGGTTTCGGCATCGTCCCCTCCCGCACGTCCGGTCCCGTGCGCACGCTGGTCGCACCCGACACCGCCACCTGCGGCGACTGCCTGGCCGAACTCGCCGATCCCGCCGACCGCCGCCACCGCCACCCCTTCGTCACCTGCACGCACTGCGGACCGCGGTTCACCATCGTCACCGGCCTGCCGTACGACCGCGAGCACACCACGATGGCGGGTTTCCCGCTGTGCGCCGCCTGTGACCGCGAGTACCACGATCCGGCCGACCGCCGCTTCCACGCGCAGCCCGTGGCGTGCCCCGCGTGCGGCCCGCGCCTGCGGCTCGTCACGGCCGCCCCGCACCCGCGGCCGGAGGGCGAGGACCCCGTCGACGCGGCGCGCGCGCTGCTCGCCGCGGGGGCGATCGTCGCCGTCAAGGGCATCGGCGGGTACCACCTGGCCTGCGACGCCACCCAGGCGCGCGCGGTCGGCGAGCTGCGCCGCCGCAAGGCACGCGGTGGGAAACCCTTCGCGCTGATGGCCCGGGACGTGGCCGATGTGGGGCACCTCGTGCACATCGGCCCTGCCGAGCGGGAGTTGCTCACCGGCCGTGTCCGCCCCATCGTGCTGTTGCGGCGGCGCGCCGGTGCCACGGACGCACCGGCGGCCCTGGTGCCGGCCGACGCCGTCGCGCCCGGCAGTCCCGACCTCGGGGTGATGCTGCCGTACACACCGGTGCACCATCTGCTGCTCGGCCCGGGCGGGCCCCGGCTGCTGGTGATGACCAGCGGCAACCTCTCGGGCGAACCCATCGTCACCGACGACGACGAGGCCCTGGAACGGCTGTCCGGCCTGGCCGACGCCTGGCTCGGGCACGACCGGCCCATCCACGTACCGTGCGACGACTCGGTGGTGCGCGTCTGCGACGGCGAGCCGCTCGTACTGCGGCGCTCCCGCGGCTACGCCCCGCTGCCGCTCACCCTGCCCGTGCCGGTGGTTCCCTCCCTCGCGGTCGGCGGCGACGTGAAGAACGCCTTCTGCCTCGCCGAGGGCCACAAGGCATGGCTGTCCGCCCACGTCGGGGACATGGACGACCTCGCCACCCAGCGCGCGTTCGACCGCGCCGAACGGCAGCTGGAGTCCATCACGGGCGTACGCCCCGAGCTGCTCGTCACCGACACGCACCCCGCGTACCGCTCGGGCGCCTGGGCGCGCAGGCACGCCGGGGGGCGCCCGGTGGTGCGGGTCCAGCACCATCACGCGCACGTCGCCGCCGTCATGGCCGAACACGGCGTGGCCGAGGGCGACCGGGTGATCGGGGTGGCGTTCGACGGCACGGGCCACGGGGACGACGGGGCCGTGTGGGGCGGGGAGTTCCTGCTCGCCGACTACGAGGGTCACAACCGGTTCGCGCACCTGGCCTACGCACCGCTCCCCGGGGCTGACGCGGCCGTCCGTCGGCCGTACCGCATGGCGCTGGCGCATCTGTGGGCGGCGGGCATCGCGCTGGAAGCGGACCTGCCGTGCGTCGCCGCCTGTCCGCCGGAGGAACGGGCGGTGCTGGAGAAGCAGTTGGAGCGCGGGCTGAACTGCGTGCCGACGTCCAGCATCGGGCGGCTCTTCGACGCGGTCTCGTCCCTGGCGGGCGTCTGCCACCACGCCGAGTACGAGGCACGGGCCGCGATCGAGCTGGAGGCGGCCGCCGTCGCTGCGGGGCACGAGGACGAGGACCCGCGTTACGTCTTCCGCCTGACCGGACGGGACGGGAACGGCGCGTCGCCGGTGTCCGCCGATCCGGCGCCTTTGCTGGCCGCGGTCGTCGAGGACGTACGGCTGGGCGTCCCCGCACCGGTCGTCGCGGCCCGCTTCCACGCGGCGGTGGCCCGGCTGGTGCGCACGGTCTGCGGGCTGGCCCGCGAGTCGTCCGGCCTGGAGACCGTCGCCCTGTCCGGCGGGGTGTTCTCCAACGCGCTGCTGTCGTCGGCCTGCGCCCGGGGTCTGCGCGGGGACGGCTTCACCGTGCTGCGCCACCACAGGATCCCGCCCAACGACGGGGGGCTGGCCCTCGGCCAGCTCGTCGTGGCCGCCCGCGCCACGGCCCGTACCGGATCGGCGGACACGGACCGCGCGGCGCGAGAGTGAGGAGACACATATGTGCTTGGCGGTACCAGGGAAGGTACTGGAAGTCGAGGAACGGAACGGCACCCGCATGGCCAGCGTCGACTTCGGCGGTGTGGTCAAGGAGGTGTGCCTGGAGTACCTGCCGGACCTTCAGGTCGGTGAGTACGCGATCGTCCACGTCGGTTTCGCCCTGCAACGGCTGGACGAGGAGTCGGCCCGCCGGACGCTGGAGCTGTTCGAGAACCTCGGCCTGCTCCAGGAGGAGTTCGGCGACCCGTGGGAGCAGGCCGCCGCGGAGGCGGGCGGGGACGGACACGGGACGGACGGCGCCGCCGCGGCCGGGGAGGCGCTGCGGTGAAGTACATCGACGAGTTCCAGAACCCGGAGCTGGCGGCACGTCTGCTCGACGAGATCAGGGCCACCGTGACCAGGCCCTGGGCTCTGATGGAGGTGTGCGGCGGTCAGACGCACACCATCATCCGCCACGGCATCGACCAACTCCTGCCGGAGCAAGTGGAGTTGATCCACGGCCCGGGCTGTCCGGTGTGTGTGACCCCGCTCGAGGTGATCGACAAGGCTCTGGAGATCGCCTCGCGTCCCGAGGTGATCTTCTGCTCCTTCGGTGACATGCTGCGGGTGCCGGGCACCGGGCGTGACCTGTTCCAGGTACGCGGAGAGGGCGGCGATGTCCGGGTGGTGTACTCGCCGCTGGACGCGCTGCGGATCGCGGAGGAGAACCCGGACCGGGAGGTCGTCTTCTTCGGCATCGGCTTCGAGACCACCGCGCCGCCCAACGCGATGGCCGTCCATCAGGCGCGCAAGCGCGGCGTCGGCAACTTCAGCCTGCTGGTGTCGCACGTCCGGGTCCCGCCCGCGATCGAAGCGATCATGCAATCGCCCGACTGCCGCGTCCAGGGTTTCCTCGCGGCCGGTCACGTGTGCAGCGTGATGGGGACGGAGGAGTACCCCGGTCTCGCCCGACGATTCGGGGTGCCCATCGTGGTCACCGGCTTCGAGCCGCTCGACATCCTCGAAGGCGTACGGCGCACCGTGCGCCAGTTGGAGCGGGGCGAGCACGCGGTGGAGAACGCCTACGAGCGTGCCGTCCGGCCGGAGGGCAACCCCGTCGCGCGCGCCATGCTGGACGACGTCTTCGAGGTGACCGACCGGGCCTGGCGCGGCATCGGCGTCATCCCCGCCAGTGGGTGGCGGCTGTCCGCGCGCTACCGGGACCACGACGCCGAGCACCGCTTCCAGGTGGGCGACATCACCACCCGTGAGCCGGCCGAGTGCCGCAGCGGAGAGGTGTTGCAAGGGCTGCTGAAGCCGCACGAGTGCGAGGCGTTCGGCACCACGTGCACGCCGCGCACCCCGCTCGGGGCCACCATGGTCTCCAGCGAGGGCGCGTGCGCGGCCTACTACCTGTACCGGCGGCTCGACCTGCCGGCCCGCCCGGTGCCGGTCACGGCCCCGGCGACCACCGCCCACACCCTGGAGGGCAGCCCCGTTGTCTGACACGTACACAGGGCCGGACGTCCTGTCCTGGACCTGCCCCGCCCCGCTGCGGGACCGGCCGCGGGTGGTGATGGGCCACGGCGGAGGCGGCGCGATGTCCGCCGAGCTGGTGGAGCAGGTCTTCCTTCCCGCCCTGGCGGGCCCGGCGCCCGGTGGGCTGACCGACTCGGCCACGGTGGAGCTCGGCGGGGCGCGGCTCGCCTTCTCCACCGACTCGTTCGTGGTGCGGCCCTTGTTCTTCCCGGGTGGCAGCATCGGTGACCTCGCCGTCAACGGCACGGTCAACGATCTCGCGATGAGCGGGGCCCGGGCCGCCTACCTGTCGTGCGGCGTCATCCTGGAGGAGGGCGTCGAGATCGCCACCGTGGGCCGGGTGGCCGAGGCGCTGGGGGCCGCCGCCCGCACCGCCGGTGTGCGGGTGGTGACGGGCGACACCAAGGTCGTGGAGGCCGGTCACGGCGACGGCGTCTACATCAACACCGCCGGTATCGGGCTGGTGCCGCCCGGTGTCGACCTGCGTCCGGAGCGGGTGGTACCCGGTGACGTGGTCATCGTCAGCGGGGCCATCGGCCTCCACGGCGTGGCCATCCTGAGCGAGCGGGAGAACCTGCGGTTCGAGGCCGATGTCGAGAGCGACTGCGCGGCGCTCGGCGGCCTGGTCGAGGCGATGCTCGCCGTCACCCCGGATCTCCATGTGCTGCGCGACCCCACCCGCGGGGGTCTGGCCGCGTCGCTCAACGAGATCGCTGCGGCCTCGGGCGCCGGGGTCGTCGTCCAGGAGCGTGCCGTCCCGGTGCCGCCGCCGGTGGCCGGCGCCTGCGCATTCCTGGGCCTGGACCCGATGTACGTGGCCAACGAGGGCAAGCTCGTGGCGTTCGTGCCCCGGGACCACGCCGACGCGGTCCTCGCCGCGATGAGGGCGCACCCCCTGGGCGCCGAGGCGGCGGTCATCGGTGAGGCGGTGGCCGAGCACCCGGGGATGGTCGTGGCCCGGACGGGCCTGGGCGGGACGCGGGTGGTGGACATGCCGCTCGGGGAACAGCTTCCACGGATCTGCTGAACGGCGCCCGCCGCCGGGCCCGCCGTCATCGGTGCCTCCTGGACCGGTGGGCCCGGCTCCCGCCGGAATCCGCACGCCCGTGGGCTCAGGCGGTCGGGCCCCGCCTGCCGGGGCGGGTGTCCAGGGTCCAGGTGTGGGTGCAGCCGGGGCACTGGAGATGGACCCGCGCGCCCTCGTTGGCTATGAGGTAGCGCCAGTGGTCGGAGCAGTTGCGCCGTTCCGCGCAGGTGACGCAGTCCCGGGCGTCGTCGCATCCCGGACACGGGACCCAGGCGCGGCGGGCCCGGTCCGCCTGCGGATCAATGGGAAGCCGCATCGCCCGCGTCCCGTCCGGGCAGCACGCCGGCCTCGACCAGCATGGCGTACGTACGCTCCTGCTCGGCGTCCAGACCCGAGTACAGCAGGCGGTGCGCCTCGTCCTCCGAGCGGAGCACGGCCAGGGGGTCCCAGTCGTCAGCGAGGGCGGCCACCACCGCGGCGCGCCGGCGGGACTCCTCCAGGGTGAGGTCGAGCGAGAAGGCCACAGGGTCGGGGCCGGGGCTGTCGTTCATGCGCGGAGCACTTTCACACGGGATGTCACTGGTCCCAGCCACCTGTACCAGCGGGGGTCTCCGTGCCGGAAGGCATTGTGACGGACCTCATCCGGGGTGGAGCCGGGCGACGCACGGCCGGGATGCCGTCCGTCGGCTGTTTCGCGGGCGGGTGCGACGACCCACGCGGCCCGGCCGATTCCTTCGCCGGTGGCCTCGCTCCCACGCCCCGTGGTGACCCGCGCCTGCCCGCGGGGGTGCGACGCCCTCCTGACGCCCTGGCCTGTCGCCAAGGCGATCGGCACGCACACGGAAATCTCGACGCTGTGACGCGTGCACGTCATTCGACGGTGGGGCTTGCCGTCGACAGGGAGAGGCGCGGCGTCACGCCGCGTGCCGGCTCCTTGCGAACGCCGCCTCGGTCGCCGCTGTCTGCGAAGAAGACCGTGCAGGCCGAGGCGACAACTCCAAGGACAAGGCCGAGGCGGCCGAGGCCACGGCGGTCGCGCGCAAGGATGACGCGGTCGGGCCCGCGACAAGGCCGCGGATCTCAGCGCCGTCGTGTGGGACGCGGCACAGAAGGCGGACGCGGCCCGTGCCTAGGCGGACGGCCAAGGAGGCGTACGCGCAGGCTCACGAGTCCGACAGCAACGCCCAGGAGTCGCGGGCGGCGGCCGACGCGGCCGACGCGCACGCGGCCAGCGCCGAGGCAACCGCGGGCCGGGCCCGAGCGGCGGCGGATGCGGCACGGCGAGGCGGCGGCCGAGGCAGATGCCGCGGCCACTCGTGCCGAGGCGGCTGCCGAGCGGTCGCGTGCGCACGCGGATGCCGCTCAGGCCGGCGAGGCCCGCTACGAGCGCTACCTGGCGCTCGGGGACGAGCTGGGCCTCGGCGAGGACGTCGTCGACGACATGGATTTCAACGTCTGGACGGACTTGGCGGACTGACGCGCGCCGCTACGACAGCGACGTCCGATTCAGGACACACGGGCGCCCTTCGCACACAGGGGCGCCCGTCGTCACGGAGCGCACGACCCGGCCGAGGTCTCTCCGCGCCCTGTGCCTGAATCGTGTCATGGCCCCCGGTCTCACCGTGAGAGTCCACCTCGTGTGGCCGTGGTCCACGCGATCAGTGCTTCAGCCAGCGAGACCCCCCGGGGGGGACTGCTCTGCGACAGCCTTCTCGGCAGTCTCGACGAGGCCGGTGCGGAGAGCCCGTCACCGCCTCCATGGTGGCCCCGCGCACACCCACACCAAGAACTATGGTGTCCCACCACATACGCGTCTGACCTGCGCGTTCCTACGGTGTGGCGACACGGAATCGTCCCCGCCAACTGTCCGGAAGTGGTGTTCATGGCCGCCCCCGCATCCGCTCCACCAGCCCCGTCCAGCCTCAAGCGCATCGTCGCCGCGAGTCTCATCGGCACCACCATCGAGTGGTACGACTTCTTCCTCTACGGGTCCGCCGCCGCGCTGGTGTTCAACAAGCTGTTCTTCCCCGGCTCCGACCCGCTCGTCGGCACCTTGCTGTCGTTCCTGACGTACGCCGTCGGCTTCGCCGCGCGGCCGCTCGGAGCGCTGGTGTTCGGGCACTACGGCGACCGGCTCGGGCGGAAGAAGCTGCTCGTCCTCAGCCTGCTGCTGATGGGCGGGGCGACCTTCGCCATCGGGCTGCTGCCGACGCACGCGACGATCGGTTCCGCCGCCCCCGTACTGCTCACCGTGTTGCGGCTGGTGCAGGGGTTTGCGCTGGGTGGTGAGTGGGGCGGGGCCGTACTGCTGGTGTCGGAGCACGGGGACGCCCGGCGGCGCGGGTTCTGGGCGTCCTGGCCGCAGACCGGGGCGCCGGCCGGGCAGTTGCTGGCCACCGGTGTGCTGTCGGCGCTCACCGCCCTGCTGTCGGACGCCGCCTTCACCTCGTGGGGCTGGCGCATCCCGTTCCTGCTGTCCGGTGTGCTGGTGATCGTCGGCCTGTGGATCCGGCTGTCCGTGGACGAGTCGCCCGTCTTCAAGGCCGCGCTGGCCCGGGCGGAGGCCCGCACGGCCGAGACCGGGCAGCTGGAGAAGATGCCGCTCGTGGCCGTGCTGCGGTACCACTGGCGCGACGTGCTGGTGGCGATGGGCGCCCGGATGGCGGAGAACATCAGCTACTACGTGATCACCGCGTTCATCCTGGTGTACGCGACCACGTCGGCGGGCCTGAGCAAGCAGACCGCCCTCAACGCCGTCCTCATCGCCTCCGCCGTGCACTTCGCGGTGATCCCCGCGTGGGGCGCCCTGTCCGACCGCATCGGGCGGCGCCCGGTGTACCTGATCGGGGCGATCGGCGTCGGGGCCTGGATGTTCCCCTTCTTCGCGCTGATCGACAGCAAGAGCTTCGGCAGCCTGCTGCTCGCCGTGACCGTCGGTCTGGTGCTGCACGGGGCGATGTACGCACCGCAGGCGGCCTTCTTCTCCGAGATGTTCGCGACGCGCATGCGGTACTCGGGCGCCTCCATCGGTGCGCAGTTCTCCTCGGTGGCCGCCGGTGCGCCCGCTCCCCTCATCGCCACCGCGCTGCTGGCCGACTACGACAGCTCCACGCCGATCGCGCTGTACGTCATCGCCGCGGCGCTGCTCACCGTGGTCGCCATCGGGTGCGCGCGGGAGACGCGCAGCCGCGACCTGGCGGAGGACGCCGCCGAGGATGAGCAGGCGGTGGCGGTTCGCTGAGGCTGTACGGGCCGAAGAGGCCGCTTCATCTGGCGGTGGCGGTCGTCGGTCCGGCGCACAGGTCGTCGGGGAAGCCGGCTCACCGCCCATGGGTCGGTCATTCGGGGCAGGCGTTCGACCGTGCGGCGCCTCCGAGGAAGGCTGAGGGACGTCCCGCACGGACGTAGTCCCTGTATTCGGCGCCGGCAACGCCTTCGTTGACCCACCTGCTGCGGTCGGCGCCGATCTTCCCTTCCGCGATGGCCAAGGCCGCGTGAGCGCCGACAACCACCGCGAGCTGGAGTCCGAAGTCCTCCTCGCGGACTGGCTGCCCCGGAGTGTCGGTAGGTCCGAGAAACTGCTCGATCGACCGCCCGCGTTCGAGGGCACCGAGGGCGAAGGGTTCGACCAGGAACCGCATGGGGGCAGCGTAAGCGTCGCGCACGGGAAAAGGTTCTGGCTCAGCTTCCGTGCAGCGGCCACGGTGAGTGACGGATGAGCGCCTCCGGGCCCGATTCGAAGTCGCCCACGCGTTGACGCGCACTGCACCACGGCTGGCGCCGCTCGCCCGGGATGTGGGGCCTGGTCGACCGGGTGCACAGCTCCTCTCCACGCTTCCCCGCCGACGTACCGAGCGCCGGACGAAGGGTGGTGGTTCAGCTGCGAGTTCGGATCCTAACGGTCAAGCATCAGATGTTTGGCCGCGCCAACTTCTCGCTCTTGCGTAAGCGAGTTCTCCTCGCTTCGTGAGGGCAAGTGCTGCGGTCAGGCACCTCGACGGTTCTCGACTCCGCGGATGGTCACCACGGACGAAAACGGGTCAGTAGGCGGCACCAGCTCTCTGGAGGAGGCCTCTACAAGGTGCGCCGGAGCATCGCCATGTTGCAAGGCGGTCACGTACTCGATGATCTGAGCGTGGGAGAGCACTGGCACCTTTTGGCGCAGGGCGTGCATGGCATGAACCCTCCCGCGAGCGGCTGCCACCGCCCGGAGCTCATCGTGCAGATCGTCCACTGCGGTCCGCATGACCTGCCTTCGAATACGGACTCGGTAGTCCGCCTCCCACGCGTCCGTCACTGCGGAGACGACACCGATCTGGTGCAGGCTTCCGTCGACGCGATCAACAAGGTACGGCCCATTCCCGGCCAGCGCGAAGTCTGGATTCCGGGTGCGCAGATACTCCTCGGATGTCCAGGAAACGATCCATACCAGCTCATGCCGCTCTACATGCGACACAGCCATGCGCATCGGGTCAAGCCCGACCGACAGCTCCCGCTGGTAGTCGCGTTCCAGCTCTTCCTCAACGATCTGAACTGCGGCATCTCGCTCAATCACTTTGTCAGCATCCCGTACGCCCTGGATGGCTACCACCAGGTTTCCCGCTCGCTTCACGGCTTGGCAGACCACGGTGGACGCACGTGAACGGCACCAACAGGCACTGCTGATTCTCCGAGCGACGGGGTAACGACGATCACCTACGGTGACCCGCCCAAGCCGGCTCGGCATCGCCCGCCTGCACCACTTTCTCCAGGCCGCATAGGCAGACCGCCGCCCCGGCTGCTGTGCATGCGCCAACACCTCAGCAGACCCGTACGGGACAGCCCTCGGGTGAATCGAAGCCATCCACCTGAGCCTGACCTTTCCCCGCACCGGGCAAGCCGGCGCCGCCCGTCTCACGCAGCGGACCACGGCCGACCCTGGAAAAGGCCTGTGCGCAAAGCCACTTGAGCAGGGAAATTGCAACTTCGACATGATGCGAAGAGGCAGCTACCTTCATCTGGTCTTCGGTGGTCATCCACGGTCGCACGGGGGTTCCTTCAGGCTGAGCCAGCCGCGACGGGATGAGTGGGCCACGCCCCGCGAACCCTCGCCCCCATGCGTAAGCCACCGAACCGGATCCCGCCAGGCAGCCCAACCAGGGAGAGACGCATGCCCCATCTTGCTCTGTACACATTCGGCGTCCTGAAGTCACCTCTCGCCGATCCCGCACCTCTTACGCGCGAGTTCTACGACATTGGTGAGGCCGTCTACCAAAAGTTCAGTCAGCACCCCGGATACCTCGCGCGTGCTGAAGCGGCAGACATTGACCAGGGCGCGCTCTTCGAGGCGGACTGGGGTGCATGGGGAGAGCTCGCCGTACCGACCTGGTACGGCAAGGGCCGTACGGTGGAAACCACCGCCCTGGCCACGACCCTCTCACTCTGGACCGACCTGCGCCCCGCTTTCGACGCCGTCTACACCGGTCTGCACCGTGAGGCGCTGAACAGGCGTTACGACTGGTTCGAGAGGACTGGGCACCCGAATCACGTGTTCTGGTGGGTCTCGGACGGCGTGATACCCACCTGGCAGGACGGGGTTTCCAGGCTGGAGCACCTCCACGATCACGGCTCCGGGCCGTGCGCCTTCACGTTCCACCACTCGTTCGCCCCGGACGGAACGGCGACCAGAAGTAAAGTCATCGGGCCGAAGAGCGACCAGGTTCGCTGACATGGAAGCCGGAACGATTGGATTCGCTGTCCAGGGGGGGCGAACTGGTGCGCCCAGTGCTGTTGGTGGATGTGGACGGACCGCTGAACCCGTACGCCGCCAAGCCGCATCGGCGGCCTGAGGGCTATGAGACGCACCGGTTGCTGACGCCTCGGTGGGAAGCTGCCGAGCGGCGCCGGCTGACCGAGTGGGGGCTGCCGAACCGGCCCGTGAAGCCGCTGCGGGTGTGGCTCAACCCGGATCACGGCCCGGCGCTGACTGCACTTCCCTTCGACCTGGTGTGGGCGACGACGTGGGAGGAGGAAGCCAACGCCTTCGTCGCGCCACTCCTGGGATTGCCCGAACTGCCCTTCATCCCCTGGCCGTCGCCGCGGGCCGAGCCCGGGGACGGGGTGTTCTGGAAGACGCCCGAGATCGTCGCGTGGGCGAAAGGCCGTGCCTTCGCCTGGGTTGACGACGACATCACCGAAGCGGATCGCACCTGGGTGAAGAACCACCATGACGGTCCTGCCCTACTGCACCGGGTCGACCCCCGATACGGCCTTGCCGTCGACGACTTCGCCCTGCTGGCGGCATGGGCAACCGGCCTGGACTGACCCCGCAGCCGGCCGCCAGCCGGCTGCGGCGCCGTCATGCGTGATCGTTACGAGGCAGCCCTAGCCGCTGCTGTTCGATGTCGGCGAGCCGGGACAGCCCTTGAGACTGTCCTGGAGCATGGGGCAGCGGATGCATGCCTCTCGGCACTTCGCTCTGAAGCCGGTCGGTGAGGGTGGCTTGATCGCTGGGAACTGATGGTCAAGGAAGGAGCTGTCGAGTTGTGGTCCAGGCGACCAGTCGCTCACGGGCTGGGCCAGGAGCCAGGTAACCGACCAGGCTTTCCAGGTGGGCGGTCAGGTTCTTGTGCCGCCGCAGCTCGCGGATCAGCTCGATGGGCAGGTCGCGCCAGCCCTCGGCGAGATCAGCGGCTTGTGCGGGCGTGAAGGTCAGTGCGTGGAGCGTGTCGGACGCCAGCGCCTCGGGACTCCAGTCGGGGTCCGTGCCGTCGGGGCCGAGCCGGTCGATCACCCACATGCGAAGCATGAAGTCTTGCTGGGCCACCCGCGCGGAGCGTCCCTCGGCGTGGTCGAACGTGCGCCGGTTCGCGAGCAGCGACAGCTTCGCCCACTGGCGCCGGCCTTCCGGAGGATGGCTGGAGTTGTATGCCTGGCCCTGGGCGGCGACGCGTGCCGTCTCAAGTTGCCGGCCGCGGGCGTGGTGGATGAACGTATCCAGCTGGTCGAGCGTCCATGTGCTCAGACCGCGGCCAGGATCTTCTCGGCATGCGTCGCTCTTCACGGCCCCCGCTCCTGGTCGTGGCATGCCGAGGCGGATGGTGGCCTTCCTGGACCGCCTGTCGATCCGGGCGAGCTTAGCTTGTTCTTCATCTACCGGTGTCTCGTCTCACTGAAGTTCGGTTACGTCTCATCGAAGTTTGAGCGAGTACTCCTGCGCACGTGAGTACGACTACTCACGTGCGAGGGGCGGCATGATCACAGACTTGGCGCATGAGACGAACCCCTGCCCTGACGAGCACGGTTACCCGCTTTCCGCGCCGCCCACGGCACACGCTCGTGATCACAGCTTTTGCCGCTCTGGCGCTCGCCGCCTGCGGCACCCAGAAGACAAGCGCCGACGGACTGCAAATCGAGCCCGCTAACACCGCCGAGGCCCGGCCCGGTCTCACGGAGATACTGGACAGGGTCGAGCAGTCGTGTCCCCCGAGCGCCCCGCCGGAGCCGCCGCCGAGCGGTCCGGCACTGCCACTGCCGCCCGGTGCGGTGGAGACACCGCCGGACGTCGAGCCCATCGCCCCCACGGCGGGGCCGGAAGTGGAGTTGAACGCTCGTGACTGGTGCGCGAGCAATCTCCATGAGGAGCGCATCGTCCAGGCGCTCTGGGATCTGGTGGATCCCACCCCCGCCAAAGTCAGGACGATTCTGAACGACCTCGGCTATGTCGACGAACGCATTCACGACCTGAAGCAGTCGGGTGCGACCACACGGTTCTTCCTCGACCTGCGTGACAAGGGCGGACGGCTCTGCTTGGAGGGCTCTGCGGCCGGCGAGGAGACCGTCGTCGACAAGTGTGTAGCCCCCGTGTCCGGCCCGTTCACGTCAGGAAAGCGGAATCAGTGAGTACCTGCTTGGCGTGATCGGAGCCCGGCGCCGCAGTCACTCGAACTCGGTGCGACGGACTGTGATCGGTCAGTCTTCGGTGAGATGCGCTCAAGGTTTGGTACGACAGGACAACCGGCCTCGAACAGCGTCTCGAACTGAGTCGCTCACCTGGGGATTTGCCGGACGTGGGGGCGGCCTTCATCTGATCATGTGCTCCTACGAAGGTGCACTGACCACGACGAAGGCCGTCAGGGTGAGTCTCCTGCCTGATGCTGTCCGGAGGGAAGCGTTCGTGGAGGCGTCACGCTTCCGGGGCGCGTTCTACGAGTGTCTGACCGCTCGGCGCGACGAGTCGTTCGAGCTGTCGGCGTACTCCTGAAAATGCGCACCTGGGTACGGATGAACGTGCTCAGGCCCTAACGATTCAACGGAAGGCGTCGGCGTTCTCCGAAGTTCACTGCCGGAACGGGCGAGCCGGGGGCACGTTCATCCGTACTCGGCTGTGCACGTTCACATGTACGCCGACACGAGCTGGTCGACGCGGTGCTGTGTGCGGACGGGGCGGTGAAGCCTCCGGTGGACTTGACGCTGTTGCCCGAGCATCGTCGTGGGCACGGAGCGATGTACGGCGGCCTGAACCACGGCCGGATCGACGTGCACCGTCCGGTCGATCTGGCGTCCTCGGCCAGCCGGGTCATCGCCTGGCGGACCGTGAACAGCTCCCGGCCCGGCAGGGCCGCCGACTCGTCGTTCCACGAGCGCATCGGCTCGATCTCCAGGGCCGGTCGCCGATCGTGAACTGGCTCTGGGTCTGCTGTTCGACGACCTGCCGCAGCTCGGCCACGATCTCTTCGTAGCGGGACTGGCTGAGGGCTCCGGCTTTCTCGGTTTCCTCGGACATGGTTGTCACCATCCCAAGTGCGGGCCGGGGCACGGCGCTTCAGGCCGTGACGGGACAACGTCCGTTCCCAGCTCATTGCGCCGCTCGAGGCCGTTCCGCCGCCTGCGGATCCGCCGGGAGATCCCGCGGCGACACCCACGAAGCCTTCCTGACCCTCGGATGCGCACTCATCCGCTTCCGGCGACGTGTCTCCCTACCCTGACAGCATCGGAACCCAGTGATCCATCACCTGGCGCAGACGCCGGCGATGGTCGGCAATCCAGTCGTCCGGCGGGACGAGCGGGACCCGCACGGTGACCATGGACCCGGACTCGTCCTCCACGACAACCTCCGGACAGCCGCGCTCGCCCGTGAGCTGGATGAAGAGGGACGGCCCGCTGCTCCTCTCCATCCAGGCCACGTCTTCGCCGGCGTCAAGCCGGTCCAGTGCGTCGGCCCAGTTCTCCAACCTCGCGACGTACAGCGCCAAGTCGATGCGGCCGGACACGAAGGGCGTCTTGACGACGATCTCCGCGTCGAGCCCGGCGGTCCACCTGGGACTGCGTCCCAGAACGCTGACCGAGACGCTGTTGCCCTCGTCATCAGCGAGCGAGATGAGCTCCCTCGGAGGACTGTCGCCCACGGCTGCCCTTTCGTCGGTGAGTACCGAGCGATCCTCGCCCGACCTGCGGCCATCCTTCATCTCATTTTGTTGGAGCCCTCAGCCATAGAGCGACGTGTGAACGGCCGGTCGTCCCCACGCGCGGGCGGGCGGCGGTTTCAGCGTGCGACCGCGGCCGACATGAAGTGGAGCCGCAGCGCCAGCTGCACCTCCAGGGCGCGGGCCGGGGACTGCCAGTCGGGGCCCAGGAGCCGGGCGATCCGGTCCAGGCGCTGGGCCACGGTGTTGACGTGGACGTGGAGCGCGTCCTTGGTGCGGACGGGGCTCATCCCACTGGCGAAGTACGCGTCCAGCGTGCGGAGCAGGTCGGTGCCACGGCGCCGGTCGTACGCGACGACCTGGCCGATCGTGCGGTCGACGAAGCCGGCGATGTCGCGCGAGTCCGCCAGCAGCAGCCCGAGGAAGCCCAGGTCCTGGGCCGCGGCGCCCTCGCCCGAGCGCCCGAGCAGCCGGAGTGCCTCCAGGCAGCGGCGGGCCTCGGCGTACGCCGGGGATATCGCGCCCGGCCGGGCGGCGGGCGCGTCGACCGGTGAGGAGGCGCCGACGGTGACCGGTTCGCGCAGGGTTCCGCCGAGGTGCTTGGCCACATGGCGGGCCAGGCCGGCTGCGGTGTCGCCCGGGCCCAGCGGAAGCAGCAGGACGGTGCCGCCGTCGCGCGCGGAGGCCAGCCCGTGCCGGGTCGCCGCCAGATGGGACGCGGCCGACCACAGGCGCTGCCGGTCGGCGCTCTCCCGTACGGCGGCGTCCTCCGGCGGGGTGCCGTGACCCGGCGCCCCGTCCCGACCCGTCGCGCTCCGTCCTCCGGTGTCCCGCTCGGGGGCGGACCCCTCGGCCGTGGCCGGCGCCGACCGGTCGATCCGGGCGGCCAGCACCACGTGCGGGGCATCGAAGTCGGTACGGAGGCGGGCGGCGCGCTCCCTCAGCAGCCGCCGGTCACGCTCCGGCGCGTCCAGCAGGTCGTCGAGCAGTTCGCCGCGCACCCGCTGCTCCGCCTCGCCCGCCGAGCGGCGCGCGAGCAGCAGCAGGGAGGTGACCATGGCGGCGCGCTCCAGGGTGCGCCGGTCGACCGGGTCGAGGTCCGGGTGGCCCCGCAGGACCAGTGCCCCGAGGACCTCGCCGCCCGCCGAGACGGCCGCGACCCAGTCGTCCCCGTGCCGCACGGCCCGGCCGTCGCCGTACGCCGGGCCGGGGAGCGGGCCTTCGGTGAACCCGACGGTTCCGCCGAGGACTTCGGAGAGGGCGGCGGCCACGTCATGGACGCCGCCCCCGCGCAGCACCAGTTCCGTCAGGCGGTCGTGGACCTCGGAGGCGCGCTCGATGACTCCGCTGTGGGCGCGGATGATCCCGTTGGCCCGCTCCAGCTCGGCCAGCGCCGACCGGGTCTCGGCGAGCAGGTTGGCCGTGTCGATGGCCACGGCGGCGTGCGCCGCGAACGAGCCCAGCAGCGCGACCTGTTCGCGCTCGAAGACGCGGGCGCGGCGGTCCGCGGCGAAGAGCACGCCGATGACCTGGCTCCCCAGCGTCAGCGGCACGCCGAGGATCGCCACGAGCCCTTCGTCGCGGACGCCCGAGTCGATGGTGCGGGTGTGGCGGAACCGTTCGTCGTCGAAGTAGCTCTCCGTCACGTACGGCCGGGCGGTCTGGGCGACGAGCCCGCCGAGCCCCTCCCCCATGCCCAGGCGCAGTTGCTGGAAGCGGGCGGACACCGAGCCTTCGGTGACCCGCATGTAGGTGTCGCCGGCGACCGGATCGTTGAGGCTCAGGTAGGCGACCTCCGTTCCGAGCAGGGAACGCGCGCGCTGGACGATCGCGCGCAGCACGGCGTCCAGGTCGCGCAGTCCGGCCAGGTCGTGTGCCGTCTCGAACAGCGCGGACAGCTCCGCCTCCCGGCGCCGCCGTCCCTCCAGCTCCGCCCGCACGCGCAGCGCGAGCTGCTTGGCCTGCTCCAGCGCGGCCAGCGCCTCGGGGCCGGCGCCGCTGGCACGGGCGAGCAGCGCGGGCCGGTCGTAGGCCTCGGCGGCGGCCCCGCGGGCGAGGAGCTCCAGGTAGGAGAGCTGTTCGTCGGACATGGTCACAGGGATACCTGCCGTACGGGGGGTCGCACCAGCCCTGTGGAAAACCCGGCGGCGGGCCGGTCGGCGGGGCGGCGGACCCCCGGGGCCTTTGGCCGCGCCGCGCACGCCAGTGCCGGCCGTGCCGCCCCCGCCCGTGCCGTGACCGTGCTCAGTGTGCGGTCCAGCCGCCGTCGAGGACGAGCGACGTTCCGGTGATGAACGACGCCTGCGGCGCGCAGAGGTAGGCGACGGCCTCGGCGACCTCCTCGGGCTCGATGAGCCGCTTGAGCGCCGCGTCCTTCAGCAGCACGTCGGAGACGACCCGCCCGGCCGGGATGCCGTGGGCGGCCGCCTGGTCGGCGATCTGCGCCTCCACGAGCGGGGTGCGGACGTAGCCGGGGTTGACGCAGTTGGAGGTGACCCCGCGCGGAGCGCCTTCGAGGGCGGCTGTCTTGGACAGCCCCTCCAGGCCGTGTTTGGCGGCCACATAGGCGGACTTGTAGGCAGAGGCGCGCAGCCCATGGACGGAGGAGATGTTGACGATACGGCCCCACTCCTGCCCGTACATGTGCGGCAGCGCTCCCCGGATCAGCCGGAACGGTGCCTCCAGCATCACGGCCAGGACCGTGCGGAAGACCTCGGGCGGGAAGTCCTCGATCGGGCTCACGCGCTGCAGCCCTGCGTTGTTGACGAGGATGTCGGTGCCCGCTGCGGTCTCCTCGGCGGCGTCGAGGTCCGTGAGGTCGAGGACCTGGGGTTCCACCGCACCGGACAGTCCCCGGGACGCCTCGGCAAGCGCCGCGAGTGCGGCGAGGCCGTCGGCGTCCCGGTCGACGGCCTTGACCTTGGCCCCCGCGGCCGCGAGCCGCAGCGCGCAGGCCCGGCCGATGCCGCTCGCGGCACCGGTGACGAGCGCGGTGCGGCCGCCGAGGTCGAGGGAGGTGACGGTGGGCTGGGGTGCGGTCATGTTCCGCACCTTATGGAGCCGTGCCACCCCGACGTATGTGTTCCGGCTCCATACTTCCGCTTATCGCGCAGTGGTGGCGAACCACGTGGGCTCGTCGGCCAGGGCCTGCTTGATCCGGAAGAGATCGCCTTCCCGCAGCGGCGGCAGCGCGTCGAGGGGGAACCAGCCGACGTCGAGCGACTCGTCGTCGTTGACACGCGCCTCCCCCGCGACGGCGCGGCAGCGGAATGTGGTGTCCATGTACTGGCACCGGTCGCCGTTGGGGTACGTCACCGGTTCCGGCAGCGCCTCGACCAGGACGACCCGCTCCACCACGCACTCGACGGCGGTCTCCTCGTACACCTCGCGCACGACGGCGAGCGCCGGCTGCTCCCCCGGCTCGGGAATGCCGGTGATGAGCGTCCACCGACCGTTGTCGGCCCGTCTGCCCAGCAGCACCTGCCCTTCGTCGTCGAAGACGACGGCGGAGACGCCCGGCAGGAAGAGCAGCTGGTGTCCGGCCGTGGCCCGGACGGCCCGGATGAAGTCAGGGATCGCCATGCCCACGACCTTAGGCGGAGACCTGCCCGGTCCGGGCGGCGCGCCGGCTGCGGAGCGCCCCGGCCGCGGCCCAGCCGAGCCCGGCCGCGGCGAGCGCCACCAGGGCGGCCTCCGGGAGGGTGCCCAGCCGGGTGGCCGGCGTCAGGGACGAGCGCAGCGGCACCTCGGCCACCAGGGCGTCCGGGGTGAACATGCGGGTCTCCTGGGCGACGGTGCCGTCCGGCCGGATGACCGCGCTGACACCGCTGGTCACCGGGACGACAACGGCGCGGCTGTGCTCGACCGCCCGTACGCGCGACATGGCGAGCTGCTGGTAGGTCATCTCGCTGCGCCCGAAGGTGGCGTTGTTGCTCGGTACGTCGATGAGCTGGGCGCCGTGCGTGACGGTGTCGCGCACGGCCCAGTCGAAGGCCGCCTCGTAACAGGTGGCGAGGCCGACCCGGGTGCCGGCGAGGTCGAAGACGCCCACCTCCCGGCCGGGCCCGAAGTCCCGGCTGACGCGGTCGACGTCACTGTTGAAGAGGCGCACGAAGGACCGCATCGGGATGTACTCGCCGAACGGCTGCACATGGCGCTTGTCGTACGTGTCGGCGGGGCCGCGCTGCGGGTCCCAGGCGATGAGCGTGTTGCGCAGCGGGCCCGTCTCGGGGGTGAGCACGGCGCCGATGACGGTGGGCGCGCCGATGGCGCCGACCGCGCGGTCGATCACGGCGCGTGCGTCGCCGTTGCGGTAGGGGTCGAGGTCGGAGGAGTTCTCCGGCCACAGCACGAAGTCCGGCCGGGCGACCTTGCCGGCGGCCACGTCGGCGGCGAGCTGCTCCGTGCGGCGCGCGTGGTTGTCGAGCACGGCGCGGCGCTGGGCGTTGAAGTCCAGCCCCAGCCGCGGCACGTTGCCCTGGATGGCGGCGACGGTGGCGGTGCCGTCCTCCGCCGTGTCCGACACGAGCGGCAGCGCGGCGAGGGCGGCGGTGACCGGCACGAAGACGGACAGCAGGGCCGTGGCGAGCGGGCCGCGCGGGACGGAGCGGGCCGCCCGGTACGCGCGCAGCGCGCGGACCGCCTCGTACAGGCCGAAGCCGCAGAGCGCGACCGCGAAACCGAGCACGGGCGTACCGCCGACCGCGGCCAGTGGGAGGAACATGCCGTCCGCCTGACCGAAGGCGATCTTCCCCCAGGGGAAGCCGCCGAAGGGGACGCGCGCGCGTGCCGCCTCGCCGAGGATCCACACGGCGGCGGCGAGGACGGGCCAGGCCGGCAGGCGCGACACCGCCGCGACACCGAGGCCGGCGACACCGATGAAGAGCGACTCCGCAGCGACGAGCGCGAGCCACGGCACCGCGCCGACCTCCTCGCCCGTCCAGACGAGCAGCGGGAGGAGGAAGCCCAGTCCGGCCAGGTAGCCGAGGCCGAAGCCGGCCCTGAGGCGGCGGCCGCGCAGGGTCGCGCCCAGCAGGGCGAAGGCGGGCAGGGCGAGCCACCAGAGCGGGCGGGGCGGGAAGCTGAGGTACAGCAGGACCCCGGACAGGACCGCCGCTCCCGGCCTCATCAGCCGTCGCAGGAGCCGTGCGCTCCGCCGGTGCTCGGCGGCGTCGGGCGGAGGTGCGTCGTCGACAGGGGTCACGGTGGCGCTCACGTGCGGAGTCTACGGCGGCGCCCGCGGCGGACGGGAGGGCGGTCCGACGCGCGGGCGGCACCGGGAGCGGGCAGGCGGCTCGGGCAGCGGGCGCGTGGCCCCGGAGGCGGGAGGCCCCCGCAGCGGGGCGGCGGGCGGCTCCGGCAGGCGGGCGGGAGGGGCGGCCCCGACGGCGCGCGGGCGGCTCCGGTAGGCGGGCGGGAGGGGCGGCCCCGACGGCGCGCGGGCGGCTCCGGCAGCCGGCGCGAGGTCCCGACGGCGCGCGGGCAGTCCCGGCGGCGCGTGGTCCCGGCGCCGCGCGAGAGAGGCGGTCCCGGCGCCGGGACGAAAGCGCCTCGGCGGCTGAAGATCGTTTCTGCACAGCCCCTCCACACTTCGGGCCGGCTGCCGCTACGGTGAGCGCCGGTCCTGTCCCACCAGGGACCCGTCAGTCGGGGGGTCGACGGGATGATCACTGCGCCGAAACCTGTGCCGGAGCCTGGGCCGGACTCCTGGGCGAGCTGCGGGGCGGACTCCGGGGCGAAGTCCGCGCCCGTATCCCTGCCGGAGCCCGTGCCCGCGTCCGTCGCGGAGCCTGCCGCCGAGCGCGGCCGGACGGCCGATGTCGTGGGCGCCGCGCTGCTGGCCGGCTGCGCGGTCTCGGCGCTGGTCAGCGCTGCCGGCCGGGACGCCCGCCCGGAGGGGGTGCTGCTCGCGGTGCTCGCCCTCGCGGCGGGGTACGCGTGCGGGCGGATCGCCGGGGCGCTGCTGCCGGTCGCGGCCGGGGCGGCCGCGGCCCTGGCGGTCCTGGGCCTGATGACCGCCGCGCGGACGGGGCTGTCCGGTCTGCCGGGTGCCACGGCCGTCGGCGGTCCGCTGCCCGGCGACGCCGGTGCGTACGCGGCGCTGGCCGCGCTGGCCTCGGGGGCCGCCTGCTGCGCGGCCGCGGCGGCCCGGCGCCCGCCGCTGCGCTCGGCGCTGCGGCTGGTGGCGCTCGGTGTGGCCGGCACGTCCCTCGCTCTGGGTTCGGTCGCCGGGTGCCTGGCGGGCGCGGCGGTGCTCCTCAGTTCCCTGGCCGCGGCACGGGTCCGGCGGCGGGGTCCCGTGCTGGCGGGCTTGGCGCTCTGCGTGGGGCTGGTGGTCTGCGGGTCGTGGGCGGTGGCCGAGGACGTCCTCGCGCCGGGGGCGGCCGGTCCCGTCGAGGGCACGCTGACCTCGTACCGGGTGCAGCTGTGGCGGGACGCGAGGGACGTCGTCCACCGGGAGCCGCTGCTGGGGGCGGGTCCGGGCCGGTTCGGCGAGCTGAGCACCACGGCCCGGCAGTCGCCGCGGTCCAGCGGCTCCAGCGGCTCCAGCGGCTCCAGCGGCTCCAGCGGCTCCAGCGGCAGGCCGCACTCGGCACCCCTCCAGCAGGCGGCCGAACAGGGCGTGGTGGGCATCGCCGTGATGAGCGGGGTGTGGGGCTGGCTGCTGTACGGCCTGTGGCGCTCGCCGAGACCGACGCCGGTGGTGCTGTCGGCCGCCGCGGCGCTCACCGCGCTCGCGGTACTGGCCGCCGTCGGCAACGCGCTGAGCTTCACTCCGGTGACGACGGCCGCCGGGCTGCTGGCCGGTTTCGCGACGGCGCGTTCCCGCTGACGGCCGACGGCGGGCCGGGCCGGCAGCCGCCCCCGGTCAGTCGCCGTGGTGACGGTGCCGGTGGAGGAGGCGGTGGCGGATGAAGTGGACCGCGCCCTCCGCGTTGTCGACCGTCACCGTGAAGCTGCGGCCGTCGCCCAGGGTGAGGACCAGGGCCTCGCCCCGGCGGACGACGACCGCCGTGCCCAGCTCGGGACGCCAGCGGTAGCCCCAGCCTCCCCACTGGCGCGGGGTGACGGACGGGGCGAACTCGGCGCCCACCACGTGCTCCAGCGGGATGCGGCGGCGCGGTACGCCCATGTGGCCGCAGCGCACTTCCAGGGCGTGGTGGTCGACCGTGATCTCGACATGGACGAAGGCGAGCGTGCCGAAGAGCACCAGCAGCCCCGCGGACACGCACCCGACCACCGCCATCAGCAGCGCCGGGACGCCCGAGGTCCACGGGGAGGCCACGGCCAGCTGGATGCCGAGGGCCACGCAGGCGGCTCCCGCGGCGGCGAGCAGCCACTGGACGCGGTTGGTCGCGCGGCCCGTCCAGGTCTCGTGCCCGGGGTGGGTGGGGGCCGGCTCGCCGCGGGGGTGGTGGTCCCTCATGCGTAGCAGCGTACTCACGTTCCGCTTCCGCGGCCCTTCGTGCCGGAGCCCGGCCGGCGCACCGCCGGGGCACGGCCAGGGCAGGGTGCCTGCGGCCTCGGGCAGGGCCGCGGAAGATCCGTCGGTCGGCTGTCAGCCGGTGGGTGCGACGGTGGCCAGCAGGCGGCCCTCCGCGTAGGTGAGCGCCGCGTCCGGGAGCCGGGAGGGGCGGCCGCTGAGCAGCACGGCGAGGGAGGTGCTGGGGGTGGCGGCCGGTGCGGGTGCGGCACCGATCCGGCGCAGCGCCTGGGCGGCCACGGCACCGGCGGAGCCGTGCAGCACGACGGGCGGCAGGCCGGCCGGCTGGACGGCGGCACGGATGCGCTCGGCGACGAGTTCGTAATGCGTGCAGCCCAGGACGACGGCCCTCACATCGTCCGGGGTGAGGGCGGCGGCCGCCGCGATCGCCCGGTCGACGGCGTCCTCGTCGGCGTGCTGCACGGCGTCGGCGAGACCCGGGCACGGCACCTCGGTGACGTCGACCGACCCGGCGAACTCCCGGATCAGGTTCCGCTGGTACGGGCTGCCGGTGGTGGCCGGGGTCGCCCAGATGGCCACGGGGCCGCCCCCGGCGGCCGCGGGCTTGATGGCGGGAACGGTGCCGACCACCGGAATCCCGGGCTCCAGCTCCGCGCGCAGCGCTGGCAGCGCGTGGACGGAGGCGGTGTTGCAGGCCACGATCAGCGCGTCGGGGCGGTGCGCGGCGGCGGCCCGGGCGGCGCCGAGGGCGTGCTCGGTGACGTACTCGGGCGTACGGGGTCCCCAGGGCATGCCGTCGGGGTCGGAGGAGAGCACCAGATCGGCGTCCGGCCGCAGCCGGCGCACCACGGCGGCCGCCGCCAGCAGGCCGATTCCGGAGTCCATGAGCGCGATCTTCACCCGGTCACCCTAGCCGACGGCCCTTGCGCTCCCGTCGTTGTGGGGCAGACTGCGACGAATGAGCACCATTGCGTGGATCGCGCTGGGGTCGCTGGTGGCGTGGGCCTGGCTGCTGCTCGGGCAGGGCTTCTTCTGGCGGACGGACCAGCGGCTGCCCCGCCGTGAGGACCCGGCCCGCTGGCCGTCCGTCGCCGTGGTGGTACCCGCGCGGGACGAGGCGGAGGTCCTGCCGGTGAGCCTGCCCTCGCTGCTGGCGCAGGACTACCCGGGGGCGGCGTGGATCGTGCTGGTCGACGACGGCAGCAAGGACGGGACGGGCGATCTCGCCCGCGCGCTGTCCGCGCGGTACGGGGGGCTGCCGCTGACGGTGGCCTCGCCCGGCCCGCCGGAGCCCGGGTGGACGGGGAAGCTGTGGGCCGTGCGCCACGGGATCGCGGTGGCATGCGGGCGGCCGGCGGCGGGCGCCCCGGAAGCCGCGCGCGGCCACGGAGCGGTGGGGCGCCCCGAGGCGGCCGGCGACTACGGAGCGGTGGGCAGCCCCGAGGCGGCGGGCGGCGGGCCGGACGCGGTGGGCGGCCACGGAGCGGAAGGGCGCTCGGAGGCGGCCGGCGACTACGGAGCGGAGGGGCGCCCCGAGGCGGCGGGCGGCGGGCCGGACGCGGTGGGCGGGCCCGAATACCTTCTCCTGACCGACGCGGACATCGCCCATGAGCCCGACAGCCTCCGGGAGCTCGTCGCCGCGGCCACGAGCAACCGCCTCGACCTGGTCTCGCAGATGGCACGGCTGCGGGTGGCCGGCGGCTGGGAGCGGCTGGTGGTGCCGGCCTTCGTGTACTTCTTCGCGAAGCTGTATCCGTTCCGGTGGACCAACGAGCACGGCGCGCGGACGGCCGCCGCGGCGGGGGGCTGCATGCTGCTGCGCACGGAGATGGCGGACCGGGCGCGCCTGCCCGAGTCGATCCGGCAGGCGGTGATCGACGACGTGTCCCTGGCCCGGGCGGTGCGGCGGGCCGGCGGGCGGCTCTGGCTGGGCCTCGCCGAGCGGCTGGACAGTGTGCGCCCGTACCCGCGGCTGGCCGATCTGTGGGGGATGGTGTCCCGCACCGCGTACGCGCAGCTCCGCCACAACCCGCTGATCCTGGTGGGCACGGTGGGCGGGCTGCTGCTGGTGTACGTGGCACCGCCCGCCGCGCTGTGCGCGGGCGTGTTCGGGGGCGACGCGGCGGCGGGTGCGCTGGGCGGCGCGGCGTGGGCGGTCATGACGGGGACGTACATCCCGATGCTCCGCTATTACCGCCAGTCGCTGTGGACGGCGCTCCTGCTGCCGGTGACGGCGGCGCTCTACCTGGGCATGACGGTCGATTCCGCGGTGCAGCACCACCGGGGGCGCGGGGCCGCCTGGAAGGGCCGTACGTATCCGCGCCCGCAGGCGGTGCCGGAACGCCGGTAAGGGGCGCCCCGGTCAGTCCTTCCGGGCGGGGGTCCAGGTGAGGCCCCAGCCGTAGGTGGTGTCGACGGTCTCCTGGTGGGTGATGCCGGGCTGCGGGAGCAGGTAGCGGGCCTCCCGGCGGACGACGAGGTCGCCGTTGTCCTGCGTGATGAGGGCGAGTGCGCAGACGCGGGAGTTGACGGTGCAGGCGTCGAGGGAGAAGTCGACGGGGGCGCCGTGCTGCGGGTACAGGGTGACCGTCGCGTTCAGGCCGGCGAAGCTGGTGGCCCCGTCGTAGACGGTGACGAAGATGAGGATGCGGCGGAACCGGTCCTTGTGGTCGAGGTTGATGGTGAGGTTCTCGCCGGTGGCGACGGCTCCGGTGCGGTCATCGCCGTCGAGGTGGATGTACGGCGGCCGGTGCAGGGAGCCGAAGGAGTTGCCGAGCGCCTGGACGACGCCTTTGCTGCCGTCGGTGAGTTCGTACAGGGCTCCCAGGTCGAGGTCCACGTCGCCGGTGGCGAGCTTGGCGAACCAGCCCCGGCCCGAACCGGCGGAGCGGGCGGTCCAGTCGAGGTTGACGCGCATGGCGCCCGAGGTGCCGCCCTGCTTGGTGAGCGAGACGGAGGGGGCGCTCTTGGTGAGCGTCACCTTGGTCAGCGCGACCTTGCGGGCGGCGGGCGCCGGTCCGCCGGGTGCCGGACGCCCGGGTGCCTCGGTCCGCCGGTCGGCGGGCCCGTCCCGCCGCGCCGCGGGCGGAGGCGTGGTCGCGCGGCTCCGGGGCGCGGGCACCGACGGCCGGGACTCCGGGGCGGACGGCCGGGATGCGGGCATGGGGTTCCGGGCGGCGGGCGGGCGCGGCGCGGAGGGCGGAGAGGCGGACGGAGGGTGCGCCGGTGCCAGGTGCTGCGGCTCGTCGACGGTGATGCCGAAGTCCGTTGCCAGGCCGGCCAGTCCGCTGCCGTACCCCTGCCCGACCGCACGGAACTTCCACGCCCCCTGCCGCCGGTACAGCTCGCCCAGGATGAACGCCGTCTCCACGGTGGCGTCCTGGCTGTCGTACCGCGCCACCTCCGTACCGCCGGCCGCGTCCAGCACCCGTATGGACAGCCCCGGCACCCGTCCGAAGGGTCCGCCGTCCGCCGAGGCGGCGAGGACGAGCCTGTCCACCGCGGGCTCCACGCGAGCGAGGTCGACGGTGAGGGTGTCGGTCACCGCCGCGCCGGAGGTGCGCTTGCCTTCGTGGCGCACCGCGCCGGAGGCGTGCGCGGGCTGGTTGTAGAAGACGAAGTCCGCGTCGGAGCGCACCCGGCCCGCCACGAGCAGCAGAGCCGACGCGTCGACGTCCGGCACACCGGGGCCGGAACGCCAGCCCAATTCGACGCGGAGACTGCGCGTCGGCACGACGACATTGGCTCCTTTAATCATGGACATGACTACCCCTTCGCCGGTCCGACGCCTGGCGATTTATGTACCCGCCAACGTAATCGAGGAGACGCGGCCCTGTCCGCGGAAGCGACGGGAAGGCCCCCGGAGGCGGGAAGGGGGCCCATCCCGGGGGCCGTGCGCCCGACTGCCGGTAACCCCTCCTCAGCATGGGCTTTACCAGAAGGGGCGCCCCTTTTTGCCACCTTCGGTCACATTGGGGATCGGTCGCCTCTCCGTACACGTAAATCAACCCTCTTACCGGACTCCCCAAAAGCAGATCGTGGGCTTAACTTATGTGCCATGACCTCCCCCCGCTCCTACGGCGGCGCTTACTACGGCGCGCCGTCGTTCCCGGACACCCCGATCTACGACTCCCTCGTCGCGGAGCGGGGCACGCCTCAGATCGCCCCGATCCGAGTGCCTGCCGCGTACGACACCGGCAACAGCTACCTGCCGGCGCTGCCCGCGGCGCTCCCCGCCCTCCCGGCGGCCCCCTCCCAGCCCATCCCGTCCTACGGCGGCTCCTACGGCTACCCCCAGCCGGCCCAGATGC
The DNA here is from genome assembly GCF_044455245.1 of Streptomyces sp. NPDC051310. NCBI lineage: Bacteria > Bacillati > Actinomycetota > Actinomycetes > Kitasatosporales > Streptomycetaceae > Streptomyces > Streptomyces sp. NPDC051310. The sequence goes on from NZ_JBITEO010000016.1 coordinate 147,963, forward strand.
AGGCGCCGCAGCCCGCTCCGCTGCACCAGGCGCCCGCTCCCTACATCCCCCAGCAGGCGACGGCGCCGCGCGGCTACGCCGGCCCGCAGCCCCCGCAGTACCCGCGGCCGGTCGCCACGGGGTACGAGGCGATGCGCCCGGCGGCGCCGCGTCCCGCACCGGCGCCCGCGCCGGCCCCGTACGACGACCCGTACAACCGCCCGTACCAGGGCGGCGGATACTGACCGTACGGGCACCCGTGCCGGGGAGCGGCTGGCAGGATGAGGCCATGCCGACTGCAGAACTGAGCTCCCTGCACATCCATCCGGTCAAGTCGCTCGGCGGGTTCGCACCCGCCGAGGCGGTGGTCGAGCCGTGGGGGCTCGCCGGGGACCGCCGCTGGATGCTGATCGACGCCTCGGCGAAGACGGTCACCCAACGCCAGCACGCCCGGATGGCGTTGGCCTCCGCCGCGCTCGGGGAGGGCGGCGGGGTCACCGTCTCCGCGCCCGGGCGCGAGCCGCTGTCGGTGGCGGTGCCCTCCGGGGCCACCGGCACGGTCGTGACCGAGATCTTCGGGACGAAGGTGGAGGCCGTACCGGCCGGGGCCGCCGCCGACGCGTGGTTCAGCGCCTACCTCGGCGAGGACGTGCGGCTGGTGCACCTGGACGACCCTGCGCGCCGCCGCCCCATCGACCCCGACTACGCGCGGCCCGGCGAGACGGTCAGCTTCGCCGACGGCTTCCCGCTCCTGGTCACCACCACGGCCTCGCTGGACGCGCTGAACTCCCTCGTGGCCCAGGGCGACCACCCCGACGAGGGGCCGCTGCCCATGGAGCGCTTCCGCCCGACCGTCGTGGTCGACGGCACCGCGCCGTGGGACGAGGACCGCTGGGCGCGGATAGCGATCGGCGAGGTCACCTTCCGGGTCGCCAAGCCGTGCGGCCGCTGCGTCATCACCACCACCGACCAGAGCACCGCCCGGCGCGGCAAGGAGCCGCTGCGCACGCTCGCCCGGCACCGCCTCATCGACCGGCGGATGGTCTTCGGCCAGAACCTGGTGCCGGAGGGCACCGGCACCCTGCGCACCGGGGACCCGGTCGAGATCCTGGAGTACCGGTAGGGCGGGAGCGCCGGCGCATGGTGCGTACGGCGGAGGGAACCCGGAGGGTCCGTACGCGCGTTGACGGACACGGAAGGGGGTGCCGAATTCCGTGCATGCGGTCATGGGGCTCTGGCGCTGGCGGCACAACGCCCTGTGCCGGACCACCGATCTCGCCGAGGCGTGGGTGGCGTTCGCCGCCCTGGTACTGATCTGTCTGGTGGCCCCCGCCGCGGGCTGGCTCTCCGGCGCGGCGACCCTCGCGTCCCTCCAGGAGACGGCACGGCTGCAGCAGGCGCACCGCCATCCGGTCACCGCGGAGGTGCTGGGCCCCGCGCGGGGCGGCGACGGCGGGGCGCGGGAACCGGGGGCCTCGGCGGACCACCGGATACGCACGCCGGTACGGGCGGGCTGGACGGCGCCGGACGGCACCCTGCGGACCGGGACGGTCACCGTCGCGCGGCAGAGCGCGCAGCCGGGCGCCACGGTACGCATCTGGACGGACGGCCGGGGCCGCCCGGTGAACCCCCCGATGAACACGGCCACGGCCCGCGAGCACGCCGTGCTGGCCGGCGCCGGTGTCGCCGTCGCGTCGGCGGCGCTGGTCGAGGGCGTGCGGCGGTCGGTCGTACGGCAGCTGACACAACGGCGGTACGCGCGCCTGGACCGCGAGTGGGCCCGGACCGGTCCGGACTGGGGCAGGACGGGCGCGGGCAGCTGACCGGTCAACCGGCCCTCGCCGCGCGCGCTACGGTGGTGCGACCGTTTCGGGGAGCGACACGACGAGGTGGGGGGCTCAGCAGCACCATGGCACAGGGCACGGTCCAGGTGACGCACACCGGCACATCGCGGTGGCGGCGCCGCACGGGCGAGTACGCCTCTCTCGCCGCGGCCCTGGAGGCCGCCGGCGACGGCGACGTCCTGACCATCGCCCCCGGTACGTACCGGGAGAACCTGGTGCTGCGGCGGGCGGTCACCCTGCGCGGTGCGGACGGCGCGGCCGGTGCCGTACGGATCGCCCCGGCCGACGGCGTACCGCTGACCGTGCGCGCCTCGGCCACCGTGCAGGACCTGCACGTGGAGGGCCAGGACACCGCGGCGCCCGCACTGCTGGTGGAGGACGGCACCCCGGAACTGCTGGACCTGCGGATCGTGACCCGCTCGGCGTCCGGACTGGAGGTGCGCGGCGCGGCGCGGCCCACCGTACGGCGCTGCACCGTCGACAATCCGGCGGGTGTCGGGATCGGTGTACTGGACGGCGCGGGCGGTGTGTTCGAGGAGTGCGAGGTGGTCTCCGCCGGGCAGTCGGGCGTCACCGTGCGCGGCGGCGCGCACCCGCGGCTGGAGCGGTGCCGCGTCCACCACACCGGCGGCGCGGGCCTGTCCGTGACCGGCGAGGGCAGCGGCCTGGAGGCGATCGGCTGCGAGGTGTACGAGACCAAGGGCAGCGGTGTCCAGGTCAGTTCGCGGGCCGCCGCCCACCTGACGGACTCGCAGGTGCACCGCACGTCCGCCGACGGCATCACCCTCGACACGGACGCGGTGCTCACGCTCTCCGACTGCGACATCCACGACGTCCCGGAGAACGCCGTCGACCTGCGGTCGCGTGCCGTCCTGACGCTGACGCGCTCGACGGTGCGGCGCTTCGGGCGCAACGGCCTGTCGGTGTGGGACCCCGGCACCCGGGTGGACGCCAACCAGTGCGAGATCCACGACAGCACCGGTGACTACCCGGCGGTGTGGGTCTCCGACGGCGCGACGGCCGTCCTGGAGGCGTGCCGGGTGCACGACGTCCCCGATGCGCTGTTCGTGCTCGACCGCGGCTCGCGCGTGGACGTCGTCGACAGCGATCTGGCCCAGGTGCGCAACACGGCCGTGTCGGTCAGCGACGGTGCCACCGCGCAGCTGGACGACTGCCGCATCAGGGAGGCGTCGACCGGCGCCTGGTTCCGGGACCACGGCAGCGGCGGCACGCTCAACGGCTGCACCATGGACGCCGTGCAGACCGGCGTCATCGTCACCAAGGGCGCCGATCCGTCCGTGGAGCGGTGCACCGTCATCTCGCCCGCCGAGGCCGGGTTCTACGTCTCCGCGGAGGGCCGCGGCACGTTCCACGGCTGCCGGGTGACGGGCAGCGGCGGGTACGGCTTCCACGTCATGGACGGCTGCCGTACGACGCTGAGGCGGTGCCGCACCGAGCGGTGCGCGCGCGGCGGGTACGAGTTCGGCGAGGACCGTCCCGTGATGGAGGACTGCACCAGCGACGAGAGCGGGCTCACCGCCGCGCCCGCGGACGCCGTCCCGGCCGCGGCCCCCGCGGGCGTCATGACGGCGACGCAACCGGCCGGCGGGCTGCTGTCCGGCGGGCTGCTGGGGGCCGTCCCCGCGCAGGCACCTGCCGCGGCGGCCGGGCCGGTGCCCGCCGACGCCCCGGTGCGCGGCTCGCAGGAGGTCCTGGGCGAACTGGACGCCCTGGTGGGCCTCGACAGCGTCAAGCGGGAGGTCCGCACCCTCACCAACATGATCGAGGTCGGCCGCAAGCGCCAGGAGGCCGGGCTCAAGGCCGCGTCCGTACGCCGCCACCTGGTCTTCACCGGCTCCCCCGGCACCGGCAAGACGACCGTCGCCCGGCTGTACGGCGAGATCCTCGCCTCCCTCGGGGTGCTGGAGCGGGGTCATCTCGTCGAGGTGTCCCGGGTGGACCTGGTCGGCGAGCACATCGGATCCACCGCCATCCGCACCCAGGAGGCGTTCGACCGGGCACGCGGCGGGGTGCTGTTCATCGACGAGGCGTACGCGCTGGCCCCCGAGGACTCCGGGCGGGACTTCGGGCGCGAGGCGATCGACACGCTGGTGAAGCTGATGGAGGACCACCGGGACGCGGTGGTGGTGATCGTCGCCGGCTACACCGCGGAGATGGAACGGTTCCTGACCGTCAACCCCGGTGTGGCCTCCCGCTTCTCACGGACCATCGCCTTCCCCGACTACGCGCCGGCCGAGCTGGTGCGGATCGTCGAGCAGCAGGCCGAGGAGCACGAGTACCGGCTCGGCGCGGGAACGGGCGAGGCACTGCTGAAGTACTTCACGGAGCTGCCCAAGGGGCCCGCCTTCGGCAACGGCCGGACCGCGCGGCAGACGTTCGAGTCCATGGTGGAGCGGCACGCGGGCCGGGTCGCGGAGCTCACCGAGGTGAGCACCGACGACCTGAGCCTGCTCTTTCCGGAGGACCTGCCCGAGCTGCCGTAGGGTCCCGGCCTGCTGTGAGGTGCCGGGCTGCCGTAGGGGCCCTGGCTGCCGTGGGTGTCCCGGGCCGCCGTGCGGTCCCTGGCTGCCGGGGCGTTCTCAGCCGCCGTGGGGTTTTGGGCTGCCGTGGGGTTCCGTCTCCGCGCGCTGCTGCGGGAGCGGCAGCGGCAGTGCGGGCGGCAGCCGGTCGAGCAGGACCGCGCGCTCCTTGGCGAACACCGGGTCGGCCTGGTAGTCGGAGTGGCCCAGGACCGGCTCGGGCAGCGGGTGTTCGTGGGTGCGGCCGTACACCACCGGGTCCCGCAGCGCCCTGTGGTCGACCTCCGGCTTGTCCCCCTCCGCGGGCAGGTTCACCGGGCCGCCGATCGGGTCGGTCCGGCGCCACAGGTTGCGCCAGCAGTGCAGATCCCGGTGGAGGGCGCCCAGGGGCCCGGGGCCGAAGTAGGCGGGGAACCACCGGCCGTACAGCCGCTCCAGGGGCGATCCGTACGTGAGCAGGGCGACGCGGCAGCGGGTGGCGGCGGGGAGCTGCCAGACGGCGGCCGCGGCGAGCACGCTGCCCTGCGAGTGGCCGGAGATGACCAGGCGGCCGCCGGTGCGGCCCGTCCAGGACGACATCCGCCAGGCCAGGTCCGGCACGGCGCGCTCGGCGTAGCAGGGCGGCGCGAACGGGTGGGCGGCGCGCGGCCAGAACGTGCCGACGTCCCACAGGATGCCGATGGTGCGCCGGGCGGAGGCGTCCTTGTAGGCACGCCGGCCCCAGGTGACGAACAGTATGAAGCCGAATCCGACGAGCCAGGAGCCGAGGGCCTGCGCGGACTCGGCCACGCCCTCGACGAGCGGGTGCGTCCCGGCGAACGCCTTGCCGGGCACGGTGCCGCTCGCCCGGGAGCCGACGACGGCGAGCGCGCCCAGCAGCAGCGTGGCCCCGGAGACGAGGCCGACGAGGCCGGGGGCGGCGTCGGTGAGCGCGGCCCGCGCCCGGACGGCGGCGATGCGGCGGCTGCGGACGGGGTCGGGCCGCTCGCCGTCGTACTCGGCCTCCACGACGGGGACGAGACGGCGTGCGGTGAGCGCGGTGCGCAGGGCGAGGAGCAGCACCGGGACGAGCAGCAGGAGCAGCAGGACGGGGATCACGGACGCCTGCCAGCTCAGCAGCACGGGCGGGCCGACGATGGGGCCCTGTCCGGTGCCGGGCGTGGCGGGTCCGTCGAGCCAGTCGGCGACGCGCTGGGCGATCCCGCCGGTCATCACGCCGCCGAGCGCGCAGGCGAGCATGGCGACGGCCGGGCCGCCGAGCCCGTGGAGGACGGTGCGGGTGTGCGGCGCGCGGCGGTGCAGGCGCAGGGCGACGGCGGCGAGGGCCACCACGAGGAGGCCCTGGGCGAGGACGATGAAACTGAAGGCGGTGTCGCCGGGGAGGGTGCCGGTGGAGCGCCAGCCGGGGCGGGACCAGCCGGCGTACAGCAGGGTGAGGGCGAGGAGCGCGAGGGACACGCCGGGCAGCCAGGCGACCAGGACGCCGTCGAGGCGGTGGTCGAGCCGCCGCTCACTGCGGCCGCGGCGGCACACCACCGCGACCACGACCACCGCGCCGAGCAGCAGGGCCCCTTCGAGGGCCCAGCCGAGGGCCTCGCGGGTGGTGCTCGCGGCGCCGCGGTCGTGGCGCGCCGCGGCGGCACCGACGGCGGCGGCGACCGTGAGGAACCCGGCGGCGGTGTGCGCGGCGCGCAGCCGGGCGACGAGCCGGCGGCCGTACCAGAAGCCGGGGCGGCCGAGGGCGGGGCGCGGCCGGCGGCCCGGGGTGCCGTCGCCGTCCTGTTCGCCGCGGGGCGGGCGCTGGGCCTCGTACGCGCTCCAGGTGCGGTGGGACAGGTACCACAGCAGCCCGACGAGCGCGGCGGGCAGCAGCGCGGCGAGCGCGAGGCGGCGGCCCGGCTGCGACCACCAGCCGCCCTGGGACACGGACAGGAAGCCCAGCCAGGAGCGCTCGTCGGCGCAGCGTGCGGATCCGGCGCACTGCCAGGCCGCCAGGTCCAGCGCGACCTCGCAGGCGGCGGCGGTGAGCAGTACGGTGAGGCTGAGTGCGACCAGGCGGACGAGCACGCCGTAGAGCCGGACCGCGGTGGATTGCCCCTCGGCCGGGGGACGCATCCAGTGCGCCAGGTTGACGACCATGAACGGCAGGAGCAGCAGCCACAGGGCGCGCGATCCGTTGCCGGAGGTCAGGTTGCACCAGCAGTACGCCTCCTGGACCGGTCCGTGGCGGAACCGCTCCGGTTCGTTCTCGGCGTCCCGGTCGGCGGTGCGCCGGTGGATGGCGGCGGTCTCGTCACCGGTGACGCGGACGGTGCGGGGGTCGTCGAGCATCTCCGCAGGGGTGGTTCCGCCGACGCCGTGGACGAGGAGTTCGAGCGCGGCACCGGGGGCCGGTCCGGCGGGCTCCGTCTCCGTGGTGGCAGGGGGCACTTCAGTGGCTCGCTCTCTGCGGGACGAGGAGGGATGGCGGTGCGGGGTGGCGATGCGGGGGATGGGGGTGTGCGGGATGGTGGCGGTGCGCCCCACCAGGATCGTCCATCGGGGCCACGCCGCGCAGGCCCCTCGCGCAACCTCCCCGCCGTCCCGGGCGGAGCGGCCCGTGGCAGGATGAGGGGCCTTGCCAGCCTGTCGACGACCTGGAAGGACCGGCCCCTGCGGTGAGCGACCACCAGAATCTCCTCGCGGAGCAGCGGCGCGCCTTGATCCTGGACGAGGTGAGGCGGCGCGGCGGGGTGCGGGTGAACGAACTCACCCGCCGGCTGAACGTGTCCGACATGACCGTACGCCGGGATCTGGACGCGCTGGCGCGCCAGGGCGTGGTCGCCAAGGTGCACGGCGGTGCGGTGCCGGTGACGGAGGCGAGCACGCACGAGCCGGGCTTCGAGGCGAAGTCCTCGCTGGAGCAGAGCGCGAAGGAGGACATCGCGCGGGCGGCGGCCGCGATGGTGGGGCCGGGCAGCGCGGTGGCCCTGTCGGGCGGTACGACCACGTACGTCCTCGCGCAGCACCTGCTGGACGTGCCGGACCTGACGGTGGTGACCAACTCGGTGCGGGTGGCCGACGTGTTCCACGCGGCGCAGCACACCGCGCCGGGCGGCGCCCCGCGGCCGGGTGCGGCGACGGTGGTCCTCACCGGCGGGGTGCGTACGCCGTCGGACGCGCTGGTCGGCGCGGTGGCGGACCAGGCGATCCGCTCGCTCCACTTCGACGTGCTGTTCCTCGGCGTGCACGGCGTCTCGGTGGAGGCGGGGCTGTCCACGCCGAACCTCGCGGAGGCCGAGACCAACCGGCATCTGGTCCGCTCCGCGCGGCGTGTCGTGGTGGTCGCGGACCACACCAAGTGGGGCACGGTCGGGCTGAGTTCCTTCGCCCGGCTGGACGAGGTCGACCACCTGGTGACCGACCCGGGGCTCTCGCCCCGGGCGCGCGCCGAGATGGCGGAGCACCTGCCGGGGCTGATCGTGGCGGGCGAGGACGAGGCGTAAGGACGTTGCCATGGGTGTGTTCCGGGTCGAGCGGGAGACGCCGGCGGGCGTCGCGGAGGCGTGGCGACGGGTGACGGACTGGCGGGCGCACGCGCGGCTCGTGCCGTTGACGCGGGTCACGGCGGCGACGGCCGGGGAGACCCGCCCCGGGAGCCGCTTCACCGCGCGGACGGGGGTGGGGCGGTTCGGGTTCGACGACCCGATGGAGGTCGTGCGCTGGGAACCGCCGGAGCCCGGCCGGGCGGTGGGCCGCTGCCGGCTGGAGAAGCGCGGCCGCGTGGTCACCGGGTGGGCCGAGATCGCCGTCCGGGAGACGGCGGCGGGCGGGACGCGGGTGACGTGGACGGAGGACGTGCGGCTGCGCGGGCTGCCGCGGGCGGGCGACGCGCTGCTCGCACGGGCCGGGCGAGTGGTCTTCGGTCGGGCGCTGACCGGTCTGCTCCGTGGGCGTACGGGGAGCGGCGGGGCGGCCACCTGACGGGGCGGCGGCTGCGGCGGCCGGCGGCGCGCGCGACGGCACGCCGGGCCACGGCACGCGAGTTGCGCGTGGCGGACGCCGGCCGGCGGGCAACCGCGCCTGGGCTGCGGCGAGCGGGCAACGGCTCGGCGGGCCGGCGACGGCGACACGCGGCCGCGGCTCGCGCACAGGCCGGCCCGGTCGGCGGTCGTGGCGTCAGGTGGGCGGGCCGGCGCGGGGCGGGAGGTCAGTCGGGCCAGACGCCGGTGCGCAGGAACTCGTCGATGGTGGCGCTGTACGGGGCGATGTCCAGGCCCTGTCCGGCCAGCCAGTCGTCGGAGTAGTACTTGTCCAGATAGCGCTCGCCGGGGTCGCAGATCAGCGTGACGACGCTGCCGGTGCGGCCCTGTGCCACCATCTCGGCGACGATCTTCAGCGCGCTCCACAGGCCCGTGCCCGTGGAACCGCCGGCCTTGCGGCCGATGGCGTCCTCCAGCGCGCGTACGGCGGCGACGCTCGCCGCGTCGGGCACCTTCATCATGCGGTCGATGGCGCCGGGCACGAAGCTCGGCTCCATCCGGGGCCGGCCGATGCCCTCGATCCGGGAGCCGCAGTCGCTGGAGGCCAGCGCGTTGCCGGTGGTCCACCCCTCGAAGAAACAGGAGTTCTCCGGGTCCGGGACGCAGATGCGGGTGTCGAACTGCATGTAGTGCACGTAGCGGGCGATGGTCGCCGATGTGCCGCCCGTGCCGGCGGTGGCGACGATCCAGGCAGGCTCCGGATAGCGTTCCAGGCGCAGTTGCTGGTAGATGGACTCGGCGATGTTGTTGTTGCCGCGCCAGTCGGTGGCGCGCTCCGCGTACGTGAACTGGTCCATGTAGTGGCCGCCGGTCTGCGCGGCGAGCGCCGCGGCCTCCTCGTACATCTTGCGCGAGTCGTCGACGAAGTGGCACCGGCCGCCCTGGAATTCGATGAGGCGGATCTTCTCGGCGCTGGTGGTGCGCGGCATGACGGCGATGAACGGCACGCCGACGAGCCTCGCGAAGTACGCCTCGGAGACGGCGGTCGAGCCGCTGGAGGCCTCGATGACGGGCTTGTCGGGGCGGATCCATCCGTTGCACAGGCCGTAGAGGAACAGCGAGCGCGCCAGGCGGTGCTTGAGGCTGCCGGTGGGGTGGGTGGACTCGTCCTTCAGGTAGAGGTCGATGCCCCACTGCTCGGGCAGCGGGAAGTGCAGGAGGTGCGTGTCGGCGGACCGGTTGGCGTCGGCCTGGACCTTGCGTACGGCGTCCTTCAGCCAGGACCGGTACGCGGGGTCGCTGCGGTCCACGTCGATGGTCCCGGCCGCCCCGGCCGGCTCAGCTTGCTCAACGGTGCTCACGCGCGCCACTCCTCGGTTTCCGCCACTGCCGCCCCTTCCTCGAACATACCCTCCCCACCTGCGCAAACGATGACTTTGATGCCCTATAGGGCGGGCTTGGGGACCGTGCTCCCTACGCGCCCTGGTGTACAGGCGGGTCGTTGTGCAGACTGACCGGACCGGCAAGCTGCGCGAAGGGGGCGGCAGAGTCATGGCTGAGCCTGATTTCAGCGCCACGGGCGTACGGATCGAGCGGTGGCCGCGTTCGCTGACGACGGCGGGCGAGGTCCTGATCAAGGACGGCAAGCTGGCGCTGCTGACCAGTTACGGGCGGGTGATCGACAGTGCGCCGGTGCGCGCCGTCCGGGCGGGCAGGCCGTGGTTCGCGGGCCGGGACGGAACCACGGTGGCCATGCTCAACGGCCACCGGTACCGGCTCACCATGGGGCAGCGCAGCCGCAGGCCGGACGGCACCGCGACAGCGCTCGCCGGGCGTTTCCTGGAGGCGGTCCGCAGGGCCGGCACCGGCCGGGGCTGACGCGGCCGGACGGGCGGCCCGGCGTCGGGGGCCCGGGGGACGGCCGAGCACGGCGCAGCACGACGAGTGCGATGAGCTCGACGAGTGCGATGAGTGCGAGCGGCATGTGCGACGAGTGCGAGCGACGTGTGCGAGCGACGTGTGCGACGTGTGCGACGAAAACGACAAGCGCGATGGCGAGCGGGACCGGCGCGGGAGCCGGATCCCGTGCGGCGGGCGCGACGGCAGGGGCCGAGGTGCAGTCAGTGGCCGCGAGTTGCGCGGCGGTCACCCTTGGGCCACGCTGGTTTGACATCACTACTCAGGGTGCACCGGCGGTGACGCTGCGATCCAGCCCGCCGGATCAACAGCCAGCCATCAACTGGATCCGATCTCCGTCTTCTTCCGGACCTATTTCGGGGAGTCGCAGCCGTGATCAGCCAGGCAAGCAGGCAGTGCACGGTAGAGCTCCAAGCCCTGCCGTCGCGGATCGGTCAGGTCCGCAGAATCGTGTCGGCGCAATTGCGCTACTGGAACCTCGACAGTCTGATCGAGAAAGCCGCACTCGGTGTCACCGAGCTGCTGACCAACGTTCACCAGCACGCCGAGCCGGACAAGGTCTGCACCGTCGAGCTCGAACTGCTCCTCGACCGGCTGACGGTCTCGGTCCACGACCACGACCCCCGCCTCCCGGTACCCAAGGCCAACCCCTCGGACGCGCTCGCGACGTCGGGGCGCGGACTGGCGTTGATAGAGGCGTTCAGCGAGAGCTGGGGCGCCCGCCCGCAGGGCGATGCGGGGAAGGTCGTGTGGTTCACCCTCCCGGCGCCTTCGGCCACGCCGATCGCGATCCCCGCACTCCCCGTGTACGGAGCCGCCACCAGCGGTCCGTTCACGGAGCCGGTGCCTTTCGAGCCGGTCGACACCGTCCTCGAGCGGCCCGCGGTCGCCCGGTCCGCGGTGCCGGGCTGACCCGGCGACGGTACGGGCGGCGCGGTACGCGGGACGCGGTACCGAGTCCGAGTGCGCGCGGTACGCGGTACCGGGTGCGCGCGGTACGCGGCAGCGAGTGCGTGCGGTGCCTCCGTCCGGGATGGCGGTGCGGTGCGCGGTACCGCGTGGGTCCGGTGCTCCGGAGGGCGGTGCGGCAGTGCGGCGGCACGGGCGGTCACGTCCGGCCGCCCGTATTGCGGCCCGGCCGGAGAGCAACGCCGTCCGCCCGCCGGGCCGAGGGCCCCGTACGGACACCGCCTAAGAGGCGTCCAGCGGGGCCGGGGGACGGCCCAGCGCGGCGAGCGGGTCGTCGAGGACCGGCTGCCAGGCCAGTTCGGCCGCACCGGCGAGACTGTTGTGGTCCAGGGTGCAGCCCAGGATCGGCACGCCGCCGCTGCGCCCCCACAGACTGCGGTCGGCGACCACCGCACGGAGCCGTTCCGGATCGGCGGCCAGGAGTTCGCGGTGCAGGCCGCCGAGGATGATCCGGTCCGGGTTGAGGATGTTGACCAGGCCCGCCAGGCCCAGACCGAGCCGGTCGATGAGCTCCTCCGTGGCGGCCCGTACCGCCGGGTCGCCGCCCTCCGTACGGAGCAGGTCCCGGGCCTGCTGCAGGAGCGACACCTCGGGGCCGGGCTCGCGCCCGGCGGCGGTGAGGAAGGCGAGCGGGTCGGCCTCGACGTCGAGGCAGCCGCGGCTGCCGCAGTAGCAGGGGCGGCCTTCGGGGTTGACCGTGAGGTGTCCGACTTCGAGGGCGAGGCCCGAGCTTCCGGTGTGCAGGCGCCCGTCGAGGACCAGGGCACCGCCCACGCCCCGGTGCCCGGTGGCGACGCACAGCAGGTGCTGCGCCCCGCGTCCGGCGCCGTGCCGGTGCTCGGCCAGGGCGGCCAGGTTGACGTCGTTGCCCGTGAAGGCGGGCCCCTCGATCCCCGCCGCGCGCACCTGCTCCGCGAAGATGTCCCGGACCGGGGCCCCGGCGGGCCAGGCGACGTGCAGCGGGTTGAGGGCGGTGCCTTCCGGTTCGGCCACCGCCGACGGCACGGCGAGCCCGGCGCCCACGCAGCGGCGCCCGCTCTCGCGCAGCAGCCCGGCGCCCGCCTCGACGACGGCCGCGAGCACCTGGGCGGGGTCCGCGGTGACGGTCACGCAGCCGGGCGCGGTGGCGACGATGCGTCCGCCGAGACCCACGAGGGCGGCGCGGAAACCGTCGGCGTGGACCTGGGCGGCGAGGGCGACCGGGCCGTTCTCGTCGACGGTGAGCCGGTGCGAGGGACGGCCCTGGGAACCGGCGGCGGCACCGGGGCGGGAGTCGACCCGGATGAGCCCCAGCGCCTCCAGCTCGGCGGCGACGGCACCGGCAGTGGCACGGGTGACGCCGAGCTCGGCCGTGAGCACGGCACGCGTGGGCGCGCGCCCGGTGTGCACCAGCTCCAGCGCGGGGCCGAGCGCGCTGCGGCCCCGGTCCAGCCGTGATCGGGTCATGGTCGCCTTGCCGTTCATGGGGGCGAGTCTCCCATGGTCCGGCATGCGGACGGTCCTGCCCGTCCTGACCGGTCGCCGGTCCCTCTCGCGGCCCCTCTCACGGCTCCTACGTGATCCTCCCGTCGCCCTTTCGCCGCCCGCCCCGATCCGCCCGCGGCCCCTTTCCCGTCCGTCCCGCCCCGATCCGCCCACGGCCCCTTTCCCCGCCGGCCTCGGCCCGCCCGAGGTCCTCTCCCGGTCCGCGCCGGCCCTTCTCGCGGCGCGAGCCGACCAGGCCGCTGTTTCGGGTGGTCGTGGACGGGTACTGCGGGTGGCTGACGCAAGGTGCGGGAGGTTTCATGTCACGGACCGACACCGAAGCGACGGTGCGGGCCCTGCTCGACGGGCGGGGGCGTACCTACGCGGAGGAGGCCGGGATCCGCCTCAAGGACACCCCGCAGCCGCTGTACGAGCTGCTGGTACTGGCCCTGCTGCTGAGCGCGCGCATCCGCGCGGACACCGCGGTCGCGGCGGCGCGCGCCCTGTTCGCCGCCGGGATGCGGGACGCACGGCACATGCGTGACGCCGGCTGGCAGCAGCGCGTGGACGCGCTCGGCGAGGGCGGCTACCGGCGGTACGACGAGCGCACGGCCACCCAGTTGGGCCGGGCCGCCGAGCTGGTCCTCGACGCGTACGGCGGCGATCTGCGCCGGATGCGCGAGAAGTCCGGCGGCGACCCGGAGCGCCTGCGCGCGCTGCTGCAGGAGGTGCCGGGCATCGGGCCCGCCGGCGCCGACATCTTCCTGCGGGAGGCGCAGGGCGTCTGGCCGGAGCTGGCGCCGTACCTGGACGACAGGACGCTCGACGGGGCCGAGCGGCTGGGCCTGCCGACGGACCGCGAGGAGCTGGCGGGCCTGGTCGGGAGGATGGAGCTGCCCGCGCTGGCGGCGGCGCTCGTGCGCGCCGCGCTGGACCGGCACGTCGTCGACGACGTCCGCGAGACCGTCACCGAGACCCAGGGAGGATCCGGATGAGCACCGCCGACCGCGGCGAACTTCCGCTGCCCGATTACGACGAGCTGTCCGTCGGAACGCTGGAGCACCGCATCCGCGAGCTGAGCGCCGAGGATCTCACGCAGTTGTTGCACTACGAGCACGAGCACGCCGACCGCCCGATGGTCGTCCAGGTCATCACGGCCCGGAAGCACCTGCTGGACCAGGGGGTCACCCCGTCCGGCGGTGACCCGGGGGCATGACGTCCGGAGGGTCTGGGTGAGGACCGGGCGGTTCACCCGTACCCGCCGGTCCTCGCCCAGCCCCTCCCCCGGCCCATGAGCCGCCACCGCACGGCACACCGGGCCGAGCGGCAGGCCGAAGGGCACCAGGGGGCGCGCCTCTGACGCCGGGTCACGCCTCTGACAGTGCGGGGCTGGCGCACACCTTGCGGGCGGTGATGGCCCCGAGCCGGATCGGGTGGGGCGGTGTGAGGACCCCGAGCCGGATGGCCTGTCCGGCCAGGGGCCCGGGGGCCGGTGGTTGTACGAGGTCGTCGCGTACCCCTATCCTGAGTTTGTGCCGCTACTAAACAAACTCCGGACGGCCGTCCCGGGGACACCCGGCGGAGACCCCGCCGCACGCTCCCTTTCCCGCCTCCGCACCGCCCTGACCTTGTTCTTCGCACTCGACGGTTTTCTCTTCGCCGGCTGGGTGGTCCGCATCCCGGCCATCAAGGAGCAGACGGGTTCGTCCCCGAGCGACCTCGGGCTCGCCCTGCTCGGCGTGTCCGCCGGAGCCGTCGTGACGATGACGCTCACCGGCCGGCTGTGCCGCCGCTTCGGCAGCCATCCGGTCACCGTGGCCGCGGCGGTGCTGCTCTCCCTGAGCATCGCGCTCCCGCCGCTCACCCATTCGGCGCTCACGCTGGGACTGGTCCTGCTGGTGTTCGGCACGGCGTACGGCGGCATCAACGTGGCGATGAACAGCGCCGCCGTCGATCTCGTCGCCGCGCTGCGCCGGCCGGTCATGCCGAGCTTCCACGCCGCCTTCAGCCTCGGCGGCATGCTCGGCGCCGGACTCGGCGCGCTGGTCGCCGGCGGCCTGTCCCCCACCGCTCACCTGCTCGGCCTCACGGTCGCCGGCCTGCTGCTGACCGCGGCGGCCGGTCCCGTACTGCTGCGACACCCGTGTCCCGCTCCGCCCGAGGCGCTGCCCGCCGACACGGCGCCCGCGGAGCGGCGCCTCGACCGGCGGGCGCGCGGCGCGGTCGCGGTCTTCGGCGTGATCGCGCTCTGCACGGCGTACGGCGAGGGCGCGATGGCGGACTGGGGCGCGCTGCATCTGGAGCAGGACCTCGCCGCCCATCCGGGTGCGGCGGCGGCCGGATACTCGCTCTTCGCGCTCGCGATGACCGCCGGACGGCTTTCCGGCACGGCGCTGCTCCAGCGGCTCGGGCAGACCAGGACCCTGGTGGCGGGCGGCGCGACGGCGGCTGTGGGCATGCTGCTGGGCGCGCTCGCGCCGACGGTGTGGCTCGCACTGGTCGGCTTCGCCGTGACGGGCCTCGGCCTGGCGAACATCTTCCCGGTGGCGGTGGCCCGCGCCGGAGCCCTCGCCGGTCCCGGCGGCGTGGCCGCCGCGTCCACCCTCGGCTACGGCGGAATGCTGCTCGGGCCCCCCGCGATCGGCTTCCTGGCGGACTGGTTCTCGCTGCCGGTCGCCCTGACGACGGTGGCGGCGCTCGCGGGCGGCGCGGCGCTGATCGGTTACGCGGCACGGAACGCCACGGCCGTACGGTGACCCGCGACCCGGGCGGTGCGCGGGCGCGGTCCACGCGGGTGGTCCGGGGACGCGGTCCGCAAGGGCGGTCGGGGGCGTAGTCCACGGGGGCGCCGCGCTCTCGGCGAGCCGTCCGGGCGAGCCGTCCGGGCGAGCCGTCCGGGCGAGCGGTCCAAGCGGGCGGGCGGCGCCGCGTCCGCATGCCGGTCCGGGCGGACGGAAGTCCGGCCGCCGCTGTCAGAATCCGGGCATGGAGATCACTGCTCACATCGAATTCCTCGCCCGCGAGGGCGAGTTGCTGGCCGAGGCGGCCGAGAAGGCCGGCCCCGGCGCACCGGTGCCCACCTGCCCCGGGTGGCAGGTGCGGGACCTGCTGCGACACACCGGGATGGTGCACCGCTGGGCCACCGCCTTCGTGGTGGAGGGGCACACGTCGTACCACCCCGACGGCGGCGAGCCCGACCTGGACGGCGATGCGCTGCTGGAGTGGTTCCGGAAGGGCCACCGGTTGCTCGTCGCGGCGCTGACCGAGGCGCCCGACACCCTGGAGTGCTGGACCTTCATGCCCGCGCCCTCGCCGCGCGCCTTCTGGGCCCGGCGCCAGGCGCACGAGACGACCATCCACCGCGTGGACGCCCAGTGCGCGCTCGGGACGGCGGCGGCGCCCGGTGCCGTGAGCACGCGGACGGCCGCGGCAGTGGCCGCGGAGGTGGCCCCGGAGATGGCCGCGGACGGGATCGACGAGCTCCTCCGCGGCTTCCACGCCCGGGAGAAGAGCCGGGTGCGTACACCGGAGCCGGGCGTGCTGCGCGTACGGGCGACCGACACGGATGACGTGTGGACCGTCCGGCTGTCGGCCGGGCCGCCGCGCGCGACGCGGGGCGCCGAGGGGGCGGCGGACTGCGAGCTCCGCGGAACGGCCGAGCAGCTCTACCTGACGCTGTGGAACCGGCTTCCGGCCGGGAGGGTGACCGTGACGGGCGACGAGCGGCTGGCCGGCCTGTGGCGCGAGAACTCCGCCGTCACCTGGTCCTAGAGCTTGCCGCCGTCACCTGGTCGTAGCGCTGGTCGCCGTCACCTGGCGGCAGAGCTTGTCTCGGACCGCGCACCGTCCGCCAGCACCCGGCTGAGCACGGCACGCTGCAGGGGCCGCACCTCGGCGTGCCGGGCGCGGCCCTGGTCCGTCAGCGCCACCCGCACGCCGCGCCGGTCCTCGCTGCACATGCCGCGCGTCACGAGCCCGTCCTTCTCCAGGCGGGCCACGAGCCGGGACAGGGCGCTCTGGCTGAGGTGCACCCGGGACGCGAGTTCCTGGACGCGGTAGGAGCAGCCACCGTCCTGCGGCGATCCCTCGGCGAGCACGTCGAGGACCTCGAAGTCGCTGGCGCCGAGACCGTACGGGTGGAGCTCGCGGTCGAGTTCGGACGTCGTACGGGCGTGCAGCGCGCGCACGTCGTGCCACTGCTCCACGAGCGCACGCTCGGACTTCATCGCTGCCATGGACCCAAGTTAGCAGAGACGACGCCCTTTGTTGCATCGGAATTAAATGCACTTGCATTCAATGCATGTGCATGTACTGTCTCCCTCATGACTTCTCCGCTCACCGTTTCCTCCCCCGCGCCGCAGGAGCGCTGGAGCCCGCGGCTGTGGGGCACCTTGCTGGTCCTGTGCGCCGCGATGTTCCTCGACGCCCTCGACGTATCGATGGTCGGTGTCGCCCTGCCGTCCATCGGGGCCGATCTCGGCCTCTCCACCGCCACCCTGCAGTGGATCGTCAGCGGCTACATCCTCGGCTACGGCGGTCTGCTGCTGCTCGGCGGCCGCGCCGCCGACCTGCTCGGCCGCCGCCGGGTCTTCCTCATAGCCCTCGCGGTCTTCGCGCTCGCCTCGCTGCTGGGCGGTCTCGTCGACTCCGGCCCGCTGCTGATCGCCAGCCGCTTCATCAAGGGCCTGAGCGCCGC
Organism: Streptomyces sp. NPDC051310; assembly: GCF_044455245.1. Lineage (NCBI taxonomy): Bacteria > Bacillati > Actinomycetota > Actinomycetes > Kitasatosporales > Streptomycetaceae > Streptomyces > Streptomyces sp. NPDC051310. The sequence continues at coordinate 165,334 of NZ_JBITEO010000016.1, forward strand.
GTTCACCGCGCCGGCCGGCCTGTCGATCATCACCACCACGTTCAAGGAGGGGCCGCAGCGCAACCGGGCCCTGTCGATCTACACCACCTGCGCCGCGACCGGCTTCTCCATGGGCCTGGTGCTGTCCGGTCTCCTGACCGAGCTGAGCTGGCGCTGGACCATGCTGCTGCCCGCGCCGGTCGCCCTGATCGCCCTGGCCGTCGGCATCAAGCTGATCCCGCGCAGCCCGCGTGACGACGCCCGCGGCGGCTACGACCTGCCGGGCGCCGTCACCGGTACGGCCGCGATGCTGCTGCTGGTCTTCACGGTCGTCGAGGCGCCCGAGGCAGGCTGGGCCTCGCCCCGCACCCTGCTGTCGTTCCTCGCGTCCGCCGTCCTGCTCGCCGTCTTCGTGACCGTCGAGCGGCGCACCGCGAGCCCGCTGCTGCGGCTCGGCGTACTGCGCTCCGGTACGCAGCTGCGGGCGCAACTGGGCGCCGCCGCCTTCTTCGGCTCGTACGTCGCCTTCCAGTTCATCGTGACGCAGTACATGCAGTCGCTGCTCGGCTGGAGCGCCCTGCAGACGGCGCTCGCGTTCCTCCCGGCCGGTGTGCTGGTGGCCCTCTCCTCCACCAAGATCGGCGACGTGGTGGACCGGTTCGGCACGCCCCGCGTGATCGCCACCGGCTTCGCGCTCCTCGTCGTCGCGTACGCGATCTTCCTCCAGGTGGACCTGACGCCGCGGTACGCCGCCGTCATCCTGCCGTCGATGCTGCTGCTGGGCGCGGCCTGCGCGCTGACCTTCCCGTCGCTCAACATCCAGGCCACGAGCGGCGTGGACGACCACGAACAGGGCATGGTGTCGGGGCTGCTGAACACCTCGGTCCAGGTGGGCGGCGCCCTCTTCCTCGCCGTGGTGACCGCCGTCATCACCGCCGGCGGCGCCGAGGGCGGCTCCAAGCAGGAGGTACTGGACAGCTTCCGGCCCGGCCTCACCGTGGTGACCGCCATCGCGCTCGCCGGCCTGCTGATCACCCTGACCGGTCTGCGCCGGCGACGTGACGGGCAGCCGTCGGTGGTGGTCGCGAAGTCCTCCCCCACTGCCGCGGGCGAGCACGAGCGGCACGGCCACGGCCACGACCACCAGCAGCCGGACGCGCTGCACGAGCAGCAGGTCGAAGCCGTCGCCGCACGCGACTGACGCACCACTTGCGTGATACGCCGCCGGGGGGGGGGGGGGGGGGGGGGGGGGGGGGGGGGGGGGGGGGGGGGGGGGGGCGGCCGGGGCGGGGGGGGGGCGGGCGCGGCCGGGGGGGCTCGCA